>JBIOEJ010000204.1:0-7317 GCA_044445965.1 Hyphomicrobiales bacterium
GAGGATCTTCTCCTCGGCACGCCGGCCGAAGCGTAGCCAGTGCTCGATCTTCTTCTCGATCCAGGTCAGTTCGACATGGGTGAGTGCGACGGTGCGCCGATGCGATGGCGGCACGACACGCGGCGGCGACGGCTCGTTGTCGTTCATGAGGACTCTCCGGGATCCGCGGGGAATTCGCGCGCGAAGAGGTCGCGAAGCATGTCGGCGACGGTGATCCCGCGCTGGAACGCGACGACTTTGATGCGGCCGCGCAGCGCCGGCGTGACGTCGATCGTCAGGCGCGCGGTGAAGGCGGAGGGCTCGTCACCGCGACGGCTTGAGGCGTCAGGCGTCTTGATCCGGCTCTCGGCATCACCAGGCCGGGCGGCGAAGCCGCGTCGGGCGCCACGCTCGCTCATGGCGCGATCCTCGCGATTTCGACGGCGAGCGCGGCGATCTCGCGGGCCGCAGCGCTCTGCTCGGCAAGTTCGAAGACGAGCCGGCCGGACTGTGCGGCGTCGGCGAAGATGACGCGCTGGCCGATGGTGCTGGTGAGCACCGGCGGATCGTGATCGGCGAGCGTTTCGGCCGTCTCGCGAGCGATGATCGTGCGGGCCGCGCAGCGGTTCAGCACGAAGCGCGCCGCGATCTGCGGGCGATAGATGCGCGCTTCGCGCAGCAGCTCGAGCATCTCGGCCGAGGCCCAGCCGTCGAAGGGCGACGGCTGTACGGGGATCAGCACGAGGTCGGCGGCTAAGAGCGCCGAGCGCATCAGCCCCGCGACACGCGGCGGTCCGTCAATGACGACGTGATCCGCGGTGCGCGCGATCTCCGGCGCCTCGCGATGGAGCGTATCGCGCGCGAGACCCACCACGCCGAAGAGCCGAGAGACGTTCTCCCGCGCCCGCTGCTGCGACCAATCGAGTGCCGAGCCCTGCGGGTCGGCATCGATCAGCGTGACGCGCTTGCCGTGCAGCGCCAGCTCGCCGGCGAGATGAAGCGCAAGCGTGGTCTTGCCGACGCCGCCCTTCTGGTTGAGCAGAGCGACGATCATCGCTTCCCTCCCGGCTTGCGGCTGAAGGGCAGCGACGGCTGTCGTGCTGGTGGTTCGGAGGTCCGCGCATCGGTGGTGGCGCGCTTATCCGCAGATCGCGCGGGCCCACTACAAGAGTTAGATTCTGAGTTAGACTCTAAGTTAAGGCCCGGAATCGCGGTTTCCGGCCAAAGTGTTAGCTGCGGTTCGTGCGTGCGAAGTCCCGATAGGGCTGCGTGCGGAGTCCCGATACCGTTTGCGTGCGAAGTCCCGAGCGTTTCCACAGCGCCATCCACAGGGACTGTGGATAAGTGGGCCGGCAAGATGCGGAGTAGCTCGCGGCGGCCCTGCCACTCGATGTGCAGGCGATAGCCGGGCAGCGGCTGGCGCGCGGCGATGCGCCGGATCTGGAGCGCGAAATCCGAGACGCGCACCAAGCTGCCGGACTTCTGGTGGAGATGGGCGATCTCGAACAGCCAACCCTTCGGCTGGCGGCCGGCATGCTTGCGGGCGACGCGGTAAAGCCAGCGCTCGATGCCGCCCGTCAGACGGAAGTAGGCGGGGTCGATGGCGAGGACGAGCGAGCGGTCGATGACGCCGCGGTAGAACCAGTCGGGAAGCACGAACTCCATGCCCTCGACGCGGCCCTCGCGCGTCGTGCATTCCTCCCACTCGTTGATCCAGGAGAACTGGTGACGGCGCCAATGCTCGCCGCTGCGGATAGTGGTGCGGATGACGGTCGACTGCAGGCGGGCGAGTGCGCCCTTCAGCAGTTTGTAGTCGCGAGCCCCCGTCTGGCGGCCAATGGAGGTCAGCAGCTGATAGGGTGTGAACCGGAGGAACCGCGAGGTCTTGAACCCGAGATTCTCGGCCTCGACGATCTGGCTCGCCGCCCAGATCAGCACGTCGGCGTCCCAGATGGTCGCCATGCCGTGCTCGAGCACGGCGTAGACCTCGACGCGAACGCCGGCGGCTTCGTAGAGGATCGGCGTCGTGCGTCTGGTCTTGGCGAGGGAGAAGAACGGCCGTTCCATCAGGTCGCGCTGATCGCGTGGGCTGGCATCGCCGGTGGCGACGACGAACGGTTCGAGCTTGCTTCGCTCGCTGGCGGTGGTGAGGCGGCGCGACGACATCAAGGAGCGCCGCGTCAGCGATGCGCGTGGCCCGCGGCGCGGGCCTCGACATAGCGAGGGTCCGACGTCGAATTGCACGCGGCTTTGTCGGCCCAGGCTTCGAGATCGCCCACCGCATAGACGACGCGACCGCCGAGCTTGCGGAATGTTGGGCCGCTGCCGTGGCAGCGATACTTTTCCAGCGTGCGCGGCGAGATACCGAGGATGCGCGCCGCCTCATGGGTTCTGACGTAGCGGGCGGCGAGCTGCGCGGATCTGTCGAGCATGGGAAGCCTCCGTCTTGCCTCGAAGCGCCGCGGCCAAGTCGCGGCATGTCGAGGTCACGGTGGCGGAGGGATCAGGCGTTGGGGGTGGACGAAGATTTTCGGAAGATTGTGTCCCCCCTCACGCGGCAATGAGCGGACGATTGTCCAATTCGTCACGGGCAAGGCGGGAATGAATGGTGGGGCAGTGCGCGCTCAAGGCCGGTATGTGGCTGATCAGCCGCCGCGCAGAAATTTGAGATAGCCGCGTTCGACGAGTGCAATCGAGTCGTGGATCAGACGGTTGGCCGAGCGCCGGGCGTGAGAGTCTTTCCACTCGACCGATGGAAGTTGGGCCTGTTCCGAGCGCAGGATCTTTTCCGCGACGTCGCGAGGGCCACCGCCCATGTCGTGAATGTCGAAGGCATGGAGAAGCTGAACTAGACGGCGCTTGCGTTGCGTCGTCAGTCGCAGAGCCTGGGGGAGAAGGCCGATGGTTTGGCCGCTCAGCCGGCGTATGAAGCGCGATGCGACGTCGAGCCGAAGATCGACCGATGCGACGCCGATAGGCAGGAGAATCATGGGGCGCCGAGCGGCCAGATCGCTGCTGAGCCGGATGTGGAGCTCGCCCGACCCATCGACGATGACGACCTCCCGGCCGTCGTCATCGGTTCGGTCAGCGACAATCGAGCCGAGTTGGGATGGGTCGAGGGCCACAGGGGCGAACCCGCTCGGCGCTGCATCGAGCAGCAGCGTGCCGGGCGATAGTTCTGGCAGCCAGGTGACGGGTTCGGAGCCGACCGGAATGCTCGGGTCGTGGGCGAAACCGCAACCCCCATCGTCGGGCGAAATCCGCACGAGCGGACTCCGCATCGACATGATCGCGCGCGATCTGGCGCTGGATTCGGGCGAAGTCGCGCCGGTATTCGGCGTTGCGACGCATGAATTCGACGGCGAAGCCGGGACGTTCGAGGCGATTCAAGTGATCGATCGTCTCCGGCGAGCGCCAATACTCTGTGGGCATGGCGTTTCCTCTCGTCTTGCTCCCCTATTCGGGGAGCTTCAGACCATCCGGAAACGCGGTCTTTGCGCTAGACCCTATGATTGCATCGCGTGCGACGACAACCCGTACAACAGACGTGTGGCGGCTCACTGCACCCGTGGCTCGAGCAGGTGCTGATAGCCGGTTTCGGTCATCCAGCGGGCGCGCGCCAGGTGGCTCTCATGGACGATTTTGGCGCGGCAGGGCTCTTGCGCTGGATCGAGCCCAAAGAGCACCAGCACGACCTCTCGCCAATCGGCGCCCGCTTCCTCGGCCATCAACAACCGAAGGTATATCGCCAGATGCTGCTCGTCATAGGCGTTCACGCGATCGGTAAGCGGCGGCCGGTCATAGAAAGGCGCCTCGGTCATTGCGATCTTTCCCCCGTCGAGATCAAAGCAATGGAGTAGGGATTCATTTACCCCAAATTTTAACAGACTTCGCGCCTGATTAAGCCAGCGCCGCGATGCTTACGGCGCATCACGTTGCTCAAGTTGACGGTGCAGGAGCGCTCGGGACCAGGGATGAATAGCATAACCCTCGGACGAATCGGAACGATCATTCCTGGAACGATGATTCCGATATCGGCTCCATCGTCGCCATGGATCTCAAGGAGGTCGTGGCGATCAATCTGCGTCGGTTGCGTCATGCGAAAGGAATGACGCAAGAGGAGTTGGCCGAACGGGCCGGGTTGAGCGCCCGGTACATTGGCGCGATCGAGCGCGCCGACGTGTCGGCGAGCGTCACGGTGCTGGGTCAGGTAGCAGAAGCGCTGGAGGCTGAGGCGGCCGAGTTGGTGCGAGGTCCTCATCGAAAAGGCGACTCGGCGGTCTCGGCCGAGCCTCAAGAATAGCGTCTTCGCGCCGTGCGCCTCTGGGTTCGACCTGGGCCGACGGCGGTCGAGGAACCCTCGCAAAATAGAAGCGATGCCCCGCCCGGACCAGCCGGACGGGGCATTGTAGGCGGGGTCAGTCGCTCCGGCGGCCGTTGGGGCGGGACCAGATCAGGCTGTAGCCCTCGCCGTCCTCGTCGTCGAAGAGGTTGGCGAAGATCGGGGCGGTGAAGCTCGGATCGTCGAGCTTGAGGCCCAGATAGTCGCGGCCCTCGTTGGAGCGCTTGGACCAGGCGGCGCCGATCTCGACCCGGCCGACATAAACGCGGTGGCTGGGGCTGTTGTCGCCGGAGCGGTTGGTTTCGGGGACGATCCGGACGTTCTTGGCCTGGACCGAGAGGGTGACGATTTCGCCGGTGAATTCGTTCGAGCCGGTCTTCTTGAAGGTGCCGATGGTCGCCATGGTAGTTCTCCTTGATCTCTGTTTCCGAGCCCGCACCATTGCGGCCTCGATGGTGATCGAAGGGCCGGAGGCGATCGACGGCGCACCCCGAAGGGGCTCGACAGCAAAGGAGGGGCTTTCTTGTCTCGCGAGGAATGACGGCGCAGCCGGCAGGGGAAGAAAGTTTTGACGCCGCTGTTGCGCCATAGGCGGTCGAGGCTTCAGCCGGCCTTCGGCCAGATCAACCCATCGAAGAGGCCGTTCGGTGCGCTCGGCCTGACAGAGCTGACATCAAGGGGAACGTGGCGACTTTCGAGTCACCGCGGAGGCTGGCCAGTGAATTCGACGGTAATCCGGCCCCCGTCCTGGCCACCAACGGATCTCCTGCTTCGGAGACCAAGCTCCGGCTGCACGCCCCGTCACGCGCTTCGTTGGCCATATCCGTAAGACGTCGCCACCTCGGCCATCTCGCCTCAACAACCCGCCACGACGCCCGGTACTCTGCGATTTATCGGGTGAGCTTCGACGCCAGTCGGCCCTCACTCCGCGTTCGACGACGAGGATCGCGAGCATACGGAATGCGTGATCTGGCCCGCCCCAACGGCCGTCGACGTGATGATGTCAGCCCCGCGCTAAGCCCTGTCCGGCTGGTCCGGGCGCGGCCATTCCGGTGAAGCGGACGAACGCCGTGACGCCGACGGCGATTGCGCCGATGACAGCGAAGATCGTCTGCCAGGTGGGTGAAGGCATCGCCATCTGGGCGATTCCATGCGTGGCGCTGTAGCCAGCGACGGTGGCGGGCGCGACATAGAGAAGGATGATCAGGAGCCGAGCCCACGCCCATGGCACAACGGCGAGCGCAAGCTGGCCAAGGCCAAAGGTGACGCCGCCGGCTACAAGACCTACGGCAATGCCGCCGAGCACGCCGGCCCCCGTGTGAAAGGCCCAGATGCCGATCGTCAGACCGGCGAAAAACGGCAGCGCAAAGACAGCGAGGGTGAACAGCAGCCAGCAGATAAAGCCGATGCCGACGATGACGAGGAGTGGTCCGAAGATGATCATGGCGGTGTACTCCGTGAGATAAAGGTCTGACGGTCGCGCCTTCCACCACCACCACGGCGCGACCGTGAGTATAACCGCAAACAGGCGCCAGCGGGAGCGGAAATCCCGCTGGCCCTGTGCGGTCCAGCTTGCGTGGGGATGCGCCCCTTCATCGCTGGAAGGGGTCGAATTCGTGGATGACGGCGGCGGGATCGCCGTCATATTCGGCGGCCAGCATGACGCCGAAGTTGCCAGCGTCAGCATGAAAGACGACGACGCAGACCATGAGAGTGATGGCGAGGTTCCAGCCGTTAGCGAATGCGAGGGCTTGAGACATTGATCCGGCTCCTGTGCTGAGGCGGGGACCATCCCCGCGCGACAGGCGCCCGATGTGTTCGGCCGAGGGCCGCAATCACCGCGAAGGCGAAGACGCAGCGGCGGCACGCTTCGCGTAAGCCGACCCTTTACGGGTTGATGGCGTCAGGCCCTCGGCCGGACCAAGGATCAGCGCTGATAGACGCGGGGTGGCGCCCGCCGGCAGGAGCCGCCACTCAAAGGCCGTCGCGGACAATGCATGGAACCTCGTTGTCCTCACGGTGCGCTGGCCGATCGGCTAAGGTGTGCTTACGAGTCGACATGATGGTTGAGGCATGCGGCATGGCGGAATTTACGGGACGCGACCTGCACCTGGTGAAGAAGGCGCTCGCCATTGCGGTACTGGCGATCGAGCGGCAGCCGGGGCCGTTTCAATCGGCGTCCGATCAGAGCGATATGAAGGCGCTGCTCGACGGCATGATCGAGAATGATACGGAGTTAGCGCACTACGCTCGCGCGGCCCGGATCGCGGTGACGGGTGAACCAGACTGAAAGGCGGTCTTGCGGAAAGCCGGTGATCCGCCTTTGCGGTTCGACGTCAATACGTATTGAGAAAAGGCGGCGCTCACGCGCCGCCGAACTTCCAGACCGGGATGCCGAGCTTCTTCGCCTTGTCGGCGAGGTTGTCCTGGATGCCGGTGCCCGGGAAGTGCAGAACGCCGATCGGCAGGGTCTCCACCATCGCATCGTTGCGCTTGAACGGCGCGGCCTTGGCGTGCTTCGTCCAGTCGGGTTTGAAGGCGATTTGCGGGACCTTGCGATTGTCGGCCCATTTGGCGGCAATCAGCTCGGCGCCCTTTGGCGATCCGCCATGCAGCAGCACCATGTCCGGGTGCTTGGCGTGGACCTGATCGAGCTTCGCCCAGACCAGCCGGTGATCGTTGAAGTCGAGCCCGCCGGTGAGTGCGACCTTCGGACCCGGGGGGAGGAGCACTTGGTTCGCCGCGCGCTTCTTCGCCGCCAGGAAGTCGCGGCTGTCGATCATCGCGGAGGTCAGATTGCGATGGTTGACCTTCGACCCGTTGCGTGGCCGCCAGGTTGAATGGGTGTGGTGCTCGAATTGGTCCGCGGCCTGGTCGCGCATCAGCTCGAACGCGTTGCGCCGTTCGATGAGCGTCTGGCCTTCCGCTGTCAGGCGTTCCAGTTCGACGGATTTGACCTCGCTGCCATCCTGTTCCCGTTGCGAGCGCTGCTGCGC
>JBIOEJ010000205.1:0-7306 GCA_044445965.1 Hyphomicrobiales bacterium
CATCGTGAGTGAGAACATCAAAAGCCTGCTCGGATACGAGCCTCGCGAGTACCTGGAGAATGCCGATTTTTGGCGTGAGCGCGTGCACGCTGACGACCTCGCCGCAGTGGAAGCCGAGTCCGTGCAGCTGTTCAAGAAAGGCCGCCACACAGTCGAGTACCGATTTCTCATGAAGGACGGCACCTATTGTTGGGTGAACGACGCGCAGCAATTAATCCGTGACAAAGACGGCCAGCCCCTCGAAGTCGTTGGTTCGTGGAGCAATGTGACCGCGCGCAAAGAGGCGGAGAATGCTTTCCGGCGCAGCGAGCAGCGCCTGATGGACGCGATCGAGTCGATTTCGGAAGGGTTTTCGTTGTACGACGCGGAGGACCGGCTGATCGTCTGCAACAGCACCTATGGCGAGCTTCTCTATCCCGGACTCGGCACGCCGGCGCCGGGCACGCTGTACGAAACGCTCATCCGCGGGGCGGCGGAACAAGGCCTCGTCGAGGACGCGAAAGGACGGGTCGACGAGTGGGTTGCCGAGCGGTTGGCGAAGCACAGGCAACCGGGCAAGCCGCACGTCCAGCGCCGCGCCAACGGCCGCTGGGTTCAAATCAACGAGCGCAGGACGACAGAGGGCGGAACGGTCGCCGTATACACCAACATCACGAAGATCAAGCGGGCCGAAGAGAAGATCCGCGAGGCCGGGCGCGAGGCGGAGCTAGCCAAAGAGCTCGTGACCGAGAAGAATAAGGCGCTGGAAGCCTTATCGACGAAGCTGTCGAAGTACTTATCACCCCAGGTCTACTCATCGATATTCTCGGGCTCGCAAAAGGTCGAAATCGCCTCGAGCCGCAAGAAGCTGACCATATTCTTTTCCGACATCGCGGATTTCACCGCGACGACGGACGATCTCGAATCGGAGGAGCTCACCAGTGTCCTCAACCACTACCTGACTGAGATGTCGAAGATCGCCCTGGAGCACGGCGCGACCATCGACAAGTACATCGGCGACGCGTTCCTCGCCTTTTTTGGGGATCCGGAGACGAAAGGCGTCAAGGAGGATGCAATAGCCTGCGTCAACATGGCCATCTCGATGCAGCGGCGGATGCGCGAATTGCAGGCGGAGTGGCGCGATGCCGGGTTGCAGAAGCCGTTCCAGCTTCGGATCGGCATCAACACGGGCTATTGCACCGTCGGCAATTTCGGCAGCGAGGACCGCATGGACTACACCATCATCGGCGGCGAAGTGAATCTCGCCTCCCGGTTGCAGTCGCATGCCGAGCTCGGCAGCATTCTCATGAGCCACGAGACCTATTTCCTGGTCAAGGAGATGATCCTGGCCGAGGAGCGCGATCCCATACACGCGAAGGGCATCGCCAAGCCGGTGCGAAACTACAAGGTCCTTGAGCGCATCGACGACGTGGTCGGGCAGGGCAAGGTGATCCGTGAAGAGCAAGACGGGCTGAGAATCCTCCTCGACTTGCGAAGGCTGGACAGAGCAAGGGCGATCAAGGCGTTGGACAGCATCATCTCGCGCCTCAGGACCTGAATGGAAGTCGGGACCCCAACGCCGAAAAAATGCCGTCGCAAGCTAGGCGAGAGTCCGTTCCACAGCCTACTCAAGCGCCCGGGCAAGGCCGAGTGACTGTTCCCTTCGACGGATCCCGACACCGCACGCGTCATATCCGCTTCGGGTCGAGAGGCCGTTCTTCTTACTCACCTCCAAAGGCTGCTGTGGGTCGATTCCGGTCCTTCATCGGCGGGCACCAAGCGTCTGATTTCATCCACCGGAAGCCCGAGATGCAGGGAGCGGGCTGGAAGCCCGCGATCCGCAGGCCCCGCGCACGAGATCGATCAGCGCCAAGGGATCGGCCGGCGGCGCATCGCCCCGCCAGGCGACATGCCGGTCGGGCCGCGACAGCACGAGCGCTTCCTTGTAGACGCCACGGGCTTCGGCGGAAGCGATGTCGAGAAGCGCGAGCGGCAGGCGACGCGATCGCGCCGCCTCGACGATGGGCTCGACCGCGACCGCCGGATCGAAGCGCAGCAGCGTGTATTCGGGCCCGAGCGCGTCGTAGAGCGAGGTCCCGTCCTTAAGCCAGATATGCGGCGTGCGGCAGCCCGGCACGGTCGAGGGGGCGAAGTCGGCCATCGAATAGGCTGGCTGCTTCTCGCCGTCATAGGCGATGATCGGCGAATTGTCGTAGTAATAGCCGAAATTCAGCCCGCCGCAGCAATATTGCTGGACGTTGAGCTCGTAAGCGGTGCGACCGAGCTCGGCTCGCGCGGCGGTGCCCTGCGGCGTGTCGTCCTCGATCTCGGGGGGAACAGCGCCGCGCTGCCTGGCCATGGCATGGGCGTGGTTCATGGCGAAATAGGAGACCTGCTCGGTGATCGGCTGGCGCTCGCTCGCATAGGCATCCATGATGGCGGGGGCACCCCAGCCGTTGAGCTGCGCCGCCAAGAGCCAGGCGAGATCGGCGGCGTCGGCGAGGCCCGCATTCATGCCGTAGCCCGCATAGGGCACCCATAGATGAGCCGCGTCTCCGCAGAGGAAGACCCGGCCGTCGCGGAACTTGTCGGCCACGAGCCTGCGTCCGAACCAATCTTCCTTGGTGATGATCTCGTAGTCGAAATCCCTGCCCACGCCGAGGATGGCCCGGATCGCCCAGTCGCGATCGACGCTGTCGAAATCGGCCTCCTCCTCGCGCAGGTAATTGTGGATGAGGAAGGTTTCGCGCCCATCGATGGCATAGACGCTGCCGCTGCGGCGCGGGTTGAGCGAGATGTTCACCCAGGCCGGCGGTCCCGCCTGCATCGACAGCAGTCTGGGCGCACGGACATAGCTCGACTGCACGCGCTGCACGACCGCATCGCCCACGAGCCTCGCGCCGATCCGGCGGCGCACTTCCGATTTGCCGCCGTCGCAGCCGATGAGGTATTTCGCCGCGACGGCGAATACCTCTCCGCTATCGAGGTCTCGCGCCCGCGCGGTGACTCCCGTCTCGTTCCGCGAGAGCTCCTCGAACGCGACCCTGTTGCGGATGGTGACGCGATCGACCCTCGAAGCATGCTCGAAGAGGATGGGCTCCAGAAAGATCTGGTTGATACGGTGCGGCGGCTCGGGCGTCGGCCACCAGGTGTCCGGACCGCCCTTGGCGGTATAGCGGTCGCGCCGGCACGGAATGGGTATGCGCGTAAGCTCCATGCCCAGCATGGTGGTCCTGAACGAAATGTCGTTCGGATAATCGGCGGGAAGCCCCGTGTCGCGCAGCTTTCGAGCGACGCCCAGCCGGCGGAACAGCTCCATGGAGCGCGCCGCGACATGGTTGCATTTGACGTTCGGCGGCTCGCCGCGCCGACGCAGCTCCAGCACCGTGACCTCGATGCCGCGCTGCGCGAGGTCCATCGCGAGCGTCAATCCGACCGGGCCGCCGCCGACGATCAGCACGTCGGTCTCGATGCTTCGCGTCACGAACACAAGCCTTTCGGTCCTTCGGCAGGTCCTTCTCCGCTCATTCCCGCGAAAGCGGGAATCCAGAGCATTAGAGAACCTCTGTCCCCGTCCCCGCCCCCGCCTTCGCGAGGGTGTACTTTCGCGGGGATGAGCGGAGAAGCGGTTAGACCGCGAATGCGAGTTTTGCAAAGGTCTTGCGATCCCCGAATCAAGTCCGAGGAGGAGAAGGGCCTGCTTGCCTACGCACGCCCCACCCTCAAGCCGCGTCGTGGAAGATGACGCCGAGCGTGAAGCGTTCGCCCGAGCGCAGGCGGCTGACGCCGTGGCGCATGGCCACGCGGTAGACGCCGCGGCCGCCGCGCACGGGCCGCTGGTCGACGGGGAAGATCACGCCCTCGCCCTGGCGCAGCGGCACGACCTCGGCGCGCGACTGCATGCGCGGCCGCTGCTCGGTCAGCACGAACTCGCCGCCCGTGAAATCCTCGGCCGGCCGGCTCAGCAGGAAGGCTGCCTGCAGCGGGAAGGCGAGCGCGCCGTAGAGGTCCTGGTGCAGGCAGTTATAGTCGCCCTCGCGATAGCGCAGCAGCAGCGGCGTCGGCCGGGTCTGCCCCGCCGCATGGCAGCGCTCGAGATAGGGCTCGTGCTTCGTCGGATAGCCGCCGGGCCGGCCGAGCGCCTCGTGCCAGCGATTGGCGATCGCGGCGAGGCTGGGATAGAGCGCGCGGCGCAACGCCGCGATCGGCGCTGGCAGCGGATAGGCGTAATACTTATACTCGCCGCGCCCGAAGCCGTGGCGCGCCATCACCACCCGGCTGCGGAAGCCAGCGTCGTCGTCATAGCCCGCCGTGAGCCCGGCGCATTCCTCGCGGGTGAGGAGCGGACCGGTGGTCGCCGAGCCGAAAGCGTCGAGCTCGGCCGCGATGCGCGTCCAATCGAGCCCCTCGACCCGCGATCCAACGGGCGACGCCGGAGCGTCGGCCGCCGCGTATTTCATGGCCGCGGCGCGCATCAGCCGCGCTCCCGCTCGAGCAGGCGGCGCTTGCGCTCGACGCCCCAGCGATAGCCGGCAAGCCCGCCATCGGCGGCGATCACGCGGTGGCAGGGAATGGCGACCGCGAGCTTGTTCGCCGCGCAGGCGCTGGCCACGGCCCTCACCGCATGCGGGCTGCCGACCTGCTGCGCGATCTCGGCATAGCTCGCGGTCTCGCCCGAGGGGATGGCGCGCAGCGCTTCCCATACCCGCCGCTGGAAGGTGGTGCCGCGGATATCGAGCGGCAGGCCGAGACCCTCGGCATGCCTCGGGTCGTCGACGAAGCGCACCACCTCCGCGACAAGCTCGGCAAAGCCCGGGGCCGGCTCGATCAGCGTCGCCTTCGGAAAGCGCGACTTCAGATCGTCACGCAAGCCCGCCGGATCATCGCCGATCAGGATGGCGCAGACACCGCGCCGCGTGGCCGCGACCAGCACGCAGCCGAGCGAGGAGCGCCCGATGGCGTGGCAGACCTCCTCCCCTTCCCCGCCCTTGCGATAGGCGGAGGGCGTCATGCCGAGCATGCCCGACACGGCCTCGTAGAAGCGGCCGGAAGAGTTGAAGCCCGATGCATAGATGGTCTCGGTCACTCCCGATCCGGCGGCGAGATTGGCTTGCACGCGGCTTTGGCGGTGCGCGGCCGCGTAAGCCTTGGGCGTCACGCCGGTGACGCGCTTGAAGACGCGGTGGAAGTGGTGGGCGCTCAAGCCGACCTTGCCGGCGAGCGCGGCGAGCGAGGGCGCCTCCTCGGCGGCTTCGATCGAGCGGCAGGCCTCGGCGATCAGGGTCGCCTCGCGCTCGGAACGAGGCGGCAGATCGGGACGGCAACGCTTGCAGGGGCGGTAACCGGCTGCCTCCGCCTCGACCGGCGTCGCGTAGAATGAGACATGCTCGCGCCTTGCGGGGCGCGCCGAGCAAGTCGAACGGCAATAGACGCCGGTGGTGCTGACGGCGAACACGAACTCGCCATCGGCGCGCGGATCGCGACGGGCGACCGCCGCCCAGCGGGCAGCGTCATCGGCGAAACGCGGCTCGCCGCGAGAGAGCGACGGGACGGGCTTTGCGACCGAGAGGGCGTGCATGGGATGCCTCCTGCTTTCTGGCTTCATGGGCATTGCTGCTCGACCCTGATCTAGACTTGGCGCCTGCCCGCCACACTCCGCCTCTTGCGCGGCAATCCAAGAATTTCGCGCCCTCCGGAATACAGCTCGCGGATCCGGCCGAAATCGAATTCCAAAGCAACAAGCGGAGCGCGTCCTTCGCGATCCTCCCACAGATAAGCCTCCGAAAGGCCGAGCGCGAGCCGCGCGGCCGCCCTTGCGTCATCGGAGATACGCCATGACATCGTACACGCGCGACAATTTCTTGCCGCTGCCTTCCGCGAGCTTGCTTCCCAAAGCCTTCAACCGCCTCGTGCGATCGAACCTCGCGGCGCAATCGGCCGAGCAGATCGGCCTTGCGGCGGCGCCCATCATCGCGGTCTTCGCCTTCGGCGCGGGAGCCGGCGAGACGGGTCTGCTGCAGACGGCGCAGACCTTGCCGTTCCTGCTCTTCGCCATCCCGGCCGGCCTCCTCGCCGACCGGGCCTCGCGCCGCGGCCTGATGGCCGTCTCCGAGGCGCTGCGGGCCATGTCGCTCCTCGTCATCCTGGCGCTGGCGGCGGCGGGGCTGCTGACCCTGCCGCTGCTGGCGCTGCTCGGCTTCATCGGCGCGGCGGGCACCGTCGCCTACAGCGTCGCCGCGCCCTCGATCGTGCCGGCCCTGGTCGAGCGCGGGGCGCTCGCCGCGGCGAATGGGCGCCTCGAGCTCGCGCGCAGCGTCGCCTTCGCGGCGGGGCCGGCGCTCGCCGGTGCCCTCGTCGGCTGGGTCGGCGCGGCTCCCGCCTTCGGCTTCGCGGCCGCCTTGTCGGCCTATGCGGTGATCCAGCTTTTCGGCCTCGGCGAGCCCGCAAGGGCGGCCTTGCCGCCGCGCCATATCGGGCGTGATCTCAAGGAGGGGGCGGAGTTCCTCTTCACCCATCCCTTGCTGCGCCCGGTGCTGTCGACCGCCATCTTCTTCAACCTCGCTTTCCTGATCATGCAGGCCGTCTACGTGCCATATGCGGTCGAAAAGCTCGGCCTTACACCGACGAGCGTCGGTGCGACGCTCGCCGCCTATGGCATCGGCATGGTCGCCGGAGCGCTGCTGGCCCCTCGCCTCGCCAAGCGCGTGACCTTCGGGACGATGATCGCCATCGGCCCGCTCGCCGGCCTCGGCGCGGCGCTCGCCATGCTGCTCACGGTCTTCGTCCCCTCGGTCTGGCTAGCCGGCTCGAGCTTCTTCCTCATCGGCGCGGGGCCGGTGCTGTGGACGATCTCGACCACGACCTTGCGCCAAGCCGTGACGCCAAGCGCCTTGCTCGGGCGCGTCTCGGCCGTGATCTTGATGGGCACCTGGGGCACGAGACCGCTCGGCGCCGCCATCGGCGCGCTGATCGGCGCGACCTATGGCGCCGAGGCCTGCCTCGTCGTGGCGACGCTGGGCTTCCTGATCCAGGCCGGGATCATCCTCGCCTCGCCGGTGCCGCGCCTCGCCAGGCAGCCGGAGATGGCGGTGTGAGGATTTGCGGAAGTCGAAGGGCGCCGGCGCCCACCCTCGCAGGGCCGTATGCGCGTGGGTAGCTCTTGGTACTCACTTTGGCGCAGCCGGAACGCTCGCACGCCCTTGCCTCAGCTTATGAAGGCCACCAAAGTGGTGATCACGAGCACCGCCGCCAGCGAGACATTGACCAAGCGCGAGCTCACCGGATCATGAAGGACGCGAGAGAGCGAAGCGCCCGCCAAGAGCCAGCA
>JBIOEJ010000206.1:0-7194 GCA_044445965.1 Hyphomicrobiales bacterium
CGTCTGAACTCAACAGCCGCGCATGAATGCCTCTTATATCGCGCTGTCAAGGTTGCATTCCCGGGTTTCGCCCGTGTGGCGGACCATCAGCCTCGAACGGCCCCATCGGCTAGACGACGGCGAGGTCATCAGCTTCGCGGGCGGCTTCAGACCCGACTTCGTCAACAGGGCCGCCGAGCACCTGAGGAAGCAGGGGAAGAAGTGACCGGCTAGCGCTGCGGGCGAGCAGATCGGCTCACCCGCCCGCTAGCCGGCACGCCCGCGCGGCGGGCGGTGCCGAGCCATTTCGCGTGACTGTCGTCAGGTTCACCCCTCAGCTTGCTCTCGGCGGGCGCGGGATGCCCGTCCCGCACTATCACCGCGACGGGGACGAGACGGTGTACGGCTTGGCCGGCGCCGTCACATTCACCATCGACGGCACGCCCCGCGCCATCGGCCCGGGCGACACCGTTTGCATCCCCCGCGGCGTCGTGCACGGCTTCGACAACCGCAGCGGCGCGCCGGCCACCTGCCTCTGCGTCCTGACCCCGGGGGTCCTCGGCCCTGGATACTTCCGCGAAATCGCCCTCTTGGTCGCCGCCGGTCCCCAGGACCCCGTCAAGATGCGGGAGATCATGCAGCGCCACGGGCTTATCCCCGCCCCGCCGTAGGGCGGAAAAGCGATTGACCCCGCTGTCAATCATGCTCGCGGAAGCGGGATCAGGAAGCAGTGGCGTCGAGCGGCTGCAAGATCGATCACGGACCGCCGGATTGTCGCAGGAAGTCGTCGCCCCCGCCCAGCTCGGAGTCCTGCTCGACTTGGCGCTCTTCGCGTCGACACCTCGCAGGGCTCCGACGCCGCCAGCCAGTTCGAGCGGCTGGCGACGGTCCTCAGGTCGTTCTGGCAGGCCGCCGGCGCGCTCGACGAGCTGACGGAGGCCGGCGCGACCAGCCTCAAGGCCGCCGCGGTGGCGGCCTCGTGCTCGGCGCTGCTGTCCAGCTACTCCGACAGTCGCCCCGTACGTCCAGATTCCGATCGTCCTCGATCCGCCGAGGGGGCCCCAATTGAGGGTTCTCGAAGCAGCCTGAGGAATTCGGCACGGCATCTATGTCTTCCGCCGTCGCCTTTGCTGTCCCCCAACGGCCGAAGGCTCTGACCGACGGCGGGGCGGAGATGCGGAGCGAGGGGCGCTGCGGAGGGAGTGGACGGCGGGCGGCCCCTGCGTCGAGGGCCCGGCGATCACCGAGAAGGCCGAACAGGTCGAGCACGAGGCCGACTAGATGATCGTCGGGCGCGCGTCCCCCGAGGTTGTGGCCAAGTTCAGGTCGAGGCCTCTTCGCGCGAGATGGCGCTGTCGCTCGGTGGATGAGGCTGGCCCAGATAACCACGCGAGAACTCCTGTTCGCCTTGCTGGCGGTCGTAATCTGCTGGTCGTGATAGCAGGGGCTCTGCGGTCGGCTCGGCGGGCTTCGCCCGTCTCTTCGACGCCCGTCGGCCTGCGGCGGCCGTGCGCTCGCTGACGCTCGCTTCGTCCGCCTCCGGCCCACCATCTCTCTTTCGAGGGATATGTTGCCATGCCAAAGGCCTTCTTGCCGCCGGGGTCTACGCCAATCCAAGCCATGGACAGCCCTCTAGGGGGTCCGTCGTACTGTGTGCCTTGGCCCGGGCGATGCTGCGAGGCGAGTTCGGAGGACGCTTCACCTCCTCCTTAGCTCGCCGCAAGTTTTCACTCATGCGGCTCCCGCCGCGCTTCGAAGCTGGTGGCGACCCGATCCCAGCCAGGCGAACCCTCGACGACAGCTCCCTGCCCGTCTCGGCGGACCTCGACGGGAGCCGGCCGAGGATCAGGTGGGGTGTCGGCCCAGCGGGCGAGCGGTGGATGTTCTGGCCATCGCTCGCCCCTGTAGGCTTATGCGCGGCTCGCTGGGGGCTTAGGCCGCACGTGTGGCAGCTTTCCTGATTCGGCTTACCGATGCCTTAACAGAGTCGCGGCTTCCGGCGTGTCCGAATTTGCCCGAACAGGAACGATCCCAGTCGGAGCGAGTGCTTCCGTTCGGCTAGGATCGTCCGGTGTCCCTCCTTGGGCACCTAGACCAAATCCATCAATCCCACCGTTCAGGGCAAGCAACCTTGATCCTGATCAACCGCGCGCCAAAGGCGGCAAGGGCAAGGGGCATGTTCTCGGCCGTCGGGCGGGGGGTTGTGATAGCGTCGGAGCGCCAACGGCTGCCTACGGGCTTCCTGGCGGCCCTGGCGCGGGTTGTGTAGGCTCGGTGTCAACCACGGCCATCTGCCCCCCAGAACCCCGCCGTGGCCAGGACCCCGCTGCGCTTTGCATCCCGGCGGGGTCCGCCTTTTCCGACGCTCGGGCCGATGTGCTAACGTTACGGGCAACCGCAGCGGACGATGACCACCGCCGTGGCCAGGACACCGCCTCCCTTCCACAGGAGCGCGGCGAGGGTCCGCCTTTCTGACCGTCCGCCAGCACCATGACGAGGCACCGCGCCGCCAAAGATCGAGCCTCGTCAGACGCCCGCGCGCCGCGGGAATGCTACCCTGCGCGCGACCGAGCCGATTGCCGCTGGCAAGCCGGCCGCGCCACCAGCCCGGTGAGCTACCCGCCAAGCCCCTGGGGAGCCGGCTGGAGCCGATATCGGCGTCGCGGCGTCTTGTCACCCGCCCGACCGCGCAAGCCCCGCTATCGGCCGTTGCGCGGCGAATATCTTCAGCATAGTGGATGACGCGAGCGAGAACCGCTGAGCGCGCGTGGGCGGACGAGTGTCATGGCGACTTTCAACAAGTTCGGGATCATTCCGGTTGTTCGCAGTCTCGATGGCAGGCTCATGGTGCAGAGGGAGATCGCATTTCCGTCTGAGGAGATCGCTAAGCGCGCCGGACAGGCGTGCGCGAACATAGTCGGCGGAGCGGTCGCGTTCCGACGGATAAACGACCCCGACACCGGCATAGTTGGCCAGGGCGTCATGATCGGGAAATACGGCGTCATGGCCGAAGACTCGGCGCCCGGAGCAACAGATTAAGAGGGTGAGAGATCGTCCGCACCTTCGCCGAGCGCGAGGCCAGGAAGGCGAATCTGATCGATTGAGGTGCCTTTGAGTGTCACCTGTTCGTCACGCGAATGTGGGTGAACATTCGCCATGCTTGCTAGAACCGTCGCCATTGCCTGCGCTGTCGCCATGGTTTGGCTGCTGCCATTCGTGATGAAGACACAACCCGTCAACCTGCTTGACCGGCTTTCCGGCTGGTATCTCATCAAAGCGGGGTTCAGATGGCTCGGCGCGCAGCCCCCGCCGTCCTAACCGTCCTGGTGATCCTGTTCTGCGCCATCTCCACCGCTGCAGCCCTATGGGACAGCTTCCGCGCTTAGTTAGGAAGGCGGATCATCTGATCGATTGAGGGCGGCGGCACGAAGGGCGAGCGGCGTATGGTTCAAGCCGCCACCCGGCACAGTGGTTCAGCGCGTATCTTCGCGGCGTCGACCTGAGCGCCCTCGGGGCGGGCAAGACGCTGTTCGTCCAGAACCCCCTCATGGTGCGGACGCCCCCGCCCCCGATGCAATACGATCCGATTACGGGTTTGCCTATACCGGGCACTGGTATTTGAGGCTCGAGTGCTGCGGCGGGGCCCGGGCCCGGCCTCGGCGGCTGCCTCAGTGCCCGAATTGATGCGCCGCTCGTGCATATCCGATCCGACGCTCGGGCGGGATCGGATACTCGGCCGCGACGCGAGCGAGCATCGCTCGCACATCGTCTGCGCGGTCTGCCTTGACGGCGGAGTCGAGGAAGACCTGGTTCAGAACATCCTGCTGCGCGTGGCTGCCTCCGAGGCGGCGCATGTCCTCGAGAACCGGCTTCATGAGATCGACGGCGCGAGCGTGCTCGCCTCTGCGATGCGCCAGCACCGCCTCGGAGACAGGCAAGGCAATGGTCCCGACCACCGGCGCGACGGGCCCGGCGCCGGTTCCGAACCGGCGCATCGCACCGAGCATCCGGCGCGCCGCTTCGTCGCGTCTTGTCGCGGCGAGCGCCATCATCCAATGGGGCAGGGTGAAGGCCGAGAGGCAATCCCCCATCCGCTGCTCGGCCTTGTCGGCGATCTCGATCCAGCGGTCGCCAACATCGATACCTTGGCGCTCGAGGCGAAACAGCATCGAGGCCGCATTCTGCACATCGATATAGAGATCCGGTTGCGCCTGAACGAGCGGCGAGGCCAGGTTCCGGAACCGCCGGTCGTAGAGGTCGAGAACCGCGTCGAATTCGCGCCGCTCCAGATGGAACATCGCGCGGTGCCACCAAAGATGGTGGATCAGATTGTTGCCGCCGGCGAAGTATCCCTCGTGCTTTTCGAGGAGGTCGATGCCTTCGTCCTGTCGGCCCTGCATCTCCATGACGTGAGCGACGGCGTGCAAGCCCCAATAGTCCGCAGGGTCGATCTCCAGGGCGGCCCAGCCGGCCGGCTCCGCTGCGGCATAGTTGCCGCACTCCTCGTTCGCGAAGCAGCGGCAGGAGAGGATCGTGCCGTAGCCGGGCATATCCCGCCCCCATCTCGGAAGGACCTGCTCGACGGAAGCCAGCATCGCCTCGCGCCGGCCGAGCCAGAAATTGTTGAAATGTGCGAGCCGGAAGGCGAGCATATCGGTCGGGTGCTCGGCGAGGATCTCGTCCCAGAGCGCCAGGGTGCGGTCGATGTCTCCTGCGATCCAGGCATCCAGTGCATCGACATGAGCCCGTTCCCGTGCGGTGGCCTTCATCGTTGTCGCGCGGGCTCTACGGGCGGCCTCGGTCGCGAGGGGAACATTGGCGAGCTTATAGGAGAGCATCGCGAAATACCCGGCAAGACAATGCGCGAGGCCGAATTCGGGATCGGCATCGAGGGTCCGGGCGAGATGCTGCGGGACATCGGCGCGGTATTTCAGATAGGCCGACATCGTGTGGTCGAAATTGGTGGCGGCTTCAGCCGACGAAGTCGACAGCGTCAGCCCCTGCTGGTCCTGAAGCATGGCCGGTCCCCTTCTGCGGATGGCGCCTCTAGCGGGCGTGCAGCTCGGATCGGCCATCTAGGCCCGGATGGCTTCCGCCATCAATGCTTTCGGCGCCTGCTCCGCCGAGCCACGCCACAGTCCCCGTGGGCGAGCGGCTTGGCGTCGATGAAGTACTGGACGTGGCGCCAGTGGTAGGGAGCTGGGTAGCAAATCGGTAGCAGCGCGCTTCCCCGGATGCCTGACCCAAAGTGAAGTCGACGATCGTCCCCTTTCCCGAACTCGCCACGTGATCATCATCGTTCCGGCAGGCAGCCTGGCATAACAGGACCTTACTCGGTCGCTCGAATGCGCACATAGGAGCCGGGTGCTGCTTCGAGCGGCTTCAGCTTGCGACCGCCTGGCTTGCGCGCTTTCACCTCGCCGCCGGAGAAGTCCGAGACCCACTCGTCCCAGATGGGCCACCATGACCCCTGGACGGCGGTGGCGTTCCGGAACCATTCGTCCGCTTCTTTGGGTAGGGCGGAGTTCTGCCAATGCCCGTATTTCGAGCCGGGTGGGCTGATAATCCCGGCGATGTGGCCGGAGGCGGCGAGCACGAATTTCACGGGGCCGCCATAGATCTGCGTCGCTGCGTAGGTCGAGCGCCAAGGCGCGATGTGGTCCTCGCGCGTCGACAGAATGAATGTCGGCGTCGTGATCAAGCGCAGGTCTATCGGCACTCCTGCGAGCGTAATGCCGCCCGGCTTCGACAGCCGGTTCTCGTGGTACATGTTGCGCAGGTAGAATGAGTGCATCGCCGCCGGCATGCGGGTCGCGTCGGCATTCCAATACAAGAGGTCGAACGGGACGGGCTCCTTGCCGAGCAGGTAATTATTGACCACGAAGGACCAGATCAGGTCGTTCGCCCTGAGCATGTTGAACGAGTTCGCCATGTCGTGGGCTTGGAGATAGCCCCGCTCGCTCATGCGCGCCTCCAGCGCCTTGAGCTGCTCCTCGTCGATGAACACCGCCATGTCGCCGACCTCGGTGAAGTCGACGAGACTGACGAAATAGGTCGCGCTTCTCACCCGCTCCTCGCCCTTCGCGGTGAGGTAGGCGAGGGTGGTGGCGAGCAAGGTTCCTCCGAGGCAGTAGCCGATCATATTCGCTCCGCGTTCGCCCGTCGCGGCCTCAATCGCATCGAGCGCCTCGAGCGGGCCTTGACGCATATAGTCCTCGAAGCTCTTTTCTGACAGGCGCTCATCGGGGTTGATCCAGGAGATGACGAAGACGCTGTGCCCCTGCGCCACCGCCCAGCGGATGAAGGAGTTCTCGGGCCGAAGATCGAGAACGTAGAACTTGTTGATCCAGGGCGGCACGATCAGGAGCGGCGTGCGCCGCACCTTTTCGGTCGCCGGCTCATACTGGATGAGCTGCATCAACTCGTTCTGATAGATCACCTGGCCGGGCGTGGTCACGATGTTCTCGCCCGGCCGGAACGCTGTCATGTCGGTCATCGCGATCGAGAGCCGGCCCTTGCCGCGCTCCAGATCCCCGAGGAGGTTCTCGAGCCCGTGCAACAGGTTCTCGCCGCCGGTCCGCAGCGTCGCCTGCAGGACCTCGGGATTGCTCGCAAGGAAGTTCGAGGGCGCGATCGCGTCGACGAATTGCCGCGTGTAGAACTCGACCTTGTGGGCCGTCTTGTCGTCGAGGCCCTCGACCTGCCGCACCGTCGAGAGGATCGAGCCGGCCGTGACGAGGTAGCTCTGCTTGATGTAGTCGAAGATCGCGTTCTCGCTCCAGGCCGGATTGCGGAAGCGCCGATCGGATACCGGTTCGCCGGCCGCATCCGCGACGCCGAACAGGCGCTGCGCCGCGCGCTGCCACAGCAGCATCTGCTCGTTCCACAGCCCGATCTGGGCCCTCGCGAGCGTCAGCGGGTCCGCCAGCATCTGCGCCGTGAAGGCCTGAAAGGCGCTGCCCACGCTCGCCGGATCGCTCATGCCGAGATTGGCATCCGCAGGGCCGCGGGCTAGGAATTCCGTCACCAAGCGCTGGCTGCGCTCCGCCACCCGGGCGAGGCTCTCCGAGAACCGGATCGGGTCGGGCAGCCGAAGTTCTGGGGTAGATGAGGCGGTCATGTGTATAACTCCCGTGGCGGGACAGAGCTTCCCTTGCGTTGACAACATAGTGACGGCTCGCCTTCGAAACGATGCTGTCTGTGTCGTCCAAGACG
>JBIOEJ010000207.1:0-7131 GCA_044445965.1 Hyphomicrobiales bacterium
GAAAGCGTCGACGCCGGCAAAATCTCGGCCTCCTTTGCCAAGGGCGTGCTCGCCATCTCGCTGCCCAAGAGCAAGGAGGCAAAGGCCAGTCAGCGCACCATCGACGTCAAGGCCAAGTGACGGACGAGGAGAGCTTCGCGCGCAGCGGACCGGCTTGAGAAGGGGCGCCGCCGCCGCGGCGTCCGCGTCTCCGCGGGCCGGGTCTGCGCTGCGAGGGCCTCAATCCCAGCGGAAAGGATGCGGCCGATGCCGTACCCGGCGAACGAGGATCTCCCCGCTGCCGTGCGCGGCCATCTGCCGCAGCATGCCCAGGACATCTTTCGCGCGGCGTTCAACAATGCCTGGGCAAGATATGGCGCGGGCGACCCCAGGGGCCGCGAGGAGAGCGCCCGGCGGATCGCCTGGGCGGCGGTGAAGCGGCGCTATGAAAAGGCGGGCCGCGACTGGCTTCCGATCGCCGGCGCCTAGGGAGCGGTCGGGCTCAGCGCCGGAAAGCGCCCCGCCGCTCGCCTCGGCTTCGGACATGGACTCGTCACGGCCGCCGGACGAAGCGCTCGACGAGCGGGTTCCCCGAGCGGTCGAGCGCATCGGCCGGGCCCTCCCAGATGATGCGCCCGTCGGAGAGCATGGCGACCCGATCCGCGATGCGGCGCGCCGTCTGGACATCGTAGGTGATCGTAAGGGCCGTGGCGTTGGCCGGCTTCAGCGTGCGCAAAATGAAGTCATCGATGATCGTCGTGATGATCGGGTCCAGCCCGGCCGTCGGATCGTCGAGGAACAGCACCTCCGGATTGCCGACGATGGCGCGCGCCAAGGCGACCCGCCGCTGCATGCCGCCCGAGAGCTCGCTCGGCAGCAATTCCGCAACGTCGGGAGTAAGGCCGACGGCGGCGAGCTTCTCGATCGCAACGGCCTTGGCGCGCCCGGGCGGGATGCCCTGGACGTTGATCAGGCCGAATGAGACGTTCTCCCACACGGGCAAGGAATCGAAGAGTGCCGAGTTCTGGAACATGACGCCCATCGTCCGCATCAGCTTGCCGCGCTCTCGGCTGCCGAGCGTCACGGTCTCTAGGCCGTCGATCACGATGGAGCCCGCGTCCGGCGTCATGAGTCCAAGCACGCATTTGACGAGCACGGTCTTGCCGCCGCCGGAGGCGCCGAGGAGGACGAGGTTCTCGCCTGCCGCCAAATCGAGGTCCACGCCGGCGAGAACGACCTGGCCGCTGAACGACTTTCGCAGTCCCCGGATGCGGATCTTCGGACCGCTCCCGCCGCGGACGAGGGCCGCACGATCGTCGAGCCGGGCTCGCGAATGATCGCCGCCCGGTCTCACATCCTTGCGCGGTGCGACGTCCGGGCTCATGCGGTGATCGTCATGACCGTCATGCTCTCGAGCCGCCATTGCTGGATGAAGAGGATCGCCATGAGTGCTACGACGAGATAGCGGAAGTCGAAGTGAAACTTTTCGCCCATCGATTGGCCCCGTTTGGCAGGTGCGACCCGCGTGGCTTTGACCTGCGTCAATGCCCGAGCGATGCAATCATGTTGCCTTTGTCGGTGGAAAGCCAGAAGGAAGGTGAATTTCATGAAAGCCAAAGTGACCTGGATCCTCGTCGCCGACGGCGCTCGTGCGCGCATCCTGGCGCGCCGCGGCGGCGATGGAGCTCTGGTGCAGATACCGGACGGCGCCTTCACCAACGTGGTCCGTCGCGTGAGCGAGCTAGGCACGGACCGACCCGGGCGCGTCCACGAGAGCGCCAATGCGGCGCGCCATGCCGTAACGCCGCGCGTCGATTGGCGGCACGAGGAGAAACGCTCATTTGCGCATCGACTCGGGGAATTCCTGGAGCAGAACTCCCTGCGAAAGGCGTTCGATCATCTCGTCCTCGTCGCAGCGCCGCAATTCCTCGGCGACCTGCGCGGCTCGATCGGCGAGGAGACGCGCAAGCGCCTCACGGGAGAGCTGGACAAGGATCTCACGAAATTGCCGCTCGACGAGATCCAATCGCACCTCATCAGCGCCCATTTGCTCTGATCTCGCCGCATCTTCCGCGACCAGGCCGATGCTGCCGGCGGGGGCTTGCTCAGAGCACTTGATGCTCCGCCATGCCGGCGCTAATCGAGCGACTTTCGGAAGCGCAGGATGCTGATGCCGAGCAAGCCGGCTCCCAGCACGGCCATGCCGAGCATGTCCGGCCATAGCGCGTCGAGTCCGACGCCCTTGAGAAAGGTCGCCCGGATGACGACGAGATAGTAGCGCAGCGGATCGAGATAGGTGAGCCACTGCAGCGGCTCCGGCATGCTGGCGATCGGGAAGGCGAAGCCCGAAAGAATGAACATCGGATTGACGACGAAGAAGGTCGATGCGAACGCCTGCTGCTGCGTCTTGCAGAGCGTCGATATGAGCAATCCGAGGCCGAGGGTGCTGAGGAGAAAGAGGCATGTTCCAAGCAGGAGGATCAAGGGATTGCCGACGAACGGCACGCCGAACCAGAGCATCCCGAAGATGGCCACGAGTGCCACCTCGGCGAGGCCGATGAGGAAGAAGGGAAGCGTCTTTCCGAGGATGAACTCGGCCGGCCTGATCGGCGTCACCATGATCTGCTCGAGCGTGCCGACCTCGCGCTCGCGCACGATCGCCGAGGCCGTCAGGCTCACGATCAGAATGAGGGTCAGCGTGCCGACCACGGCGGGGACGAAGAACCATCGGCCATTGAGGTCGGCGTTGTACCAAGGACGCTGCTCGACCGCGACTTGGATGGGCTTGGTAACGCTGCCCTCGGGCGTGCGCCTCAAGAGATCGGCTGCGTAGTCCGTGGAATATTGCGACACGATGAGATCGAGATAGCCGAGTGAAATGAGCGCCGTATTGGAATTGGTGCCGTCGACGATGATTTGCAGTGGCGCCGACTGACCCTTGCGAAGCGTCTGCGCGAAGCCGGCATGCACGACGATCGCCACGGCCGCGTCGCTTCGATCGATGGCGCGCGCGATATCGGCATCGCTGTTGGCGATCCCGACGATGCGGAACCTGTCGCTGAAGGTGAAGCGCGAGATCAGATCGCGGCTTTCCAGCGTTTGGTCCCGGTCGAGAACGACCGTCGCCACTTGGGACACTTCGTAGGTGGCGGCATAGCCGAAGACCAGCATCTGAACGAGCGGCGGCACGATCAGCCGGAAGCGCGCCCATTTGTCGCGCTTGAGCTCGAGGAACTCCTTGACGAGGATGCGGACAATGCGGTCGAACACGGCGTTCAGTCCAAGCGCTTGCGGAAGGCGCGCGCGGCGAGCAGGGCCACCACCGCGGCATACACGGTCATGGCGAGCGTCGGCGCCATGAGATCGAGGAGCCCCGAGCCTTTGAGGAAGACCGCTTTCAGGATCGTAACGTAGTAGCGCGAGAAGACGAGGTAGGTAATGGCGCGTACCACGGGCGGCATCTGGTCGATCGGAAAGGTGAAGCCCGAGAGGAGCGTCGTCGGCAGCATGGTGACGAGGATGCCTATCTGGCTTGCCCCGACCTGGCTGCGGATCGCCGTCGAGATCAGATAGCCGATGCCGAGCACGACGACGAGGAAGAGGGAGGTCGTGAAGAAGAGCGTCACAAGCGTGCCGCGGAAGGGCACGTGGTACCAGAGGACCGCGAAGGCCAGGCAGAACACCGCGTCGAGCAGACCGATGGCGAAATAAGGCATGAGCTTTCCGAGCATCATCTCCATCGGCGTGACCGGGGTCGAGATCAGAAGCTCCATCGTGCCGCGCTCCCACTCGCGGGAGATGGTCAATGACGTGAGTTGCGCGCCGACCAGCGCCATGATGACTGCCACGACGCCGGGAATGATGAAGTTGCGGCTTTCGAGAGCCTCGTTGAACCACACGCGCGACTCGACCGCGACGGGCTGGAGCGTCGCTGCCCGCTGCCCCGCCATGCGGGCGTGCTCGATCTTCAGCTCGCCGGCGAAGGCGCTGACCACGGCCTGAGCGTAGCCGATGGCGATGTTCGCGGTGTTGTCGTCGGTCGCGTCGACGATCGCCTGGACGGAGCTCGCCCCTGCATCGCTCAAGCGCTCGGAGAAGTCGGGCGGGATGACGATCGCCAGACGGCACTCGCCGCGATCGAGCGCCTTGGTGATATCCCGGTAATTGTCGAAGCCGCCCACAATGGTGAAATAGAGCGACGCCTGGAAATCCTTGAGGAGCGCCCGGCTGTTCTGGCTTGCCTCGCGGTCGAACAGGCAAACCGGAAGATGCTTCAGATCGAGATTGACGCCGTAGCCGAGGAGGAGCATCTGCATGAAGGGCATCATAAGCGCAATCAATAGGCTCCGCGGATCGCGCCAGACTTGCAGCACCTCTTTGACGGCGATGGCCTTAAGACGTTTTATTTTCATGCCCGCGCCCCGCCACTCTGCGCTTGAGCGCCAATCATCTGGACGAAAATGTCCTCGAGCGTCGGTTTCATGAGCTCGATGCGATTGATCTTCAATGCGCGTTTGGCAAAAAAGGCCGGCAGCGTCTGAAGCGCGTTGGCTCCCTTGTCCACCAAGAGGTGGACGGAATTGCCGAAGACGGCGGCGTCGCGCACCCCCGGTGCTTCATGCAGTGCTGCCATCACAGCACCGATCGCCGGGCATTCGAGCAGCAGAAGATCGCCGCCCAGCTCCCGTTCCTTGAGGGCGGCCGGGCTTGCGAGCGCGATCAAACGGCCGCGATCGATCAGGGCCACGCGGTTACAGTACTCCGCCTCGTCCATGTAATGCGTCGAGACCAGCACGGTGACGCCGTCCGCCGCGAGCGTATGAATGAGCTCCCAAAATCGGCGCCGGGATTCCGGATCGACACCCGACGTCGGCTCGTCGAGAAAGAGGATGGGCGGCCGGTGAAGGATGGCACATCCGAGTGCTAAGCGCTGCTTCCACCCGCCGGCAAGGGTCGTCACCAGCGAGTTTTCCCGTCCCGCCAAACCGGCCATCTCGACGGCGAAGCGGATCCGCTCGGCGAGAACGGCGCGCGGCACGCGATAGATGCCGCCGAAGAAGCGCAGGTTCTCGACGACGGTCAGGTCGCCGTAGAGCGAGAATTTCTGCGACATATAACCGATGTTCTGCCGGACCCGCTCCGGGTCGCGGGCGACATCGATCCCGGCAACAAGTGCGCGGCCTGAGGTCGGGCGCAGCAGGCCGCACAGCATGCGGATCGTGGTCGATTTCCCCGCACCGTTCGGCCCGAGGAAGCCGACGATCTCGCCGCGAGAGATGCGGAAGCTGACGTTGTCGACGGCCGTGAAGGCCCCGAAGCGCTTGACGAGGCCTTCCGCGATGATCGGCGTTTCGCCGTTGCCTTCGGCGGCACTCATCGGTCGTTCCCATCGTCCTTGAGGAGGGTCACGAAAAGATCCTCGATGCTCGGCTCGGCGCGGGCGATGTCTCCGAAGGGGATGGCGGCTGCCTCCAACGCGCGGCGCAGCTCGGGAAGCCGCCGCGGGGCGTCGTCCACCATGGCATGCACGCCGTCGCCGACCAGGAGCACGCCGGAGACACCGTCGAGGCGGGTCAAGGCCTCGCGGACCGCGCGCGGTTGGGGCGACGATATGGCCACGAGCGCGCCGGGCATGCGCTCCTTCAGTCGCCGCGGCGTATCGCAGTATCTGAGCCGGCCATGATGCAGGAGGGCCAGGCGCGTGCATCGCTCGGCCTCGTCCAGGTAGGCGGTCGAGATGAGGATGGTGACGCCGCTCTCGCGCAGGGAATAGAGGATGCGCCAGAAGTCGCGGCGCGACAGCGGATCGACGCCGGTCGTCGGCTCGTCGAGGAGAAGGACCTTTGGTGTGTGGATGAGCGCACAGATGAGCCCGAGCTTCTGCTTCATGCCGCCCGAAAGCTGCCCTGCAAGGCGCCTTTTGAACGGGCCCATGTTGGAGGCGGCCAGAAGAGGGGCCGCGCGCTCCTCCCTCAGGCGCACGGGGATCTCGAAGAGATCGGCGTAGAAGCGGATGTTCTCTTCGACGGTGAGGTCTTCGTAGAGCCCGAAACGCTGAGGCATGTAGCTCAGATGCCGCTTGACCCGCTCCGGGTCGGCGACGACGTCGATGCCGTCGATGATGATGGCACCGCCGTCGGGCTGCATCACGCCGGCGAGCATGCGCATGACGGTCGTCTTGCCGGCGCCGTCGGGGCCGACAAGGCCGAAGATCTCGCCGTCCTCTACCGTGAAGCTCATGTCCTCGACGGCAAAGACGCCGGCGAAACGTTTGGCAAGGGCTGTGACGGCGATTTTGGCGGGGCCCGACTCCGTCATGGCTGCGGCAGCTCGATCGCCGCATCCGCCGGCATGCCCGGGACGAGCTCGTGCGTCGGGTTGTCGATGTCGATCTTGATGCGGTAGACGAGGGTCACGCGCTCGGCGTGCGTCTCCACGGTCTTCGGCGTGAATTCGGCGCTCGACGAGATGAACGAGATTCGCCCGCGATAAGTCTTGCCCGGATAGGTATCGGTCGTGACGGCGGCCGCGGCGCCGAAACGCACGCGGCCGATGTCGGTCTCGTTGATATAGGCCCGTAGCCAGACATGGTCGATGTCGGCCAGCGTCACGATCGCCGTACCCGGCATGGCGATCTCGCCGAGCTCGGCTTGGCGAACGAGGATGACGCCGTCGAAGGGTGCGGTAAGCGTCGTGTAGCCGAGCACGATCTTGGCCAGAGCCGCGGATTCCTCGGCGTTGCGGATGTTCGCCTTGGCGAGCTCGATATTTCGCTCGGCGGCGAGTGCCAGCGCCTCGTCGCGTTGCAACACGGCCTGCGACTGCCTATAGGCCGTGGCTGCCTGATCCCGCGTCTGGGTCGGCGCATTGCCGTGACGCCACAGAGTCTCGTAGCGATCATTGTCGAGTCTCTTCATCTCGACGTCGGCTTGATCACTGAGCACGGTTTTCTGCGCGGCGATCAGGTTCTGCTCCGCCGTGGCGAGTTGGCGCTGCTGGACGGCGAGAGCCGCCTCGGCGATTGCCACTTGCTGCCGGTAGTCGCCATCGTCAAGTCTGGCGATCAGCGTGCCCGCCTTGACCCATTGGCCCTCATCGAAGGGGAGCTCGACGACGCGGGACTGCACGGTCTTGAATCCGAGCACGCTCTGA
>JBIOEJ010000208.1:0-6915 GCA_044445965.1 Hyphomicrobiales bacterium
CCCGGGATCGCAAGCGCGACTGCGGGCCAAGCGAGGTCTCCCAGGTTCCGACGCGATCCCTTCGCACGTGATGTGGCCTTCGACCCCGGCGGAGCGTCAGCGCCTCGCATAACGGCGCCGCACATGTTGCCTTCGGCTACAGTCAAAGCCTCGGCCTCCGCGAGTTTCGGTCTTTCAGGGCTCAATCCCACACCCCATACGATCGCTGTGTACGCTTCGCCATGGTCGTCACCTTCCACGACGCAACACTCGCTGGCAGGCGGACGCTACTCCTTACCTGCGCCGGACTTGCACCGGCTGGATCACGCCAGCTTCGCCTGGCGCACGACTGTCACCGTAACTGCCGCGCAGCTTCGCCAGCCCAAGGGTAAAGGCGCGGAATGAAGTAATTCAGCAATGCCGCTGCCGCCACCGCGATCGCTATGCCGATCGCAAACTGCGTCCAGCCACTCGGACGCAGCGCGCCGAGAGAGACGATCACCAACAAGATCGGGATGTCCAGGAAGTGCGTGAACGATGCCAGCTGCTCGGCACGGGCGCGCACCAGTTCCGGAGTGACCCGCTCCGCCACGACCGCTGCTCGTGCCAGACGTCGCAGCCTCATGAAATAGAGCCTGGTAATCGAATTGCCCTCGATGAACTCGAGGGCGAACAGGATCACCATGCCGGCGAGCCACGGGACATTCAGAAACTCCCAGCCTCCATGATACGAGACGATGAGCCAGGTCCCGCTTGCGAGCAGCACGGGGCACCCGGCACGACAAGGCCGTCATAGAACACGGCAATGAAGGTGACAGCCTGGGCGAACAGCTTCACATCGCGAACCTGTCGGGAGCGCATGTCGGCTACGAATACGCCAATGAGGCCCGCCGACATCAGCATGAGCCCGACCAAGTGCGCGAACCGCAAGAGCGGGAACTGGTCCATCGCATGCCTCAGTTCCGGGATTGCCCGAGCGCTGGTTTCAGCACCGCGACGAAGATGGTGACGAGGGCCAAGATTAAGTTGGCGGCGCCGAACATGCGCTCCCGTCCCGCGAGCGCGGCAAAAGCCTCTATCGATCCGCTGCCATGGATGATCTTCGACGTCACGTCGAGGAGGTCGCCCCCGACCGGTACCAAGATCAATGCGGCGTTGAGGAGGATCAGGACGCCGATGATCTGATGCACCGTGAGCCATCGCCGCCGTCCGAAACCGAGCCCGCCACGAAAGGTCATGAACAGCCCGGTCACGGCGAGGAGCGCGAGGCCCGGGATCGTGAGCCACCATGTGGCGATTTCGATCGCCTGCCGTCCGAACAACATGGCTTGCGCCTGATCTTTGGCGCCGGGCACGAACCCGATGGTGACGTGGCCGAGGATGCTGCCGAGGAACATGGCCAACCCGACGAAATGCAGCGCTTTGGCTATCTTGTGAATGGAATCTCTTGTTCCGAGGTCCTGTTGTCCACCGCTGGTCGCGAGGACCGCATGAGCTTCCTGAGACATCGGCAGTCTCCTGTTGCCTACGTGGTTATATAATGTCAATCTGGTGTGATGGCGACATACCACTTTGACATCATAATGTCAATCTCGTCCTATGGTGACATATGCGCAAGACCAGGCGAACGTCGGCCGGCGATGCCCTGACCAGCCTCATGCTCGACCTATTCAGGCTCAACAGCCTGCTCTTGACCGCGGGCGACCGTCTGGTCGTGCGGCTCGGGCTGACAAGCGCCCGCTGGCAGATCCTCGGCGCCATCGTCGCCGGCGAACGCCCCCAGCCGGTCGCGTGGCTCGCTCGCAACTTGGGCGCTAATCGCCAAAACGTGCAGCGGATCATCAACGACCTCCACAGGGAAGGGCTCGTCGCATTCGAGGCCAACCCGCATCACCGGCGGGCGCAACTCGTCGTCTTGACCAACAAGGGAAAGCGGACCTTCGAAGCCGCCATGGCCTTACAGGCTCCTTGGGTCAACAGCCTCTCGGACGGGCTATTGGTCAAGGACATAGAAATAGTGCATCGCGTCATGGCGGCGTTGCGAAAGAAGCTCGAGGACAACGATGAATCCGAGGAGCGAGCCTAGAAAAATGGTAGCTATCAAGCTACTCCAACCTTCTTCACTCCCCACCGGAGCAGCATCGACCCATGCCCTCCTTCGATGAAGATCAGCTTTGCAATATTTTCGCCGAGAAGGTGCGCGCTTCTCAGCCATTCTTGAAATGGCTCTTGGGCCGCACGAAGTTCGCTTCGGTTGCTTCCGATTCCCGCCTTCTCTGGGAGGAGCAGAAGAGACGACCTGCAAAAGCTTGGTGGCGACATTGGTGGTGCAATGTCAAAGCAGTAGGGCGTCAATCGGAGACGGATATTTTCCTCGCCTTTGCCGAAGGACGAAAGGGGATGCGATTCGCGCTTCACATCGAAAACAAAGTTAGATCGGCGTTTGCGGCTTTCCAACCTGAAGACTATGCTGCTCGCGCTGACCAAATGCGCTCCAATAAGTGGGTGCCATACTCGCAATTCACGACGATGCTTATGGCCCCCGCTCAATTCTGTAACGAGAACTCAGAACGTTGCGCTATCTTCGACACCATCATTCCCCACGAGGAGATTGCTGCGCACATTCCGCAATTCCACCCATCGTAAGTCAGCGCCGGCTCGGAGCGCGTCGAAGAGCGTGAGAGATCGCCGACGCGATGATTTGCGATACATCCGAGGGTGGGAGCCATCGTGGGGCGCCAAATGCACACTCGGCCCAATTAAGTGGAGTGTCACCGTAACCGCGGGCGTAACACCGGAGAGTTTCATATGCCTCGCGACGACATCGAATTGTTCCATATCGCGGCAGGCATTGCCGCATGTTTCATTGCTGCCGGGCTCTATGAGTGGACGGGGTTTTTAGGTGTGGGCCTCTTCGGCATTCTCATCGTCTTCCTCGCGACGAGCGTCGATCTGAACGACTGGCGCGGCAGCGGCATGAGCCCCGGCCTCTACCAGCAGCAGGTGATGGATGACGAGCGCTTCACGCGTAATGAACGAGCAGAATGGAAGGGCGAGCATCGGAGGCGTTTGCGTACTTCCGACTATGCGCTGATGGTCGGCCTCGCCTTCCTTGTGGTCGGAGGCGCGGGCTTCCTGCTCTTTCAGCTTCATCTCGGCCAATAGCGCCGGACGCCTTGTTCAGACCGAGACACGACCTGACGGTGAACTAAAATTGACGTTTGGTTGGAAAGAGGTGAAGATTCAAGGGGTAAGCGTCCTCACGACACGGAAGCCGAGATTGTAGTCCCGGCTGGCGGTGGAGTAGATGCCGCGGCTGGCGGAGCGCAGGTACTGTGGCTCTTGGTCCCAGGAACCGCCGCGGACCATGCGGATGCTGCAATCCCCGCTGGTCCACGCCGAACCATCCGTGGGCGCTCCGGTGTAGTCGGAGTGATCGCAATCCTGCAACCATTGCTGCACGTTGCCGACCATGTCGTAGAGGCCGAACGCATTGGGCTTGAACGATCCGACCGGCGAGGTGTGCTCGAACTTGCTGCCGCAGCCATCGCAGTTGGCGTTGCCCCTGCCGATCTTGCCGCCCCAGGGATAGGCCGTCGTGCCGCCGGCGCGAGCCGCGTATTCCCATTCGGCCTCCGAGAGCAGGCGATAGGGTTGGCCCGTCATCCTGGAGAACCACGCCACATATTGCTGGGCGTCGTCCCAGGTGACATTGACGACCGGCCTTGCGCCCCGTCCGAAACCACTGTCGCCGGCTTCAGGGCAGCCGCCGACCGAGACGCAGGCGTCCCAATCGGCGAACGTCACGTCGAACTTGGAAACCGCGAAGGGCCTGGCGATCGTGACCTCGTGCTGCGGGCCTTCATCGTCATTGCGGTCATTCTCGGTCTCGGGCGATCCCATCATGAATTCACCCGCCGGAACGACGATCATCTCGGGGCAGCCTTCGGCGCACTCGCGGAAGCTCGCCTGCGGCTTCAGCGCATGCTCGGCCTCCGCCGTGAGCACGTAGGGCCGGACCTGCGCGACCATGTAAGGCCGCATGGTCATGAACCAATTCAGGCGCTCCCGAAGGTAGGATTCGTTGAGCCAACCGACCAGGCCCGCGATGACCCCGAAGGCCAGCATGCCGACCAGCGCCCGCATGCGCCGCGTGCGCCTGCGCGCCAACCGCTCGGCCTCTCGGCAGGCCGCGAGATAGCCGAGCTCCACCGCGCCCAGACGCTTGCGATAGCCATCGACGCCGGCGAGCATCGTCGCCTCGGCGAGCCGCTCGTCACGGTGATTGAGGAATGCCGCATCCTGGCCGCTACGGTCCCAGGTCAAGGCATCGGTCTGGAGCGAGCGCAACGCCTCCAGCCGCGCCCGCTCCGGTTCGAGCCAGCCCTTCAGCCGCGTCCATTCGCGAAACAAAGCCTCGTGCGCAACCTCGACCGTACCGCCATCCGCGTCCGTTCCCTTGTGGATCACGAGGCGCCACTGGTCGAACCGTATCAGAAGCTCCTGCTGCTCGTCGTTGAAACCGGTCCACGGCGCGACGCGTCTGATGGTGGCACCCTGATCGTTGATCTGGGCAAGCGCCGGCACGAAGGTCGAGGCCGCGAGATCGACCCGTCGCTTCGGCGGCGGACCGGCCGGCAGCGCCACGTCCTCCTCCGGCGCGATGCCGCGCAGCGCCCGCTCGGCCGCATCCTCGATGAGCCCCCGCAGACCGCCGACCTTGTCGTAATTGTCCCTCGTCAAGGCCCCCGAGGCCGCGTATTGGCGCCACAGGCGCTGCAAGGCGAAGGCCAAGAGCGGCAGGGCATCCTCCTTCGGCGCGTCTTCCATCAGGGCATCGACGAGCGCATTGTCGACCCCGACGCCGTAGCGCTTCGCCGGCTCCTCGACCACGCTGTCGAAGCGAAAGACCGGTATGGCGCGCAGGTCGTAGCCGCGCGCCTTCAGGTCCTGGAAGCGGCGATGGCTCTGCAGCTCGGGGAAGCTGTCGGTGCGGATCGTGAAGGCGAGTTGCCAGCTGCTCGCCGTCCCCGCCAAGGCGGCGCGCAGGTAGTCGGCGAGCGCCTCGCCGCTATCGCCGTCCGCCCGCGCCATCTCCTCGGCCTGATCGACGCTGACCAGAATCGAGGCGCCGCCGCGGTCGGCGGCGGCGCGCAGCCTGCCTCCCTCGGCTTCGAGGGCAACTTCCAGGGCCGCACGGCCGGCCGGCGTCGGTTCGTTGCCGTGGCGCTCGGCCTTGGACCAGGCATCGAACAGACGGTCGCGAATGACGCCATGGGCCTCGACCTTGCCGAAATCGGCGAGGGTGCGCGCCAGGGCCTCGGCGAAATTGAGCAGCGGATCGGCGCCCGGGCGGAACGCACGCAGCGGCAGCCACGCCGGAGCCTCATGTCGCAGGCGCGGGATGATGCCGGCCTTGAGCAGCGACGACTTGCCAGCGCCCGACGCTCCGAGGATCACGAACGGTCTCAGGTCCCGTTCGGCGCGCACCTTGCGCAACTCCTCCAGCGACTCCGCGATTTCGCGGCTGCGGCCATAGAACAGCGCGGCGTCGGCATCCTCATCGCCGAAGGAGGCAAGGCCCGGGAACGGCATCGGACGCAGCTTGCGGTCGATCGCGAACGCTTCGGGATCGAGGCCCACGCGACCGAGGGCGCCGGCCGCGCGCAGACCCGCTTTCAGGCGGTCGGCAATGTCCCGGTCCGCGCCGAGATCGAGCCCGCCGTCCGGCCCGAGGCAGGCAAGAACGTCGACGCCCTGGTAGTGCGCGCATATCTGCGCGAGCCGGTTCTCGGCTTCCGCACCAAGGGTCGGCCGCGCCGGAAGGAGGAACAGGGGGATGACGCGTTTACCCATGTAGAAGCTCGCGTCGAACTCGGCCAAGCAGTCCTTGGACGCCAGCCAATTCCCGGTGACGAGGCACAGCACGACACGGCAAGTCCCAGCTGCCTGTTGCAAGGCGAGCCGCCAGGCATCGCCGCCGGCAATGTTGTGGTGATCGACGAAAATGTCGGTGAAGCCGTTGGCGCGCAGCCACCCCTCCAGCGCCGAGGCTGCCGCGTCGTCCTTGCTGGAGTGGCTCAGGAACAGGACCGCCATGCGCCACTCACCCCGCCCTACGCGGCGGAACCGAAGCCGATCGGCTCGTCCGAGGCGTGAGCGGCACGCGATCGCGGACCCGTTCGCCTCGGCATCCTCAGCGCCTGGACCGGCCAGGATTGCGCCACGCCAACCTCCCCCGCGCCCTCCATGATGTTGCATGATGGCCACACTCGCAGCCATCATGCAACATCGCAGCTCCAGGTTGGCAGCTCCGGGTTGGCAGCTCCGGGTCGAGAGAGGCGGCGATGGGGCAATGGGCATGATCCCCGTCGCAAAAGAAGGTCCGCGCCCAGCCGTTGCCGCGCAGCGTCACGTGATGCCCTCGATGGCCGCAAGCAGGGAGCCGTCTTCGGGAGAGCTGTCTTTGGGAGCTTGGCTCGAGGCCCGAAAAACCCGATATAATAGGCCATGGCCGAGGAAGAAAAGCGCAAGGGAGAGCTGCCGGCCGCACGCCGGGCGGCGGAGGTCGAGGCGTTCCTGAGCCAGGTGAAGGCGATGCCCTCGGTGAAGCCGGCGAGCGGCAGAGGCCGGCTCATCTTCGCGCTCGATGCCACCGCGAGCCGCGAGCCCACCTGGGACCATGCCTGCCGGCTGCAAGGCGAGATGTTCGAGGCGACCGCGGCACTGGGCGGGCTCGACGTCCAGCTCGTCTTCTATCGCGGCTTTAATGAATGCAAGGCGAGCCGTTGGCTGACGGCGGCGGCGCAGCTGCATAAAGCCATGCGCGGCGTCTCCTGCGTCGGCGGCTCGACGCAGATCGCCCGCGTGCTGACCCATGCGCGTAAGGAAGCACGTGCCAACAAGGTCAATGCGCTCGTCTTCGTCGGCGACGCC
>JBIOEJ010000209.1:0-6853 GCA_044445965.1 Hyphomicrobiales bacterium
CGCCAACAAGACCGCCCGCATCATCTGGGCGCTGCTGCGGCGGGGTGGGGTCTACCGCTCGGACGCGGTTACGACCCCCGCCGTGCAAGCCGCCTGACGGCGGCGAGGCGGCCGGCGCTGCGCTATGGAAGGGCTGCGCGCAGCCCGCCTCGTCTGGCTCCTTTTTGCCGGCCCTATCGTTGCGGCGATCTCGGGCTTTACGGTTTATTTGACGGGTCGGCGTTTCGCTCAGACCCCGCAAACCACGCGATCCTCTGCGGCGAACGATCTCTTCCGCGAGGCAGATCTGGCCCTTTCGCACATGAAAAATGCCCTCGAAAAGATCGCTGCTGCAGATCGTAGCCAGTAAATCTGCCTGAAGCGTCTTGCCTCAAACATAATGCGGCACGCGCCGTTCTATGAGGCCGCCAATAGAGCGCGATGCCGATCACGGTCAGCAGCGCGATCGAGTCGAACACCATGGCGGTGTCGGACTGCCCCTCCCCATAGGTGATCAGGAATCCGAGCCCGGTATTGCCGCCGACGAGCTCGCCCGCGGTCACCCCCGCTGACGGCGAGCGTCGCGCCGATGGCAGCCCCGCCATCAAGGCCGGGAGCGACAGCGGGAAAAGAATTTTCCAGGAGGGTCTGCGCTCTCGCAAGACACGATGAAAATCACACCGGCCCCCCTATTCGGCCATCAAGCCGCAGCGAAAAAAATTCATATCGCTCAAACCGCGGAAATTGGGTCAGTGCGCGACGGCTTCCATGATTTCCTTGGGACGCTTTTTGATTGCCAGCAAGTAAGCGGCAGCGGGCGCATCGGGGTAGCGGCGTCCTTGCTCCCAATTCTTCAGCGTCGCGAGAGGGATGCGATAGGCCGCAGAGAAGCGGTTCTGCGACATGCGCAGCGAGCGACGGATGGCCTTCACGTCGGGCACCTCGACCACCGTCACGCGCAGGCCGCGCACGTTGCCGCCGCGCGCATGCGCCGCTGCCTGCGTCAGGCTCGTGATCAGCTCTTTTGCGAACTTGCCCATGGCATCGATCCTTTCGACCGTCCAACCCTTCAACTCGCCGGCCGACTTGCGCACCGCGCGCTTCTCGTCCGGCGTCAAGTCCTCCTGCCGCGCCTTCGCGTAAACCATCAGCAAATAGAGCGGATGGTTGGCGTCGTGATAGAAATAAATCACCCGCGCCCCGCCGCGCTTGCCGCTCCCTCGGACTGACCGTCCCCATTGGGGGGTCGCGGTCGGCGGGCGCACGTCGTTGACAGTCTGGAGACGCCCATGCGACGCTGAACCAAGACAACGCGAAGAGGCGCCGACCGAACGGGACCACCCGCGGATCGGGCCCACCAGGGAGGATCGTCGATGACATATCGATCCATGCTGTCGGCGTCTGTTGCGTTCGGCATGCTCGCCGCCGGCGGCTGCTTCGCCGGACCGGCCGCCGCGCAAAGCAGCGACCTCGCGAAATCCGAGCTCGTCGGCAAGATCGAAGGGCCGCAACTCGTGCTCGACCCGGCCCAAGTGCCGAAAGAGTTTCACGAGGCGCCGATGCTCGCCGAGCTGGTCAAGGCCGGCAAGCTGCCGCCGGTCAAGGACCGGCTGCCGGCGGAGCCTCTCGTCATCAAGCCGCTCAACGAGATCGGCAAATATGGCGGCACCTGGCGCCGCGGCTTCACCGGCACGGGCGACGTCGAGAACGGCAACCGCATCAATGCCTCGGACAAGCTCCTCTTCTGGGACGAGAGCGGCAACAAGATCGTGCCCTGCGTCGCCAAGTCGGTCGATATGAGCGCCGACGGGAAAACCTTCACCATCCATCTGCGCAAGGGCATGAAGTGGTCGGACGGGGCCCCCTTCACCGCCGACGATTTCACCTTCTGGTACGAGGATCTCTACAGCAACAAGGACATCGTGCCGACGCCGATCGCCGACATGTCGGTCAACGGCAAGCCCGGCCGCCTCGTCAAGATCGACGAGACGACGGTGCAGTTCCAATTCGACGACCCCTACTTCCTGTTCTACGACATGCTGGCCGGCGACACGCTGATCGGGGGCGGCCAATCGGTGCGCCAGTCGCAGACCTTCACCTTCGGCGCCTACTCGCCGGGGCACTATCTGAAGCAGTTCCTGCCGAAATATTCGTCCGAGGAGGAGGTGAACAAGCGGGCCAAGGCCGAGGGCTTCGACAATTGGGTCAAGATGATCCACTTCAAGAAGGACTGGTCCCTCAACAAGGATCTGCCGACGCTCGGGCCCTGGCACATGGTGAACCCGATCAACACGCCGAACTGGGTGCTCGAGCGCAATCCCTATTATTACGAGGTCGACACGGCGGGTAACCAGCTGCCCTATTTCGACAAGGTCATGCTGACCTTGGCCGAGAACACCGAAGTGATCAATCTGCGCGCCATCGCCGGCGAATACGACCTGCAGGAGCGCCACATCGATATCGGCAAGCTGCCGGTCATCCTGGAGAACCAGAAGAAGGGCAACTACACCGTCCATCTCGATCTCGCCATCAACGGCGCCGACACCATCCTCCAGGTCAACCAGAGCTACAGGGCCGACCCCGAGGTCGCCAAATGGCTGACCAACGCCGATTTCCGCCGCGCCCTGTCGCTCGGCATCGACCGCGACCAGCTCAACGAGACGTTCTGGCTAGGCCTCGCCACCCCCGGCTCGGCCGTCCCGGCCGAGAGCTCGCCCTACAACCCCGGACCCGAGTGGCGCAAGAAATGGTCGATCCTCGACATCAAGAAGGCCAACGAGATGCTCGATGCGATCGGCCTCGCCAAGAAGGACGGCGAAGGCTTCCGCGTGCGCACCGATAACGGCCAGCGCCTGCGCATCCAGGTGCAGACGGTGCGCGCCTTCCTGCCCTGGCCGAACCAGCTCGAGATGATCGCTCAGCAATGGAAGAAGATCGGCATCCAGGCCGACGTCAAGGAGGTCGAACGGACGCTCGCCATGACCCGCGTGCTCAACAACGAGCACCACATCATGGTGTGGAACAATGGCGGCACCGAGCTCTTCTACCTGTTTCCCCGCCACGCCATCCCGGTCGACCCCACCGAGGCCTATATGGGCCCGGAATTCGCCCAGTGGTACGCCTCGAACGGCAAGCAAGGGCGCAAGCCCGACGACCCCAACCTGCTCAAGATCTTCGACCTGTTCCGCGGCGCCGCCGGTCAGCAGGCGGAAGAGCGCTTCAAGACGGCGCAGGAGATCTGGAAGATCCTCGTCGACCAGCAATACGGCATCGGCACGGTCGGCCAGTCGGCGGCGCTGATGGGCGTGCGCCTCGTCTCCAACAGGCTCGGCAACATCGCTTCGCGCGTGTGCATCGCGCAGCATTGCCGGGTGCCGGGCGGCTCGCATCCGGAGCAGTGGTACTACAAGGAGTAGGGCAAGGTCGTGACAGGTCGGCGGCACCTCTTGCATCGCACGACCGTTGCAGAATCCGCTTTGTCGCGTACGCCTTTCCGCTCATCGCCGCGAAAGCGGGGATCCAGTTTCCCCATCGCCTCAAAGACCGGATTCCCGCTTTCGCGGGAATGAGCGGAGAACATGATCGCTTACATCGTTCGCCGCCTGCTCCTCGCCCTCGTCACCATCTGGGCGATCTCGGTCCTCTCCTTCGTCATCATCCAGCTGCCGCCCGGGGATTTCGTCGACGCCTATATCTCGCGCATGTCGGCGAACGGCAGCGCCGTCTCGGCCGAGGAGGCGCAGTCGTTGCGCCGGCTCTATGGTCTCGACCAGCCGATCTACGTCCAGTACGCGAAATGGATGGGCCGCGTCGCCGAAGGCAATTTCGGCGATTCGATGGAGTGGCAACGGCCGGTGACCGAGGTCATCGGCGACCGGTTGTGGCTCACCATGGTGGTGTCGATCGCGGCGATCATCCTGACCTGGGGCATCGCGCTCCCGATCGGCATCTATTCCGCCGTCCGGCAATATTCGATCGGCGACTACATCTTCACTTTTCTCGGATTCCTCGGCCTCGCAATACCGAATTTCCTGCTCGCCCTCATCATGATGTACTTCTCCTTCAAGCTCTTCGGCACCAGCATCGGCGGCCTGTTCTCGGCCGAATATCAACTCGCGCCATGGAGCTGGGCCAAGCTCGGCGACATGCTCGCGCACCTGCCGCTGCCGGCCTTCATTCTCGCCGTCGCCGGCACCGCCCAGCTCATCCGCATCATGCGCGCCAATCTGCTCGACGAGCTGCGCAAGCCCTATGTCGTGACGGCGCGCGCCAAAGGCCTTACCGAGATGCGCGTCATCATGAAATACCCGGTGCGCGCCGCGCTCAACCCGTTCGCGAGCAGCATCGCCTATCTCTTTCCCTACGTCGTGTCGGGCAGCATCATCGTCTCGCTGGTGCTCAGCCTGCCGACGGTCGGGCCGCTGCTTCTGACCTCGCTCATCGCCCAGGACATGTTCCTCGCCGGCACCATCGTCCTCATGCTCGGCGTGATGACGGTGATCGGCACCTTTCTGTCCGATCTCCTGCTCATGTGGATCGATCCGCGCATCCGCTTCCAGGTGGACGAATGAGGGGGCGTGGGCGATGACCGCGATCTTCGCCCGGCTTTCGCCATGGCGAGCACCGGCGGCCGCGCCCAGCGCCGAGGAACGGATTGCCTTCGCGACGCAATTCCAGCTCACCTGGTGGCGCTTCCGCAAGCATCGCCTGGCGGTGTGGAGCGGAATGATCGTCGTCCTGTTTTATCTTGCCGCCATCTTCGCCGACTTCATCGCCTACACCGACCCACACGCGACCGATGCGCGACGCAGCTATATCCCGCCGCAGGCGATCCATATTTTCGACACGGACGGTTCGGTCCGGCCGTGGGTGCACGGGCTGAAGGGCAAGCGCGATCTGAAGACGTTCAAGATCCTCTACACGATCGATCCCGACAGCAAACTCTATCTGCGGTTTTTCGCCGAGGGCTACCGCTACGATCTCATCGGGTTGTTCTCGACCACCACCCATCTCATCGGCGTCGCCAACGGCAACGCCGAAGACGGGCTTTATCTGCTAGGCACCGATCTCCTCGGGCGCGATCTCTGGTCGCGCCTGGCCGTGGCGACGCGCATCTCGCTGTTCATCGGGCTCGCCGGCGTCATGGTCAGCCTTTTTCTCGGCGTCCTGCTCGGCGGCATCTCCGGCCTCTACGGAGGCGCGATCGACACGCTCATCCAACGGCTCATCGAGGTCATCCGTTCCATCCCGACCATCCCGCTATGGATGGGCCTCGCCGCGGCGCTACCCAACGACTGGTCGACGACACAGATCTATTTCGCCATCACCGTCATCATCTCGTTCATCGGCTGGACCGACCTCGCGCGGGTCGTCCGCGGCCGCTTTCTCGCGCTCCGCAGCGAGGATTTCGTGACCGCCGCCGAGCTCGCCGGAGCGAGCCGGATGCGCATCATCTTCCGCCACATGCTGCCTTCGTTCCTCAGCCACATCATCGCCGCGACCAGCCTCGCGCTGCCCGCCATGATCATCAGCGAAACCTCGCTCAGCTTCCTCGGCCTCGGTTTGCGGCCGCCGGCGATCTCCTGGGGTATCCTGCTGCAGGACGCGCAGAACATTCAGACCCTCGGCATCGCCCCGTGGCTGCTCGTCGCCGCGGTCCCGGTCATCGTCATCATCCTCGCCTTCAACTTCCTCGGCGACGGGCTGCGCGACGCGGCCGATCCGTATGGCTGAGACGCCGATCCTCGCCGTCCAGGGCCTGAAGACCTACTACCACCAGGATGAGGGGGTGGTGCGCGCGGTCGACGGCGCGAGCTTCGCGCTCTATCCCGGCCGCACCCTCGGTATCGTCGGCGAAAGCGGCTGCGGCAAGAGCGTCAGCGCCCGCTCCGTCCTGCGGATCGTCGAGCGGCCGGGCCGCATCGAGGCCGGCAGCATCGTGCTGCAACGCGCCGGCGGTGCGGTCGACCTCGCCAAGCTCGATCCGCAGGGACGCGAGATGCGCGCCATCCGCGGCGCGGAGATCGCCCTCATCTTCCAGGAGCCGATGACCTCGCTCAGCGCCTACTACACGGTCGGCAACCAGATCGTCGAGATCCTCCGCTTGCACAAGCGACTCGACAAGGGGGCGGCGCATAAGCGCGCCATCGAGCTGCTCGCGATGGTCGGCATCCCGCGCCCGGAGCGGCGGGTCGGCGAATATCCCTTCCAGCTCTCGGGCGGCCTGCGCCAGCGCGTGATGATCGCGATGGCGCTCGCGGCGGAGCCACGCATCCTCATCGCCGACGAGCCGACGACGGCGCTCGACGTCACCACGCAGGCGCAGATCCTCGATCTTTTGCGCGGCCTGCAGAAGCAACGCGGACTCGCCATCATTCTCATCACCCACGACATGGGCGTCATCGCCGAGATGGCCGACGATGTCGTCGTCATGTATCTCGGCCGCGCCGTCGAGCGCGGCCCCGTCGACGCGATCTTCCATGCGCCGCGGCATCCTTATACCAGGGCGCTGCTGCGCTCGATCCCGAGCATCCGCGCCCGTCCGCGCGACAGGCTGGCGACGATCAGCGGCTCGATCCCGCATCCCTATGACCGGCCGACGGGCTGCCCCTATCATCCACGCTGCACCGACTTCATGCCCGGACGATGCGACATGGCGATGCCCGAGATGCGACCGGCAGGCGCCGATCGCGAAGTCAGCTGCTTCCTCTACGAGCAGCCAAGCGCATGACCATTCTCGAAGTCGTCGAGCTGCGCAAGCTGTTCCCGATCCGCAAGGGTCTGCTGCGCCGCGTCGTCGGCCAGGTGCGCGCCGTCGACGGCGTCAGCTTCCACATCGGGAAGGGCGAGACGCTGTCGCTGGTGGGCGAGAGCG
>JBIOEJ010000210.1:0-6722 GCA_044445965.1 Hyphomicrobiales bacterium
ATACCGGAGTATCGGCATCGATTTTCTCCTGCCAACTGGCCATTTCGTCTCAAATCCCGGCTCACGCGATGTATGTCAACACGCCCTAGGCGGCAGCGGCGCGAGCGCGTCTTCTTCGAGCCCATCTTCCTGGGGCCTGGGGCCTGCCGACTCCGACTTTCTCTCGCGATCTTCAAGCGGACGTCTGCCGCACGGCCAACGGGGCCGCGCTCATCCGTTGCCCAATAAATCAGCATCCTGCGGTACGGTCCCGCCCTTTCGCACCTCTGCCGCCTGTGGCACAGTTGCTCCCTCGAGCCGCCATCCGCATCGCCGGACGAGAAAAGGCTGTAACCATAGGGAGCGTCATATGTCCGAAGACAAGACCGTTTTGCCGCATTCGCGACGCGATTTCTTCCGCACTGCCGCGGCTTCCGCGGGCGCCGCCACGGCGCTGATGGGGGGTATCGGCGTGAGCCCCGCCTTGGCCGCGGCCGTCGGTCGTTCCGACAAGCCGCTGAAGGCCGCCTTCTCCAATGCCGGCCTGCAAGCGACCTGGTGCGCGCAAGGCAAGCAGGCCGCCGAATTCTGGGGCAAGCTGTTCAATGTCGAGGTGACCTGGTTCGACGGCGAGCTCGACGCCGTGAAGCAGCGCGCCGCGATCGACAACATGGCCTCGCAGAAATGGGATTTCGTGGCCATCCAGGCCTTCGGCATCGGCACCTTGACGGCCCCGGTGCAGAAGATGATCGACGCCGGCATCCCGGTTATCGACATGGACACGCTGATCGCGCCGCTCGACCAGATCAACGTGCACGCGTTTCTGGCTCCCGACAACGAGTTCATGGGCGCATCCGTGACCCAGGCGCTGGTCAGCGCGCTCGGCGGCAAGGGCAAGGTGATCATGACGCAAGGCGCGCTCGGCCATACCGGCGCTCAAGGCCGCGCCAAGGGCTTCCAATCCGTCGTCAAGCAATATCCGAACATCGAGGTGCTCGACACCCAGCCCGCCGATTGGAGCGTGTCCAAGACGGCGCAGCTCTGGGAGACCTATCTCACCAAATATCCGCAGATCGACGCGGCCTTCTTCCACAATGACGACATGGCGCTCGCCGCGGCCAATATCATGAAGGCGCATAACCGCACCAACATCCTGATCGGCGGCGTCGACGCCATGCCGCCGGCGATCCAGGCGGTCGCCGAAGGGCGCATGTATGCGACGGTGCGCAACCCCTCCTGCCGCATCCATGGCGGGGCGATCATCGCGGGCGTGGCGGCCGTCGGCGGGGGCGAGAAGACCGGCGCCGGGATCCCGAAGAACATCGTCACCGACGGTCCGGTGGTCACCAAGGCCAATGCGGCCGGGATGCAGTGGATGCAGGATCACTTCCTGATCTGAGGCCCAAGGACATCCTGGACATGGCAGGCGAGGGCGCCCGCGGCATCAAGCCCGTCATCGAGCTTGTGGGCGTCTCGAAATCCTTCGGCGGCGTCGCTGCCTTGCGCGATGTCGGCTTCGTGCTCGAGGCCGGCGAGATCCATGGTCTCGTCGGCGAGAACGGGGCCGGAAAATCGACGCTGATGAAGATCATCGCCGGCGTGCATGGCGATTACGCCGGCGAGTTTCGCCTCGATGGGCGCGAGACGCGTTTCCGCTCGGCCCGCGACGCGCTCGCGGCCGGCATCGGCATGGTGCATCAGGAGCTGAGCATCGCGCCCGATCTGACGGTCGCCGAGAACGTGTTCCTCGGGACGCAGCCGGTGAACGCAGTGGGCTTGGTGCAGTGGCGGCGCATGGCGCAGGAAGCGCGCCGGCAGCTCGCCGGCCTCGGCCTCGACATCGATCCGCGCGCCCGCCTCGGCGATCTGTCCATCGGGCTCCAGCAGATGGTCGAGATCGCGCGCGTGCTGTTTTCGGGCGCGCGCATCATCATCCTCGACGAGCCGACCTCGGCCTTGTCGCCGCCCGAGGTCGAGCGGCTGTTCTCGGTGTTGCGGCGCCTGCGCGATGATGGGTGCTCGATCGTCTTCATCTCGCATTTCCTGGACGACATCCTGCGCGTCTCGGATACCGTCACGGTGTTCCGCAACGGCCGCAGGATCGCGACGACGCGGGCCGCCGAGACGCCGAAGAGCGTTCTCATCGAGCGCATGATCGGCGCGGGCCACGAGGAGCTCGGAGACAGCTACGTCAGCGACATCCGACTCGACGGGGCGAGCGATGCCGAGGTTGTGCTCGAGACCGAGGCGCTCTCGCTCGGGCGGGCCTATCGCGACGTGTCGCTGCAGGTGCGAGCCGGCGAGGTGCTCGGTCTCTACGGCTTCATGGGCTGCGGCCAGATCGAGCTGGTGCGCACCTTGTTCGGCAAGCTCTCCGCCGATCGCGGCGCCCTGCGTATCGGCGGCCGCGAGGTTCGCTTTTCGAGCACCGCCGCGGCGCGGCGCGCCGGCATCGCCTTCGTGCCGGAAAGCCGCCGCTCCATGCTCTTCCATGAGGAGCCGCTCTACAAGAACACCTCGGTATCCGCTCTCGACAGGATCTCCCGCATCCTGCTCAAGCCCGCCCGCGAACGCGAGATGGCGCGAGCCCAGATCGAGAAGCTGCAGATCCGCCCGCCGCGCGTCGATGCGCTGCTCGGCTCGCTGTCGGGCGGCAACCAGCAGAAGGTGGCCTTGGCCAAATGGCTGAGCTTCCCGCCCAAGGTGCTGATCCTGAGCGAGCCGACGCGCGGCATGGATGTCGGCGCCAAGGAAGATGTGGTGAAGATCGTGCGCGGCTTGCGCGCCGAGGGGCTCGGCGTCATCGTCGCCTCGACCGAGCCCGAGACGGTGCTGTCGCTCGCCGATCGCGTCATGGTGATGCGCAAGGGCATGGTGGTGCGCGAATTCGCGAACGAGGTCATCAGCAAGGACCGCCTGCTCGAGGCCGCCTGAGGGATAATCGCATGACCGCATCGCTGACGCAGGACCCGCGACGATCCCGCCAAGGCCTTGGGGCGGTGCTGCGCGGCCAGATGCGCAATATCGCGCCTTTTCTCACGCTCATCTGCCTCGTCGCCATCTTCAGCTTGGCGAGCCCCTCCTTCGCCTCGCTCGACAATATCGACAATATCCTGACGCAAGTTTCGGTGACCGGGATCATCGCGGTCGGCCTCACCTTCGTCATCTTGTGCGCGGAGATCGATCTCTCGGTCGCCAGCGTCGCCAACGCGACGGGCATCGTGGTCGCCTATTTCACGGCTCAGGAATCCTATGTGAACATCGCCAACCTGCCCTTGCCGGGGGCCGCGGCGATCCTGCTCGCCCTCCTCGCCTGCCTGGTGCTCGGCCTCGTCAACGCGGCGGGCCTCACCATCATCGGCATCCCCTCCTTCATCATGACGCTCGCCATGATGCAGATCGCGGCGGGGGTCTCGGCGCTGCTGGTGCGCGGCCAAATCGCCTATAAGGTGCCGGACCTCGTCTCGACCTTGGGCTCGGGTTCGATCGGCGGCATCCCCTGGATCGTCATCGTCGCGGCGATCCTCCTGCTCATCGGCCATATCGTGCTGACCTATACGCGCTTCGGCCGCTATGTTTACATCGTCGGCGGCAACCGCGAGGCGGCCGAATATTCCGGCCTCAACGTCAAGCTGATCCTCGGCGCCGTGATGGTGATCTCGGCTGTTTGCTCGGGCATCGCCGGGATGCTCGGGGTCGCCCATTTCGGCAGCGCCCAGCAGAACGAGTTCGACACCTATCTGCTCGACGCCATTGCGGCTGTGGTGGTCGGCGGCACCAGCCTGTTCGGCGGGCGCGGCGGCATCGGCAACACCATCGTCGGCCTGTTCGTGCTCGGCGTGCTCAATAACGGCCTCGACCACGTCCACGAGATCGATTCGTTCCTGAAGATCCTGATCCGCGGGCTCATCCTGTTGGCCGCGCTCGTCATCAACGTCTATGCGCAGAGGCTGCGCGCCACGGCGGAGGATTGAACCGCGACGGAGCGCCTCGGCAATCGATCGATCCCCTCACCTGAAGGATGACCCATGTCCGATCTCCTCCTCTATCACATCTCGCCATCGCGCTCCTCGATCGCGCTCTGGATGCTCGAGGAGGTCGGCGAGCCCTATGATGTCCACCTTCTCGACATCAAGAAGGGCGAGAACCGCGAGCCCGCCTATCTCGCCGTCAATCCCATGGGCAAGGTGCCGGCGATCCGCCATGAGGGGGTGGTGATCACCGAGGCCGCGGCGATCTGCTGCTATCTCGCCGACCGCTTTCCGAAGGCGGGCTTGAGCATGCCGCTCGATCAGGCGCGGCGCGGCATCTACTTGAAGTGGCTGTTCTTCGGGCCGAGCTGCCTCGAACCGGCGCTGATCGACCGCATGCTGAAGCGCGAAGGCGCGCAGCGAAGCATGGTCGGCTGGGGAGATTTCGACAGCGTGGTCGCGGTACTGCGGGACGCCGTGTCGCGGACGCCGTACCTGATGGGCGATCGCTTCACCGCCGCCGATGTGATCATCGGTTCGGGCTTGCGCTGGGGCATGATGTTCAAGGGGCTGCCCGAGCTTCCCGAGTTCACCGCCTATGCGAAGCGGCTCGAGGAGCGACCGGCCCTCAAGCGCGCCAATGCCAAGGAGGCGGAGTTCGGCAAGCGGGCAGGGGCCTGAAGCTCGTCATGGCCGGGCTTGGCTTGGCCCGGCCATCCACGCCTTAGATCGTCTCGAAGGCCTTCGCGCCAGTTTTTTCCTGCTTCTGCGCCGCCCTACGTCGAACCAACGTCGGGGGTGGCCGGGCCAGGCCCGGCAATGACGCGACGAGTCACCTCAAATGCTCGTCTGCGATGACCAGCCTCAGCCGAACCCCGGTTCCCATTTCCGCATCTGCCTTGCCGCATCGGTAACCGCCCGGATCGAGCCGAAGCTTTCCGTATTCACCAGGAGGTCGCGCGCCAGTCTCAAGGCGCGTGCCTCGCAGGTGGCGCGGCGCGCCTTGTCCTCGATCCATTCGAAATCGATGTTGTGGGCGAGCCCCAATATGCGCCGGATGATCTTGGCGCCCGTGAAGCCGATCGCGTCAGCGAACAGCCTGTCCATATAGGCCTGGCGCTCGATCTCGAGCCGGGCCGCGCCGAGCGCGCCCGGGAACAGGCCAGGCGGATAGGCGTCGCCCTTCGCCTCGCCCCGCCAGAGGTCGAGGAAGCGCGCGCGAAAGCCGTCCCAGACCGCTTCCGTCGTCTCGAGCACCCATTCGCCATGGGCCGAGCGCTCGCCGGCCCGTTTCTCATGGCCTTCGCCGGCGAGGAAGTTCATGATGAGGTTCGCCAGCATCGCGCCGATATCGAACCCCATCGGTCCATAGAAGGCGAATTCCGGGTCGATCACCCGCGTATCCTCTTGCGTCACCATGACCGAGCCGGTGTGCAGGTCGCCATGGATCATCGCCTCGGCCGAGCTCAGGAACTTCAGCTTCAGCCGCGAGATCGCGACATGCAGGTCGAGATCATGGCGGAACTCGGCGGCGATGGCATCGAGATAAGGCTCGGTCCAGCGGTTCTGCTCGGCGACCCGATAGGGATCGGTGAAGATCAGGTCCTCGGTGATCTTGCAGAGCGCGTGATTACCGGCGAATTCCGCTATGCGCGATTTCTTTTCGGCCGCGCCGAGCGCGAGATCGCAGGTGAAGAACAGCGTGCGTGCCGCGAAGGTCGCAATGTCCTCGGCGATGCGCGGATAGCGCTCGCCCGCGATCAGGCCGCGCCGCAGGATGATATGCGGCTCCAACAGCTCCATCACGGTGAGCGCGAGCGGCGCATCGTAGTGAAGCACGGCCGGAACGAGGCCCGGCGCCAGCTCCGCCTGGCGCGTCAAGGCGAGATGCTCGTAATGGGCGCGCGACAGCGGCAAGGGCCAGCTCTCGCCGACCAGGCGCACATAGGGCAGCGCCTGCTTCACCGCGACGCCGCCGCGCGGCCCCTTGACGATGAAGACGAGGTTCAGATTGCCGTCGCCGACCTCGGACACCGACCAGGATCCGGGCTCGCCGCCGAGCCGATCGCGCACAGCCGCAACGCCGGTGAGGTAGGCCGGAAGATCGGTTTCCGATAGCCGGCGATAATCTGTCTGCGCATTCATTTTTCCAGTTCCGCGATTTGCTTGTCGAACCAGGAGAGATCCTGCTTCCATTGGGACCAGTCGGGGAATTGCTCGAGGAGGCGCGCAATGATGGCGCGGCCGGCGGCAAGGGCCTCCCGCGCTTTCGTCGGCTGTTCCGCCTTCCCGTAGGCATCGGCGAGCTTTGCATAGGACACTGCCAGGTCGCGCTGCCAGCTCGCGTTGCCGGGATCGGAGATCGCCAGGCGGTCTCTGATGGCGAGGCTGTCGCGGTAGGATTTCAGCGCACCCGCAAGGTCGCCCTGCGCCACCTGCACGTCGCCCACCTTGATGTACGACACCGAGAGATCGCGCTGCCAGCCGGCGTTGCCGGGATCGGAGGTCGCCAGGCGGTCTCTGATGGCGAGGCTGTCGCGGTAGGATTTCAGCGCGCCCGCAAGGTCGCCCTGCGCCACCTGCACCTTGCCCACTCGCTCATACGACACCGAGAGATCGCGCTGCCAGCCGGCGTTGCCGGGATCGGAGGTCGCCGAGCGATCGAAGATGGCGAGGCTGTCGCGGTAGGATTTCAGCGCGCCCGCAAGGTCGCCCTGCGCCACCTGCACGTCGCCTATCTTGTTGTAGGACACCGACAATTCACGTTGCAAG
>JBIOEJ010000211.1:0-6467 GCA_044445965.1 Hyphomicrobiales bacterium
CCGAGGCGCGGTCGCGGCAATCCTATGGGTTCGGGCAAGCAATCATTCACGGATTTGCGCGAGCTTTGCCGCATGTCCGGATCCTACGAATTCAGCGACCCCGCCTCCGCCGCGGCGCGCTTCCTGTGGAGCTCGCAAGGGGGCGCGACGCGCCGTCAATGGTGGCTCGGTCATTTGTCGGCGGCGCTGCTCGCCTGGCTCGGATTCATGGGCGGAGTCGGGATCATCATGTCGGCCGCCGTCCAGTTAGGGCTCGATCCGGGCGAAGCCGTGTTCAAATCGCTGACCATGGCGGCCGCGGCTCTCTGCCTGCTGCAATTCGTGGTCGCCTCGAACGCGCTTTGCCGCCGTCGGCTGAACGAGCGCGACGAGCCGCATGATCTCGTCGATGCCTGCATCGGCTTCACCATCCTCGCGCTGGCGCTAGCCCTCAACGATGCGGCGCGGGCGCTCATGGCCACCGAGTGGCCGCTGCCGGCCGCGCCCCGATGGCTGATCGTCGCCGCCATGACGGCTTGCTTCGGGAGCCTCGTGGCGCTGGTGCTCGAATGCGGCGTGCTCGAGCATCTGAGCCTCACCGAAATCTGGCGCGGACGGCGGCGCGCCGCGCAGCTCGGCGGCCGGGTCGAATATCGGCCGTAGGGCGGCACCTTTCCTTCTCGCGCTCGCGGGATCTCCGCGAAACACGCATTCACCGTTCGACCGCTTCGGAGCTGCCCGTGTTGCCGAAGAGCATCGGTGCTGGACGATATCCTCGCAACGTATTCGCTCGACCCCATATGATTGCCGTCGCACGCAAATGACGGAACGAGATCGGTGATTCAGCAACTGCGGATTTACGAAATCTTCGAAAGCAACAAGGCCGCCTTCCACGCGCGCTTCAGGGATCACGCCATGCGGATCATGCGAAATTATGATTTTCGCATCCTGGCGATGTGGGAGACGAAGAGCGGGCCCCGCACCGAATTCGTCTACATCCTCGAATGGCCGAACGAAGCCGCCAAGACCGCCGCATGGTCGGCGTTCATGCGAGATGAGGAGTGGGCGAGCGTCAAGCGCGCCACCGCTGCCCAGCACGGCGCCCTCGTCGGCGCCATCGAGGATCGGCTTCTGCATCCGACCGACTATTCTCCAAGGCTGAGTTGATCGCCGCGATCCGGCCTCATCGAATGACCGCTCGTCATGCCGGCGGATCATTTGCCGTCCTGCGAAGCCGGTGCCGCCTGCCAGGACAAGAACGCTTCGACCGCGCTCTGCCAGACCATGTTCTTGAGATCGATGACGGGCGGATTGGTCAGCTCGACCGTTGTCGGTGCTTGCTTGCCGCAACCCTCCACGAGGCGCGAAACCCTGATCTCGCCATCGGTGTAGTAAGGATCGCCCTCCCCGTTTCGCCCGGCTAGCGTCGGACCGACGCCCGAGACCTCGTAGATGGCTTCGACGACCTTCGCGGTCTTCAGGGCATCGGTCAGGAACTCTCGCTCGGCGTCGATATCGGGAGCGATGTGATGCGTGAACTGACCCGTATAGCGGTTGAAGCCGACATCGCGATCGAAGGTCGCCGCGCCGAGCCAGACCGAGCGCCCTTCCTGGCCCTCCTTCAGCACCTCCCAGAACCGGACATGGTTGCGTCGGTCCGCGCTTTTCCCGTCGGGCTTCTCGAAGGCGAGATCCTCGCGCCGTCCTTGATAGAACAGGGTGCTGACGGGGGCGTCCGGATAAGGGCGGTCGAGCAATATGCTGCCGATGATCTTGAGGCTCGAGCGCAAGGTGATCGGGTCCGCCGGATACCAGGCGGCGGCGTGCATGGCGCAAACGACGTCCTCCTGCGCGCCGACCAGGCCGACATTCATCGGATCGGCGGGAATGCCTTGGGTGGTGCGCGTGACCATCGGCAAGCCTTCGAGCCCTCTCTGGTGCTCGTAATGGGTCCAGACCGTCGGCAGCACCAAATAGGCGAGGATCCCGTAGGCGGCGACAACGGCGGCCAGGATGAAGAGCAGACGACGCAGAACGGAGGACGCAGGACGCAGGAGCCAGCGCCTGAGCTGGTTCATGGGTCGTCTGTCCTGCGTCGTCTGTTCTCTCGGCCAAAGGCCGAGGCGATGAATTCGCCGCCCTGGCGCAGGCCTTCCCCGTCGATGCCATGGCCGAGCCCGAGCGAGAGATGCCATTCGCAGGGAATATCGGCCTTGGCGAGGGTCTCGGCGGCATCGAACAGAGCCGAAACCGGGATCAGATCGTCGGCCTCGCCATGGATGAGGAGGATGGGCGGCCTCGACCGCACCTCGGCTTTGAGGCTGTCGGGACCTTTGCCGGGCTCGAGCACGAGCAGGCCCGAATAGCCGAGGATGGCCATCGGGGCGACCGCGCGGCGCAGCCCCGCATGCAGTGCCATCATTGTGCCCTGGCTGAAGCCGACGAGGGCGAGCGCAGCGGCCGGCAGGGCGTAGCGCTGCAGCTCTGCGTCGAGGAAGGCGTCGAGCGCGGGCCTCGCCTGCGTCACGCCCTTCCAGCGTTCGCTCGGATCGCGCAAGGTGAGAGGGAACCATTGCCGGCCGACCGGGCTCATGGGCATGCGCTCGGGCGCGTTCGGGGCAGCGAATGCCGCTTGCGGCAAGATGCGCTGCCATTGCCGGCCGATCTCGATCAGGTCCTTGCCGTCGGCCCCGTAGCCGTGCAGCAGCACCACGAGCTGCTTCGGCGCGCCGGAACGCGGCGCGATGCGAGGTCCGTCGAGGGAGGGGTTGGCCATCTAGAGCATTTTCCGGCCGGTTCGCCGCAGAAAATCCGGCAAAAAACAAAGAGCGAGAGTTCCCGGTCCGATCTTATCGGGCTGGGAGCTCTGGTGGCGGTATCACATGATCCCGGTCCGGTCGAAGATCGCCTGCGTGCCCTCGCCCTTCTCGATCAGGCGACGCACCTCCTCCTCGCCGGCGAGCTTGGCGAGAGCGAGCCGGACGACCTCGTCGAGATGCTGCTGCGGGATGACGAGCACGCCGTCGCTATCCCCCACGACGATGTCGCCGGGCGCGACCTTGACGCCGTTCGCGAAAGTGATCGCACAGCGAAAATCGGTCACCCGGCCGCGGCCGCGCTGATCCTGCGCGTAGGAGCCGGCCGAGAATACCGGCAGCCCGACCTCGCGGATGCCCTTGCCGTCGCGGTGGAAGCCGTCGAGCACGGCGCCGGCCGCGCCGAGAGCGCGGGCCCGCGTGCTCATCAATTCACCCCAGAGCGCGTAGCTCGGCGAGGCGCCGGTGCAGATATAGACCTCATCCGGCTTCAGATCGTCGAGGGCGCGGAACATCAGGCCGAAATCGCCTTCGCCCTCGCAATCCTCCTCGAGCACCGGCATGGCGCGTCCGATCAGCATCATCTCGGGCGCAAGCGCTCGGATCGTGGGCGGCAGAAATTGCTGCCGCAGCCCCTTCATGTCCATCACGTCGCCGATGACGGAGGTGAACAGGCGCTGGCGGATTTCCGCGAATAATTCGGCGTCGGCGGGCATGCGCTCTTCCCTGCCTCCCTGCCGTGCCTGCGCGAGGCGTTACTCCTTAGCCTGCGCCTTTGCGGCGGCGCCCGACGCGGCGCTCGCGGCCGCCGATCCCATCTCGCGTATCTGCGCGCCGAGGTTTTCCGCCTGCTTTTGCATGAAGCTCTGCTGCATCTTCAGGAATTCCTGCGCGTCCTTGGCGCGCACCAATTGCTGCGCGAAGTCGAAGGCCGCCGCGATATTGGCTTCCGCATAGCCGATCGCCTTGTGCGTGATGTCGCGTGCGCCGGACTGCGTCGCCTGCGCCGTCGACTCGACCGTCGAGAAGACATGGGTCGCCTGCTTCATATATTGATCGACGGCCTCTTTCGCCTTCGCCAAGGTGGTCTCGGCGGCGCTGCGCAGGCCTTGCGACATCGCATCTGTCGAAGATTTCGGGTCCATTTCGCTCTCCCTTGGTCAGCCGTCTCTGACTATCAATTAGAGCAGCGAGGCGCAGATGTCATCGCCGCGATCCACGGCCGTAACGCGGCGCGAGCTCGAACCAGGCGAGGGCAAGGCTGCGCATGCCGTCGACTGCCTCGTCGGCGAAGGTCGCCCCGGTCGCCGGCGGCGGATCGATCAGCCCCAGCACATCGCCGCTCTCGAAGATGATTTCGGCTGAAAACTGGCGCGCCAAGCCCTGCATGGCGCGATTGGTCGGCAGGCAGCGTACCAGGAGCCGCTTGATGCCGCGCGTGCGCGCCGCGCGTATCGAGCGCGCCATCAGCTCACGGCCGATGCCCTGGCGGCGATAGCCTTGCTCGACCGAAAAGGCGGCCTCGGCCATGCGCTCCCTGTCCTCGAGGGGAACGAGCTCGGCTGCGCCACGCAGGTCGCGCCCTTGCAAGAAGCCATGCAGAACGCGGCTCGGATCGGAAATGGAACGGCTATAGTCGGCGACGCAGTCGTCCGAGATCGCGCCGGCGAACCGCATGCCGCGGCCTTCCCGATCGAGCCGCAGCAGATGCGCCCGATAAAGACCGGCATCGACCGGCCAGATGCGCCGGACATGACCTGCGAGAATGGCTTTCGGCTCCAAATCGAGCTCCCGTCGCTGGATCTGGGCGGTTTCTTCCAAATTCATTTGTATGCATCCAATAGATGGTGCATTGCAGCAAGAGTGTCAATGATGGCGGCAAGCCGAGCCCTTGGGCCTCGCGGAGCATCGAGGCTGCACGGCGGCGCGATCGCCTGGTCGCGACGGCGCCCTTCATTCTCCGTCATGAAACTGCTATAGAGAGGCAAGCTCGAGGTTACGGGATCTTCCCCATGTGCCGCTGGATCGCCTATCGGGGCCGCACCATTCCGCTCGAACGCTACGTCACCGAGCCCGAGCATTCCCTGGTGCGTCAAAGCATCGGCGCCAAGGAGGCGCTCGGCGCGACGCAGGGCGACGGCTTCGGCCTCGGCTGGTACGATAAGCACCCCGAGCCGGGGCTCTATCGCGAGGTACGGCCGGCCTGGTCGGACGAGAACCTCAAGCATTTGTGCCGGCACATATCGGCGCATCTTTTCTTCGCCCATGTGCGAGCCGCGACGAGCACGCCGACGACAAGGCCCAACTGCCATCCCTTCATCCACGGGCGCTTCATGTTCATGCATAATGGCAGCCTGGGCGATTGGGACCTGATCCGCCGCAAGGTCGAGGCGCTGATCCCGGACGCTTATTACCGTTCGCGCATCGGCACCACCGACTCGGAGGCCGCCTTCCTCGCGATCCTGGGCGACGGGGCCGAGCACGACCCGGTCGGAGCGCTGACCCGCACGGTCGGGAAGATCGCCGAGATGATACGCCTGAGCGGCGCGCCGAACGTCTTCCGCTTCACCGCGGCGCTCACCGACGGCGAAGCGCTCTATGCGGTGCGCTACGCCCAGCCGAAGGAATCCGCCAACACGCTCTATTATCGCGAGGATGAAGGCAATGTCGTCATCGCGTCCGAGCCGCTCGAGGCGGCGCGCGACATCTGGACGCCGGTGCCGGCAAACCACCTGCTCATCGCGCCGAAGCACGGAAAGGTGAGGCTGGAGCCCTTCCTCGACGAGAGGCGTGCCGCGGCGGAGTGAGGATGTAGGGGCTTGCTCGCCGGCCCCGATCGCGAAACGCAGCAAGAATACCGGCATTATCTCGCAAACTCCGAAGCTTCGCCCCTACCATAGGCTTACCTGATATCCCCCGATTACCCCTGGATTTACCTAGGATTATCCCTGATATGCCATGGTAGCAGCTGCGCCTAGGTCGGCATGACCTAGGGCAGAAGATGGGGAAAAGGCGTTATCACCCCATTGCTGCCATGACCGTTATCAGTTATAAGGGGGATCATGTCAGTCACGGTCACTGTTAAGCCGAAGCCCGCTCCCGAAACTCTCGTCTCGGCTCGACGCAAGACGGTCGAGGCGCGAATCGCGGAGTTGCGATCGGAGATGCAGGCCCTGGAAGCCGAGCTTCCGGAGCTGATCACTGCTGAACGCGTCTTATTACGGCTTGCCGGAATAGAGGTGCCGTCCCCTCCGTCTGCCGGCCCCGATGTTCAGGAAGATGAGCAATTCACGAAGGGTAAGCCTGAGAATACCCCGCCGATGACGGAGATGATCTTCGAGGCTCTCAATGACGCCGCCAAGCGCGGCGCCCCAGGATTGGAGCCCTCGGGCATCGCCTCATACATTCGGGGAAAATGGTGGTCGAACGCCCCGTCTACCGCAATCGGCCCCATCGCTTGGCGAATGTGGAAGCGGAACCAGATTGGAAAGCGCGGCGACCTTTATCCGCTTAAGAATTCAGGCCAGGGAGGCTAATCCCTGGCCCGAAAATCGCTCCCGAAAGGAGGTGGTTACCTTGATACCTAACTTCCGGGCCGTGCAGCTGGTCTGATCCACCAGACACGGTTCGCAGCCCCGTAGGGGAGCAGTGAACTACGGAGGGGCGGGAAAC
>JBIOEJ010000212.1:0-6442 GCA_044445965.1 Hyphomicrobiales bacterium
CTGCTTCGAGGATACGCAGCGGGTCCTCAAGCGTCGGCTCTGCCTTGCCGTCCAGCAAGACATCGCCAAGCTGACCGAGATTGAGCGGTCGACGCTCGAGCAGATGCGGCTGGGGCTCTCCACCAAGGCCATCGCCCGCCACCTGGGGAAGAGCGTAAAGGCGATCGAGCGGAACCGGCAAAGCGTGGTGCACAAACTGGGCTGCGTTTCGGCCATGGTAGTGCTGCAGAAGGCCCAGACTTGCCCGCTGCACAGTCACAGCCCGCTCACCTGCGCCACGGACAGTTGTCCGGAAGGCGGATACAACGGCATGAAATAGGGGATCCCGTCGCGGCCATTCGACGCCGCGCGGCGCGAAGTCCCTATATGCGGTCGTCCTCGCGGCAAAGATGCGGCGGGCCGCCACGATCAGCGCAAGCGGCGACTGCACGCGCTCCAGCTGCGCGGGTATCAGGCCGGCGTGCGGCGGATGGCCAGAGCACGCGCTGACTCCCTCGACGTTCGAGGGATATCCCTCCGCCGGCGCTCTTCTTCCTCCCTTTCAGAGAATCTCACTCGGCCAAACGGGACTCTCCTGCGTTGCGTACCTTGGGCACGTCTGAAAAACTCGAACCGTAGACGATGGACGAAGAAAGATCGTCCGAGTACCACGAAAGGAGAACGTCAATGGCCATTGAGAAGATGAACGCGTCGAGCAGCCTCGCCGAGGTGATCGACCGTATCCTCGACAAGGGCATTGTCGTCGACGCTTGGGCACGCGTGTCGCTGGTCGGCATCGAATTGCTGGCCATCGAGGCGCGCGTCGTCGTCGCCGGCGTCGATACCTACCTCAAATACGCGGAGGCCATCGGCCTTACGGCTGGCGCCGCCGCTGCGTGACGGAGCGGCGCTCAGGGGCGCATCCGTCGATGGGTCCCCTGAGCGCCGAACCGAAGCTGCGGCCTGGCATATCGCCGACCGCTCGATGAGGAGGCAGCAAGATGTCTTTGACCAATGAAATGTCACGCGTCAGTACCCAGTTCGAGGCCTCGCAGGCGGCGCGTTCGGCTGCCATAGGGGCTATCGAAGCAGCGGTGCAGCACGACCTCCGAAGAGGCCGCGCCGCCCGGTCCCGCGTGATGGCGGCCCACCAGAAAGCCACCAAGAGCCACCTGAAGGAGATTTTCGGCGCGGCGGCGTTCTTACGCGGCGCCGCGGGGGACTTGATCGAACGCATTGCCGACGGCCACGAAAAGAGCAGCGACGCGATGCGGGACGATTTGAGATCGTTTGTCCAGGAGTTGCAGGAAACCGTCGAAGGACAGTTGCAGCGCCTGACCGACAAGCGCTCGGCCACAGCGCGGCAGGAAGAGGCGGCGCGGCGGGCCTATCTGAAGGACCTAAGGCGCCGGGTTCATGCCGTGCTTGGCAACGCCGACAAATACATCAAGGGCCTGCACAAGGATCGGACGACCGCCGAGCGGGTATGGGAGCAGCATCGTCGTACCAGCCAGCGCCTACGCGAGGCGGCGGTGAACGGCGAAGCGGCACCGCGCAAGCGAACGGTCAAGGCGAAGAAGCGGCAACGGGCCGCCCACCACTGAGGCGATCACGGCCCGGGCCGGCGAAACGAGAGGCAGAGATAGGCGTGGTCATGAGGAGAGCTGCTGTGTCCCTGGCGCGTCTCAGTGTCCCTTGATGATCTGCTAGGGAAATTAGCGGACGATCTGCTGCGGGCTTTATAGCGAAACGCGTTCCATAACCGGCGTGGCGTGCCGGCGGCAATGAAGCGAGCGGTTCGATGCAATTCGGAAAGCGCAATATTCGGTCGTCGGGACGCAACAGCGGCAGCATCGAGATCACGCTGCCGGTCAAGCTCGCTGTTCTCGAAGGCGTGCCCTGCCAAGTCGGCTTGCGCGACGGCCTCATACCGGAGATCGTGCTGCAGCCGGATCTGTGCGGCATCGTTCCGGTGTTCGAAGCGCTATGGGAGCGCCTCGGCCTCGGGCTCGAGAACGTCGGCGCGATCGGCGATTTCTCCGAAGCCGATTACGCGCTCGGCCTCTTTCCGACGGCGAAGTGGGGCGTGCGTCCGTCGCTCGCCTATGCCGACGGCCTCTTGATCTGCCGTAGCCGCGAAGAGACGGTTGCCATCGAATGGCACGCGCTCGAAGCCGCCGCGCGTCTCGTCGAGAGCATGGCGGCGGTTGCCGGGCGTCGCCTGAGCTTGTCGGACGAGCTCGCGGCGCTGTTCGGCAATCAGGTGGCCTATCTTTTAAGCGGCGGGGCGATCGGCGCACGCGACGCATTCATGCGCGGTTTCGCGTCGCAGGCGACAACACCACCGTTCGCGGCCGACGGATCGCGGGCCAACCTGCTCGGTGTCGCGCTTTGGCGCGACGCGCAGCCGGAACTCGCGCGCCTTTACGATCAGTTCGCGTCTTGGGATGACGAGCCGGAAACGCTCACCAAGGCGCGCGAGCATTGGTACCGGGCTCGACGCTTCGAGGCGCACGTCGCTATGACGCGAACCTGACGGAAGCATCGATCGAGCCGCGAACGAGGAGGAGTTGACCAGATGTCCATTGTCGCGCCATCGCAGGACATAGGCGGTGTCACCACGCTAACCCCGCGGCGTCGCTCCGACTTCGTGCAGACCGAGACGGTCGACGCCATCAGCAAGCGGGCGCTCGCCTATCTCAAGGCAGGGTTCTCCATTCACTTCCGGGGTCCCGCGGGCACGGGCAAGACGACCCTCGCCCTGCACGCGGCGGCGCTGCTCGATCGACCGACCGTCATGATCACGGGCGACGAGGACATGGCGACCTCGACGCTCGTCGGCGCCCAGTATGGCTACCATTATCGCAAAGTGGTGGACCGCTACATCCATACCGTGACCAAGATGGAGGAAACCGCCGATAAGCGTTGGGCGGACCACCGGCTCACCACGGCGTGCCGCGAGGGCTACACCCTCATCTACGATGAGTTCACGCGCTCGCGGCCCGAGGCCAACAACGTTCTCCTCAGCGTGCTCGAGGAGGGGCTACTGGTGCTGCCGGCGCAGAACCAGGATGAGCCTTACATCAAGGTGCATCCGAATTTCCGCGTCATTTTCACCAGCAACCCGCAGGAATATGCCGGCGTCCACGACGCGCAGGATGCGCTCGGCGACCGCATCGTCACCGTCGATGTCGGGCATGCCGACCGCGAGCTGGAGATCGCCGTCGCCGCGGCCCGCTCCGGCCTGCCGAAGGCAGTGGTGACGCCCGTCATCGATCTTGTGCGCGAGTTCCGCGACACCGGTGAATACGATCAGACGCCGACCCTGCGCAGCAGCATCATGATCTGCCGCATGATGGCGCAGGAAAAATTCCGCCCGACCATCGCCGATCCTAATTTCGTCCAGGTGTGCCTCGACATCCTCGGTTCCAAATCGATGTTCACCGGGAAGACGGAGAGCAAGCGCACACAGCAGCAAAAGATGCTGCTGAGCTTGATCGAGCATCATTGCTCGGGCCCTGCGGCTGCGCCCGTCCGCGGCGCGCGGGCTGCACGAATGGAGCAGCACCTGTAGTAGCGCTACCGGCGCGCCAGCAACGGGAGACATCGCATGTCGAACCAACCAGCGAACAACACGCGAAAGGCCGCCGGCGGCCTTCGCAACATTGCGACGCTGCGGACGCTCGCCAATGGCGCTAAGCCGCGCCAGCGTCACCAGATTGCGAATCGCTTCGCGCGGCTCGAGAACGAGCGCGCCCGCCTCGAGCGCGAGCTCGGCATGTGGGACAATTGCCGGCACGCGACGGCGATCAAATTGGCCAAGGTCAACGAGGAGATCGCGGAGTTGCGGCCGGCCTTGTTCGAAGCGCCGGGGACGAATGCCGTGCTCCGTCAGGGACACGGGCAGCGCCGCACGCCGGCAGAGACGCAAGTGGCGGGCTCCACGGCACCGCACAAACGGGCGATGACGCTCGAATACTGAACGGGCGACGACCGTCCTCGCACATCGCGCATCCGAGGACGCAATCGATACAAGGAGAAGCGCTATGGTGAAGAAGAGCACAATGCGGGCCGGCGCCTCGAAAGAAGGGGTAGGGATCGAGCTCGGCGGCCTCTTTCGCGGCCTTGGCGACGCCGTGGAGCTGCTCGGCAAGCTCGTCGAGGTCGGGACGAAACACGCCGAGCACCAGGGCGAGTTCACGGTCAAAGGCTTGGGCGAGAAGGCGCGCGGCGTGTACGGATTCAGCATTCGCACCGGCATAGGCGGTGAAGGCGCCACGCGCGTCGAGCCGTTCGGCAACGTGCATGCCACCAAGGAGGGCATCGTCGTCGACGAGGTGCGCGAGCCGCTGGTCGACGTGTTCGACGAGGGCGGCGAGGTGGTGGTCACCGCGGAGCTGCCGGGCGCGCGCATGGAGGAGATCACGGCCGAGCTCAGCGGCGACGTCTTGACCATCGAGTCGCATGGCGAGCGCCACTACGCAAAGGAAGTTCTGCTGCCGAGCGCTATCGACGGCAAGAGCCTAGAGAAGAAGTACAACAATGGCGTGCTGGAAATCCGCGCGCGCAAGGCCTAAGCACGAGAGCGCGCGGAGACAAGCGACGGGTCAGTGCGTCGAGCACGGAGACTCGCTGGATCGAGGCAACGTTGAGCGCCTCGCCGAGAGGAAGCGATGAAAGACACCGACCAGGCGAAAGGACAGTATCTCTACGCGATCATTGCCTGCGCCGAGCCGCGGGAATTCAAGGCGCGCGGCATCGGCGAGCACGGCGACGCCGTGCACACGATCAATTATCGGCGGGTCGCAGCCGTCGTCAGCAATTCCCCCAACGTCGAATACGAAAACAGCCGGCGCAACATGATGGCGCACACGCTGGTGCTCGAAGAGGTCATGGAGCAGTTCACCCTGCTGCCCGTGCGCTTCAGCACGATAGCACCCGATGCGGAGACGGTCGCGACGCGCCTGCTGGCACCGCGCTACGAGGAATTCACCGGGCTGCTCGAGCAGATGCGCGACCGGATCGAGCTGGGCCTCAAGGCGTTCTGGTACGAGGGTGCCGCCTTCGAGGAGGTGGTGCGTGACAGCGAGACGATTCGCCGGATGCGCGACGACTTGAACGGGCGCTCGCTCGAGGAGACCTATTATCAGCGCATCCGCCTCGGCGAGGCGGTCGAGAAGGCCTTGGCACAGAAGCGCGCGCGCGACGAGGAGGCGATTCTCTGCCGCATCAAACCGCTCGTTCACAAGACCCGGACCAACAAGGTCATCAGCGACCGCATGGTGGTCAATGCCGCCTTTCTCGTCGACCGCCAGCGCGGGCCGGAGGTGGATGACGTCGTGCGCAAGCTCGACGAGGAGTTCAACGACCGGCTCATGTTCAAATATGTCGGGCCGGTACCGCCGTACAATTTCGTCAACATCGTGGTCAATTGGGCAGGGTGACACGCATGAGTATCCTCAGAAACGTCCTCGCCGCACCGGTGCTCGGCCCGATACAGGGCTTGCTGTGGTTGGCGCGCACGATCGAAGAGCAGGCCAACGCCGAGTTCTACGACGAGGACAAGATTCGGGGCGAGCTCATCGAATTGGAGCTTGCGCTCGATCTGAAGCAGATGGACCTCGCCGAATACGAGGCGCGTGAAGAGGTGTTGCTGCAGCGATTGAGAGAGATCCGGGAGGCGAAGAATGGTTGAGCTCCGCACCACTACGCGGCCGCGTCCGCGCCCCAAAGTGACGCCCGGCGCTCGTCTTGCATCCGGCCCCTCCTTACTAGAGACGCCCGCGGGCGAGGAGCGGGCGTCGGCGCGGTCTCGGCCGGTCGAGCTGATCTCGCGCGCGAAGGAGCAGCTCCGTGATCTCACAGGCTACGGCGTCGACAGCGTGTCGGATTTCGCCAAGGCCGATGGCGGCTGGCATATGTCCGTCACGGTGGTCGAGCTCCACCGGATTCCCGCGGCAACCGACGTGCTCGCCAGCTACGCGGTCGATGTCGACGAGGCGGGCGACATCGTGAGCTATCACCGCAGCAAGCGCTATTTCCGCGATCAGGTGGGAGACGAGACATGACCTCGCGCGGAACTTCCTCCGGCATTCACTGCCCGATCGGCCTCTACGAGAGGCACGAAGGGGAGATCGCGCGGCTTACGGAGGCGATCAATCGTTCGCCGACCGCGCACGAGAAGGCCCGGGCCGCGCATGATCTGCGCCAAAGCATCTCTTTGCTGCTCGACTGCGATGCCTATGACGAGGGCAACCTGAATTGCCGCATGTGCCGAGAGATCGCGGTTTTGCGCGAAAAGACGGCGGCCGTCGTCGAGAAAATGGGGCCGCTGGATCGCTAACCCGATCATGGGCAGCGGAACGGAAAGAGCAAGCCATGCCAGATCTGCGGATGGAGCACTCGGTACAGGCCGTCGGATTGGCGGACATCCTCGAACGCATCCTCGACAAGGGTGTCGTGA
>JBIOEJ010000213.1:0-6350 GCA_044445965.1 Hyphomicrobiales bacterium
CCTCGCTGACTACTTCCAGCTCGCGCCCCAGAAACGCGGCAGCTCGTCGCGGTCGGGATGGAAGTTGAGCTCCTTGGACAAACCGTAATATTTGGCGTCGGTGGCGAGCACCGTGAAATAGGCTTGCTCGGTCACCCGCTTGATGAGCGCGCTATAGGCGAGCTTGCGGGTCTCCGGATCGTTGGTCGACCCGCCCTCCTCGACGAGCTTCGCCGCCTCCGGATCGCGGGCGAAATCGAAGTTGCTCTTGCCGTCGAAATAGACCGGGAAGATCGCCGATACGTCGTTGACCGAGTTCGAGCCCCAGCTGCCGGCATTCACCGGGGTGTCGCCCTTCTCGAGGCGCTGGATGACGGCGCCGACCTGCAGCTTCGAGACCTTGGCCTTGATACCGACGGCGCTGAGATAGCCTTGGATCGAGGCCATCCAGCTGTCGAGGAAATAGCCGACGAGCTCGGTCTCGAAGCCGTTGGGGTAGCCGGCCTCGGCGAGCAGCTTCTTCGCCTTCGCCGGGTCATACTGGTATTTGACCGCGGCCTCCTGGTCGCAGCCGAACTGCGTCGGGTAGCAGGGTGCGTCGAGCGGGCGCGAGCCGCCCTGAACCAGCTGCTTGGCGAAGGTCTGCCGATCGATGGCGTAGAGGATCGCCTGCCGCACCTTGACATTGGTCAGCGGGTTGTTGGCGCCGCTGCGGCCGGCGGCGTCGAGCTGCAGGAAGTTGACCCGCATGGATTCGGCCCGCAGCGCTTGCAGATTGGGCATCCGGCCGACCTGGTCGAACTGGTCGGGGTTGAAGTTCCAGATCCAGTCGGCGCGACCCGACAGAAGCTCGGCCATCTCGGTCGCGGCGTCGGCGACCTCGCGGATGACCAGCTTGCCGATCCTGGCCTTGCCCTTGGGGCTGCCCTCGTAATAGCCGTCGAAGCGGACCATATCGATCTCGTTGACGCCGTCGAGCCTCGTGACCTTGTAGGGCCCCGCCCCCACCGGAGCCTTCGAGAAGCCCTCGGGACCGACCTTCTCGCGATAGGCCTTGGGGTACATGGGCGTGATCATCGCGAAGAATTCGAGCGCCGCCGGCGTGATCCTCTTCAAATGCACCCGGACATGGAAGTCGTCGATCTTCTCGGCCTTTTCGATCCACGAATAGTTGCTGGGCACCGACACCTTGCCCTCGGGCGAAGATACGAGGTTCAACGTGTAGACCACGTCGTCGGCGCTGAACTTGTCGCCGTTATGGAAGGTCACGCCCTGGCGCAGGGTGAGGTCCAGCGCGCGTGCGTCGACCCAATTCCAGGCGGTGGCGAGCAGCGGCTTGATCTCGAACGTATCCGGATCGCGATAGACGAGGCCGTCCATGGCGTGCTGCTGGAAGATCAGCCCGGTGCGCAGCGTGTTGTAATAGGGATCGACGTTGGGAATGGCGTCCCGCCACACCACCCGCAGCGTATCCGTCGCCTTCTCGGCATACGCGCCGCCGCCCGACATCGCCGTCGCGGCGGCCACCAGCACCCCCACGAGCTTCGCCCGACCACCCATGTGCCTCTCCTGACGTTGACCGACCACCACAGTAGGGTCGCAAACGCCATGCCGGCAAGGCGCAGCCATTAGGTTTTCGTAATTTCGGCGATCGTAGCGTGGAACCGGCGCTCGCCCCCCAAAGTGGTGAAGAGCCGCTTCGCACGTAAGAGAAGCCGCGCGTCATCGACATCGATGCCGAGGTGACGAATGGCAATTTCAAGCTTCGCAGGCGCGAAGCCGCGCCTCGAAATTCAACCCGCCATGGCCTGCATCAGGGCGGAAATCTTGATCGTCGCGAAATTGGAGAAGGTATCGGAGACCGCATAGGGCAAGATGATCTGGTCGTTATGGCGCATCGCGCCGCAGGTGTAGACGACATTGGGAACATAGCCCTCGCGCTCGGAAGCATCCGGCCGCACCAGCGGCTCGCGCGACCTTGCGAGAACCTTCGACGGGTCGGTCTTGTCGAGCAGGACCGCCCCGATCGAATATTTGCGGATCGGTCCGACGCCGTGGGTCAGGAGCAGCCAGCCCTCGTCGAGCTCGATCGGCGAGCCGCAATTGCCGATCTGCACGAATTCCCACGGGAATTCGGGTTTCAGGATGGCGCGCCCTCCCTCCCAATGATGCAGGTCGTCCGAATAGATGAGGTAGAGGTTCTCATTGTCGTGCCGGGCGATCATGGCGTATTTGCCGTCGAATCGTCGGGGAAACAGGCCCATGCCCTTGTTGCGCGCGGCCGCCCCGCGCAAGGGTGTCATCCGGAAGGACAGGAAGTCTTTCGTCTCGATCAGCTCGGACCTGATCGCGATGCCGCTATAGGCCGTGTAGGTCGCGTAGAAGGTCTTTTGCCTCCCGTCGTCGAACTCGACGAAGCGAGCATCCTCGATGCCGTTGGACTGGGCAACGGTGACGGGAAAGATCACCCGCTCGCTGATGTCCTCCACCGGCTTGAAGACCACTTCGACGTCGTCGCCGTCCGTGCCCGACATCCGCCGCTGGATGCGGGGAATCGAGGCGAGCCGAGCCGTCGGATCGATGCTGACGCTGCCATCGGCCGCGATGGACCCCGCTCGGAACGTCAAAGACGAGATATGACCTTCGCCGACCGCCCGAAGGCTCAGCACGAAGCGTCGCCCTCCGACGGGTGCGTCGGACTGATCGGGGTGGGAAACGATGCTCGGATTGAAGAGAGCCGACGCCTCGAAGGAATATTCGTGCAGGAAGTAGGCGCCGATCAGCTGGCGCTGCTTCTTGCTGAAGCCTGCATGGGCGGCGAACGCGTCTTCCATTTCATCGGCACGCGCCTCGAATATGTCGAGCAGGTTGCGATGGCGCCCCTGGAAATTCTCGAGCACGTCGGCCAGCTGATTGGCGGCGGCCTCCGGATCGAGGCCGAGCACGCGTTCGACGATGCGGTTCGCGCGCGTCTTGTCAGTCGGGTTGAGGTCACGCGGCTCGGTCGCCGGCTTGAAGGGGCGCACCACCACCCGGGCCGGATCCGGCCGCAGGTAGAGCGCCTGCCGGTTCAGGAATGTAGCATGCGACAAGGCGACCTCGACTTTTCATTGGCTGTCAGGCGCGCAGGGCATGCAACGGCGCGACTGCCGAGTGATCCCCGCTCATGCGAGCGAGTTGCCGAATCTCCGCAAGCCCCAGAAGGTACGATACCACGGATTCGCCGCCCCTGTTCTCGTTGGCGCGGTCTCGGTGCAGCCCGTCCCGGCAACTGCCGGTTTCAACGTCGACGAGCGGCAGCGACAGATCGTTGCTTCCGTGAAACCACGCGAATGCACGCGCCGCATCGGCCTTCCACTCGTCATCACCATCCGCGCGCCATGCCGCGAGGCAGGCGGAGATCGCCGCCGTCGCCTCCAGAGGCTGCTGGTCGAACGGCTTCGGCGATGTCCGCTGATCGCCGAAGCTGTCGGAGCCGATGGGCCGGAACAGGCCCGAAGGTGCCGTCTGCAACGTCATCAGCCAGCGCAACGATCGCGTGCCGGCCTCGGCATAGGCGGGCACGGCGGCGGCAACTCCGGTTACGATCAGCGCCTGAGACAGCCGCGCATTGTCGTAGGCGAGCCCGTTCTCGAACCAAACCCAATCCTTCGTTTCGCAGAGCGACAAGATGGACATCAGCCTGTCGGCGAGGAGGCGGCGGAAACGCTCCGCCAAGGGATCACCCGCGGTCCCGGCGCAATAGGCATCCAGCCCGAGCAGCGTGAAAGCCCAGGCGCGCGGCGAGTTGAAGTGCTCCACGGTCGGCAAGGCCTCGGCGAACAGGGAGGCGGCCCAGCGCCGGCGCGACGGATTGGAGTCGCCGCGGGCGCATTCGCCCAGGGCCCACAACGTGCGTCCGTGGCTATCCTCCGAACCCTTGTCTTCGAGCCAGCGTCGATCGAAGCTCATGAAGTTGCGAAACCATTGCGTGTCGGGATTCCAGGCATGCTGGACAAAGGCGGCGAGCGTCGCCGTCAGGGCCTCGGACAAGCGCTGCTCGTCCGCATCGTTGAGCGCGCACGCCAACAGCAGGGCCCGGGCATTGTCGTCCACGCAATAGCCATGGGAACGATCGGGCACGGAATGCACCGCATGCTGGAAGAGGCCGGTGTCGTCGCACATCGACAGGAAATGACCGACCCGCATCTCCGGCGGCGCTCGGCCGTCACGTAAGGACAGGCTTGGCCAGGGCCGCGAGACCACCTCGAGACGGTGCCCCCGCCGGGCATTGTCGAAGGTGGCGAGGTAACGCTCCGCGGTTCGCTCCCAGGTCATCGAACGGCTATCGGCATAGGCGCATTCGCGCATGGCCTTTCGCCTGGCATCGTCGCTCAGCAGTGCCGCGATCTCGCTGCCGATGGCCGCGGCATCGCCGAACGGAACCAGGATGCCCCGCCCCCCGGCCAACAGCTCCTGCGCATGCCAATAGGGAGTGGAGACGACCGCCTTTCCCAGCCCGAAGCTGTAGGCCAGCGTGCCGGACGTCATCTGCGCCTCGTTGAGATACGGCGTGACGTAGATGTCGCACATCGAGATGTAGTCGAGGAGCGTCGGCTGGTCGACGAACTGGTCGAGAAACACGACGTGGTCCTGGACGCCGAGCGCGCGCGCACGCGCCAGGAGGCTTTCGCGATAGGCTTCGCCCTGATCCCGCACGAGATTGGGATGGGTCGCGCCGAGGACGACATACATGGCATCGGCACGGCTCTTCAGGATGGAGGGCATGGCATCGATCACGAACTCGATGCCCTTGTTGGATGAGAGAAGCCCGAATGTGAGAATGACGGTCTTGCCGCCGAAGCCGAATTTCGCCTTCGCGCCATCGGGCTCGACGAAGGCGAAATCGGGAATTCCGTGCGCGATGACCTCGATCTTGTCTGCCGGCGTCCGGTAGACCGTACGCAGCAGCTCGCGCCCTTTCTCGGTCATGACGATCACTTTCGACGACGCGTCGATGATCCGACCAAGGACGCCGCGTTGCGCCGGTGTCGGAGAGGGAAGGACCGTGTGGAGCGTGGTGACGACCGGCATGGTCAGCCGGGTGAGCAGCGCCAAGATGTGGCCGCCCGCTTCGCCCCCGAAAATCCCGAATTCATGCTGGAGGCAAACGACGTCGAACTGGCCGGCATTCAGGAACAAGGCGGCGCGGACATAGTCGTCGATGCTGCCGTCATCGATCTGAATGCGGACCTCGGACGGATAGTCGTAGCTGTGGCCGTGGTCGTTCATCGCCACGATGCAGGTCTCCACATCCGTTCGTGACGCCGCGACCGCCTGCTGCAGATCGGTCGTGAAGGTGGCGATGCCGCAGCGGCGGGGCAGCGAATTACCGATAAACGCCAGACGTATGAGCCGGCTCATGAGCGCGCCTCCATGGCGCGGGCAGGCCGGTCCACGGGTTCGGCTGGAATGGGAGGCAGGCGTGGGATCGAAGGCGTCGAGGAACCGGCTTCGTCCCTCGCCATTTGCCGCATCAGATCGCGCACCGGCTCGGGCCCCGAATAGGCCAGCAGAGCCGTCAGGCCCTCTGGCCCGATCCGCATGCCGGCACGATCGGCCTCCACGAAGACGGCTTCGCCGATGGACAGCTCGATCGGGCCGATGCGAGCGTCTCCCTCGAGGGCGAGGAGCCAGGTTTCGCCTTCCGCATCGAGCTCCCAATGCGAATCCGGCGCGAATTCCAAGCGCTCGAGGACGAAATACGGGTCGGCGACCAGCAGCGTGCGGCCGTCGCCGAGAGCCTTCGGGACGGTTCGAGCGCCAGCCGGCCCAAGATGAGCCGCCGCCATGGCATCGTCCACCTGAAGTCCCCGCTGCCGGCCATGGTCGAAGAGCCGAAACGTCGTATCGCTTCGCTGCTGGATTTCGGCGAGCACGAGGCCCGCGCCGATGGCGTGGATGGTGCCGGCGGGAACAAGGACGACGTCGCCCTTCAGGGCCGGGCGCCATTGCACGAGCTCCGCGATCGAGCCGTCCGCGATTGAAGCCCGCAATTCGTCCTTCGTGACCTCGCGCTTCAGCCCGACCGCAACCCCAGCGCCGGGCGCGGCCGACAGCACATACCATGCCTCGGTCTTGCCGCGCTCGAGGCCGAGCGACCGCGCGCAGGCGTCGTCGGGATGAACCTGGATAGACAGAGGCTCCTTGGTGAAGAGCAGCTTGAGGAGCAAGGCGGGCTCGCTTGCCTTGGCGTCGTCACGCTGAAACCAGAGCTCGCCGATCGCGGCGCCGTCAGGCTCGATCTCGCTCCAAGGCCGCAGATCGGTGCTTCCCCAGGGCTTGCTCACGGCTCGCACGCAGGCATGTTCGATCGCCATGATAGTCTCCCG
>JBIOEJ010000214.1:0-6338 GCA_044445965.1 Hyphomicrobiales bacterium
CGAGCGGCATCGGATCGGTCGCGACCCGCAGGCCGGATGGCAAGGTCGTCACCTTGATGTCGCCCGGCCCTTCGACCGTGCTGCGGCTTGCGGTCATGCCATCGCTCCTGCGTGCATCTTGGCCGATATCCATGTCACGATTTGCGGCGCGAGGCGAGATGCAACGCGATAGGTGGGAAGGCGTCATGGCGGCTCCGGCGAGCCCTCCTTGAACGGCGTTCAGACCTTCGGCACTGCCCTTGCCACTTTTGGGATCACGCTCCAGCCGCATGCGCGGCTCGCGCATGGGCATCGACAAAGCTTTCGACGGCTTTGCGGTCATTGGCGAGCACCGTGAAGCGCTCCCTACGCGCCATGAGACCTTCGAGATGCGGCGGCAGCTCGGGGCGCATCCCCGTTGCGGCCAAGACCGCATCCGGGAATTTCGCCGGATGCGCGGTCGCCAACGCGATCATCGGCGTCCTCGGACGTTGCGCCTGCGCGCGCTTCGCCGCATGCACCGCGACGGCCGTATGCGGATCCAGGAGATAACCCGCCTCCCTCCAGGTTTCGCGCATCGTCATGGCGGCCTCGGCGGCGCCGGTGCGATACCCGTCGAATTCGGCGCGGATGCTTGCCAGCGCCTCGGCGCCGATGCGGAAGCTGCCGGACTGGCCGAGCGAGGCCATCGCGGCGCGCACCGCCGCGGCGTCGCGCCGATAGGCCTCGAACAGCAGCCGTTCGAAATTCGACGACACCTCGATATCCATGGAGGGCGAGGCCGTCTGGATCACGCCCTTGACCGCATAGCGCCCGCTCTCGAGCGCGCGCGCCAGGATATCGTTGTCGTTCGTCGCGATGGCGAGACGCTCGATCGGCAGCCCCATGCGCTTGGCCACGTATCCCGCGAGCACGTTGCCGAAATTCCCGGTCGGCACGGTGAAGGATACGGGACGATGCGGCGCACCGAGCGCGACCGCGCCGGTGAAATAGTAAACCACTTGCGCTACGATGCGCGCCCAGTTGATCGAGTTCACGCCGGAGAGCGACAAGCGGTCCCGGAAGGCGTGGTGGTTGAACATCGCCTTCACCAGCGCCTGGCAGTCGTCGAAGCTGCCCTCGATGGCGATGGCGTGCACGTTCGGCGCCTCGGGCGTCGTCATCTGGCGGCGCTGCACCTCGCTGATGCGGTTATGCGGGTAGAGGATGAAGAGATCGGCGCGCTCCGAGCCCGCGAAGGCGTCGATCGCGGCCGAGCCCGTATCGCCCGAGGTGGCGCCGACGATGGTGACGCGCTGGTTGCGCTCGGCGAGGATCCTGTCCATCAACCCCGCCAGGAGCCGCATCGCCACGTCCTTGAAGGCGAGCGTCGGCCCGTGGAACAATTCGAGCACGAAGAGGTTGTCGCCGACCTGTATCAGCGGACAGACGGCGGGATGGCGGAAGATCGAATAGGCATCGGCGATCGCGGCGCTCAGCGCCTCGCGTGACAGATCGCCTCCCGCGAGCGGGCCGATGACGGCCTCGGCCGCCTTGGCATAGGCAAGGCCGGCGAAGGCCGCGATCGCGCCTTTCGTCAGCTTCGGCCAGCTCCGTGGCACGTAGAGGCCGCCATCGCGTGCGAGGCCCGCGAGCAAGGCATCGGTGAAGCTGATCGCGGGCGCTTCGCCGCGGGTCGAGATATGGAGCACGTCTTGGTTCCGGTTGCGGGCCGTCTCCTTAGCGCCTTCGGGCGCTGGAGCGAAGAGGCCCTGCCTCTCCCACAAGGAGAGCTTCGCACAATTGGGTGTCATCCCCGGCGAGCCCCGGATCAAGTCTCGAGACTTGATCCGGGCGAGGGAAGGGGATCCAAAATCGGGATAGGAAAGGCGGCTTCCCTTCCCCCGGCCAGCGGAGTTTATCCTCGGGCGCGCCAAAGGCGCGACCAGGGGCTCGCCTCGCCGGGAATGAGACCGAGGGTTTCGCAAAGGTCCGACAACGGGAGAGGTAGGGCCTCGCTTACGCTTTTCGCCTGAGCGCGTAGGCCCCGAACACCCCAGCCAGGGCCACGGCAAGCGCAAACCAAGTGAGCGCATATTGCAGATGGTCGTTGGGGAGCGTCAGGCGGGTCTGACCGCCGAGCGGAAGCCTCCTATCGGCAGGCTCCGGATCGGCGTCGATGATGACGGGCGCGACATGCGCCAGGCCGTAGGCTTCGGCGATCGGGGCGGGATCGCGCGAGAACCAGACATTCCCCTTTGGGTCGTCGGCGGGGACGAACCAGGAATGCGGCTGCGGGAAGCGAATGAGGCCGGTGACGACCGTCTCGCCTTCGATTTGCCCGTCCGGCCGGCTCGACGCCTCCTTCCTGGCGAGCGGCACGAAGCCGCGATTGACGATGACGAGTGCGCCTTCCGCGGTCCGGAGCGGAGTGAGGATGTCGTAGCCGAGCGCGCCGTCATCTTTGCCCTTGCTCACGAGGTTCGCCTGGAGATGCGCCTCGCTGTCGTTGAGAAACCGGCCGGCGAGCCGGACATGACGGTATTCGTCTTGCTCGGGCGAGAGAGACGCCCAGGCGCCCTCAGGCGGAAAATCGCTCGGCGGCGCCCCTGTGCGCTCTGTGATCGCCGCGATCAACCCCTCCTTCCAAGCCTTGCGCTCGAGTTGCCAAGCGCCGAGCGCGCAGAGCGCGGCGACGCCGACGATGGTGAAGGTCGCGGGGAGGAGGAGGCCTCGAGCGCCGGCCCGCCGCAAGGGTGGCTGCGGCGATCGGGCAGCGTTCAAGACTTGCCCTCTTGGATGCCGCGCAGATAGCTGTGGGCGATCGTCAGCCCCTTCAGCGGACGCAAGGTTGCGATGCCGAGGATCGCGATCAGCGGGAACCACAGCAATATATGCACCCAGAAGGGCGGCTCATAGGTAACCTCCACCCATAGCGCCAAGCCGACGACCACGGCTCCGAGAGCGAGGTTCAGGAACACGGCCGGCGCATCGCCAGCCTCGGCGAGGTTGCCGTAATCGAGCCCGCAGACCTCGCAGCGCTCGGCGACCGTGAGCCAATGCTCGAACAACCGGCCCCGGCCGCAGCGGGGGCAAAGCCCGCGCAGGCCGGTCCTGGTCGGCGGGAGCGGCGGGTAATGATCCTGGCTCACATCGATCGCTTCGCTCTCTCCCAGTCCGCCGCGGCCACGACCTGACGCGCCGGACCGCGCACATCCACCCTGAGCGGTCGCGTCATCCCCCGCCGTGCAAGGCGGCGCCCCCGCCCGTTCCCCAGACATAGATGGCGGAGAACAGGAACAGCCAGACCACGTCGACGAAATGCCAGTACCAAGCGGCGAATTCGAAGCCGAGATGCTGCTTCGGCGTGAAGTCGCCGCGATAGGCGCGCAGCAGGCAGACGATCAGGAAGATCGAACCGATGATCACATGGAAGCCGTGGAAACCCGTCGCCATGAAGAAGGTGGCGCCGAAAATGTTGCCCTTGAAGCCGAACTCGGCGTGGCTGTACTCATAGGCCTGGACGCCGGTGAAGGTCAGGCCGAGCAGGATCGTCAGCCACAGCCCGGCCTTCAGCCCCTGGCGGTCACCGTGCAGGAGCGCGTGATGCGCCCAGGTCACGGTCGTGCCCGAGGTGAGCAGGATCAGCGTGTTCAACAGCGGCAAATGCCAGGGGTCGAAGGGCTCGACGCCCCTCGGCGGCCAGGTGCCGCCGGTGAAGGCGGCGCGCGCATAGTTGATCTCCTCGCCCGTGAAGATGCTGGCGTCGAAGAAAGCCCAGAACCAGGCGACGAAGAACATCACCTCCGAGGCGATGAACATCATCATGCCGTAGCGATGATGGAGCTGCACGACGCGGGTGTGCAGGTGCAGGTCCTGCGCCTCGTGGATCACGTCCGTCCACCATGAGATCATCGTGTAGATGATGCCGATGAAGCCGGCGCCCGCGATATACGGACCCATATGCAGGCCGCCGATCCCGAGGCCGTGCATCCACGAGATGGCGCCGACGGCTGCGAGGAAGGCCGAGACCGCTCCGATCAAAGGCCAAGGGCTCGGATCGACGAGATGATAGTCGTGATGCTTGGCGTGGGCGTCGGCCATGTGTCTCTCTCGCTGTCGAGGCTTTAGTTCAAGCGCGAGGCGCTAGTGGTCGCGGTGAGTTGCTTGCCTGTCTTGGATGCAAAAAGCGTGTAGGACAAGGTGACCGCGGTCAGAGACCTTATGTCTTTGTCCTTGGCGAGCGCCGGGTCGATGAAGAACACCACCGGCAGGTCCCTCGTCTCATGCGCCTTCAGCACCGTCTCATCGAAGCAGAAGCAGCTGAGCTTGTTGAAATATTGGGCCGCGAGGTCGGGCTGGACGTTGAAGGTCGCGACCGCGGCCGTCGGCTGATCGCTGTCGTTCGTGACGCGGAACTCGACCGTCTTCGTCTCGCCGAGACGCAAATGCACGAACGGCGCCTCCGGCGCGAAGTCCCAAGCGAGGCCAGGGGCGACATTGGCGTCGAAGCGCACCACCATCATCTGGCCGAGGCTATGGGTGGGCGCCTGCGTCGCAAGGCGCGGCGTGCCGGCAAAGCCGGTCGCCGCGCAGAACAGCCGATAGGCGGGCACCGCCGCGAAGGAGAGGCCGAGCATGACGAGGGGCACGAGCGCCGCCGCGGTCGCGATGCGCCGCGAGCGGCGGGACCGAGTCGCTGGCGGCAGCGGCGGGCGAGCCTCGCTCATCGTGCTCACGAATGCAGCGCGGTCAGCGCTGCGCCCTGCTTGACGATGGTGATGGCGTAGAACAGCACGACGAGCGCGCCGAGCACGAGGGCGAGGGCGACCGAGCGCTGACGCCGGCGGCGCTTTTCCTCCTCGCTCAAGACCACGCCGTTGCCGGTCTCGCGCATCACGCCGCGACCTGAGTGGGCAGTAGCGCCACCAGGCGCTCGGCGAGCAGCACGCCGAACAGGATGGTGAGATAGAGGATCGAGAAGCCGAAGAGCTTCTTCGCGCTCATATCGGCTGCCCTCTCGTCGTGCTGCCGGTAGAGCCGCAGCGCCAGGACGATCATCCCGCCGCCCGTGATGAGGGCAGCGATGCCGTAGGCTGGGCCGAAACCGAGAATCGCCGGCAGCAGCCCGACCGGCGCGAGCACGAGCGTATAGGCGAGGATCTGCCGGCGCGCCGCGTCGCGGCCTGCCGCTACCGGCAGCATCGGCACCTTGGCGCGGGCGTAGTCGTCGGAGCGGAACAACGCCAGCGCCCAGCTATGCGGCGGCGTCCACAAGAAGATGATGGCGAACAGGACCGCGGCTTCGAGCGTCACCGAGCCGTAGGCCGCGGCGTAGCCGATCATGGGCGGCAAGGCGCCGGCTGCTCCGCCGATCACGATATTCTGCGGCGTCGAGCGCTTCAGCCACATCGTATAGACGACGATGTAGAAGAAGATGGTGAAGGCGAGGAGCGAGGCCGCGAGCCAGTTCGCCGCGAGGCCGAGCGTGATCACCGAGCCCGCTGCCATCACCAGGCCGAAGCCGAGCGCCTCCTGCGGAGCGATGCGGCCGGCCGGGATGGGACGGTCGCGGGTGCGGCTCATGAGGGCGTCGATATCGGCGTCCCACCACATGTTCAGGCAGCCGGCGGCGCCCGCACCGGCCGCGACGGCGAGGATCGAGACGAAGCCGATGACCGGGTTCATAGGGGAGGGAGCGAGCATCAACCCCGTGAGCGCCGTGAAGACCACGAGCGACATGACGCGCGGCTTGAGCAGCGCCAGGTAGTCGCCCGGGGAGGCGAGCGAAATCGAGGCGAGCGAGATCGCCGGGCTCGTGTCAGCCCGGCTGGTCTCGGCGATGGCGTCGGTCGCGAGCGTCATGCAAGTCAATGATCCCCGCCCGTGATGCGCGGCAGCACTTCGTATTGATGGAAGGGCGGCGGCGACGGCAAGGTCCATTCGAGCGTGGTCGCGCCGGCGCCCCAGGGATTGTTGCCGGCCGGCTGCTTGCGCACGAAATAAGAATAGAGATTTCCCCAGACGAAGAACAGCATGCCGGCGGCGAAGATATAGGAGCCGACCGAGGCGATGAAATGCCAAGGCGCATAGGCGTCCGGATAGTCGAAATAGTGACGCGGCATGCCCGCGAGCCCGAGGAAATGCATCGGGAAGAAGGTGAGGTTCGAGCCGACGAAGGCGATCCAGAAATGCGTCTTGCCGATCCAGTCGGGGATCACATAGCCCGTCATCTTCGGGAACCAATAATACCAGCCGCACAGGATGCCGAAGACCGCGCCGAGCGACAGCACATAGTGGAAATGGGCAACCACGTAATAGGTGTTGTGGAGCTCGTGGTCGACGCCGGCATTGGCGAGCACGACGCCGGTCACGCCCCC
>JBIOEJ010000215.1:0-5937 GCA_044445965.1 Hyphomicrobiales bacterium
ATGCGGGCCCTCGGTGCCGGAGCGAACGCGCTGCGCGCCGCCGGTGCGGATGCGCAAGCCGCGGATCAGCCGATCAATGTCCTCAGTGACAAGCTGTTGTCGGTGGAGGAATGGGAGCGGACATGCGGCGCCACGGAGGCCAGGTGATGCCTCCCGAGGCGCCGGCCTTTCATGCTGCGGCGCAGCAAGTTCGTGCCGTCGGGCAGGGCCGCGGACCAGCCTCTACCTGTAAATCTCCTGTTGTTTACAGGTGTCGCGCTGCAGCAAGAGCCGCGACAAGGCCGTCCGGCCCCGTCTCGGCTCGGCGCGATTCACCCTCATGCGACCCGGCTTCGCCGGGCCACCTTCTCCCGCGAGCGGGAGAGGGAAAGCGCGCCGTGGAGGGAGCGTGCCGCGTTCTGGTGAAAAGGAGCATGGCTCCCCGAGTAGGACTCGAACCTACGACCTAGCGGTTAACAGCCGCGCGCTCCGACAATTTGCAAGACGACGTGAGACGATATTAGGCTGTATAACTACAGCAAAAAGCTTGCGAAAGACCCTTTTTAGTGCGATATGGTGCGACGTGATACTACACGGGCAGGCGGGACAGGCTGTTGCCCCGATGTTGCCCCGGCCTGGAGCAAGCGGCAAATGGCACGGATCAACCTCACGGATCGCTTCGTCAAATCACGCGGCCCAGCCGAGAAGGGAAAGCGCGATGACTACGCGGACGCTATCGTGCCGGGTCTCGCGCTTCGGGTGACCGAGCGAGGCCATAAGAGCTTCGTCCTAGTCGCTCGCTACCCACATAAGCCGCGCAACCCGACACGGCGCGCGCTGGGAGACTATGGCGCCATCACGCTCGACCAGGCGCGAGAGAAGGCGAGGGGATGGCTCGAGCTGATCACCAAGGGCGTCGATCCCCGGGTCAAGGAGGCTCGGGAGAAGGCCGCGGCGCTGCGCCGGCAAGCTAATAGCTTCGCGGCGGTCGCAGAGGAGTTCCTCGCCCGGCATGGGAGCAAGCTCAAGAAGGCCGAGGAGGCGAAGCGCATCCTTGATGGCGAATTCGTGAAGCGATGGGGCGCCCGGCCGATCACCGATGTCATGCCCGAGGAAGTGTCGACGGCGATCAGCGCCATCGTAAAGCGCGGCTCGCCCTATCAGGCGCACAACGCCTTCGGTTACTTGCGCCGGCTGTTCAATTGGGCGATCGGCACGCATGAATTCGGGGTCACGTCCTCGCCTGTCGAGCGCCTCAGCCCGAAGGACATGATCGGCGAGCGGAAGGCGAGGGACCGCACGCTTACCGAGGACGAGCTGCGCGCCGTTTGGAAAGGCGCCGGCGAGATGGGCTATCCCTATGGGCCGCTGCTTCGGCTCTTGATCCTCACTGGCCAGCGCGAGCGCGAGATCGCAGACCTGACATGGCGCGAGGTCGACCTCAAACAGAAGCTGATCACGATCGGCGCCCATCGCATGAAGGGCGGGGCGGCGCATCTCGTGCCGCTGTCGGCCGAGGCGGTCGCTCTGCTCGAGGCGCTGCCGCGGTGGACCGGCGGCGACTTCGTCTTCACCACCACGGACGGCAAGAAACCGGTCAACGGATTCTCGAAGGCGAAGGTGAGGATCGACAAGCTCGTGCCCGCAGCTCTGCGCGCCGCAGCGATGGACCGGGGCGAAGATCCCGAGAAGACAGCCGCGCCAGATCGCTGGAACTTCCACGATCTTCGCCGCACCGCGCGCACGCACTTCTCGGCGCTGCCGGTGCAGGACCTCGTCCGCGAGCTCGTAATTGCGCACGCCAAGCCCGGCCTGCACAAGGTCTATGACCTTCACGCCTACGCCGACGAAAAGCGGGAATGCCTCGACCTCTGGGGCCGACGGCTCAAGGCGATCGTCGAACCGCCGAAGGGCGACAACGTCGTGACGATGCGATTGAGCGCGTAGATGCGCAAACCGAGCAAGGGTCCGCGGCGAGCGTCAGGCCAGCGACGAGCCGAGGAGACGGTCAAGCTCGCCGATGAACGGCTCGCTGCCCTCGTCGAGCGCTATGCACTTCACAATGGGTATGATGACCTCACTCGCTGGTGGACCCTGGCGAGCCGCCTCGTGGTCTCCCCCATGATCTGGGCGGCGATCGAGAAGGAGATGGCGCCACCCAAACGGGGCCGGCCAGCGATCAAGGGTGAGAAGCGCCGACGCGGGGCGCCTATGAAGCATCACCCGGCGCGGATGAGGCGGCTCGCGAGCCGGTGGCTGGAATGGGTCGAGACGCAGCGCATAAAGAGTAGATCGCCGCGTCGGATGCCGGCATTTCGGCGCGACGCAATCGACAGAGAAGTTGAATTCGGTTGGCTCAAGGATGCGGAGAAGGGCACCCTCTCGAATCTGATCGGGGAGGCGCTGGCATTTCTCCTCGATTCTGGCGCTCAGCTTGTCGACGACAACACCGGTCTATCGGCCTCGTCGCTCCGCCCTGAATACCAAGAAGACCGCGCCCGACTCGTGAAAAGGGTAGCCAAGCTGGCCAAGCATAAGGGCGGCGCGAGGGCCGAGGAGCACGCCAGCATCATTCGACACGAGCGGCTAATGCGCGCTGGCACCCTCTCCGTGCTCGGGATCGATCCTCCGTCGGGTGGCTTCGCCGTCTACAAGCCGCCCCAGAAAAAATAATGCCATAGAAATTCGAAACGCCCTTTTCGGCCCTTTTATTGTGGCGCCACATCGCCTCGTCTCTGCGCATGCTTGTTCATGCGACATGAGGCATTGTCATGAGACTCATCAGTTTCGACCGACTCGCCCCCGAGAAAGGCATCGACTATTCGAGGGACCATCTGCGCCGGAAGGTGGCGGCTGGCGAATTCCCAAAGCCAATTCCGATTTCCACAAAGAAGATTGCCTGGGTCGAGGCCGAGGTTGACGCCTGGCTCGAGGCCCGCGTTGCTCAGCGGCAGGCCGCCGCGTGAGCGATGGCCGCCTCAAAACGGCTGAGGCCGCCTGGACGCGGTAGCGTCGCAGACGGCCCCAATTCGAAGCGCTCCCTGACGGATGGCCTCATCTTCCAGAATATTGCAGACCGACCAGCACCGCACCGCACCGCTCTGATCGAGCACCTTGCGCACGAAGGCCTGCCGCCCCTTGATTTTGCGCTCGAGCGCGCCGAGCTGCCTCATCTCCTTCGCCGGCGGCTGCGCGAGGCGATGCTCGAGGGTCTGCCCGAGGCGCGGTCATGACGCGCGAGCCGTTGCCAAATCGCCGCGGGCTCGAGCTGCTCGACTTCGAGCACGGCGGCTTGCACTACACCGCCAGCATCGGGCGATTCCCCGATGGCAGGCTCGCTGAAATTTTCTTGCACTCAGCGAAGGCCGGCTCCGATGCGGCCGATATCGGCCGTGATGCCGCTATCGTTGCATCCCTGGCGTTGCAGCACGGCTGCTCGGCGGACACGCTGCGCCATGCTCTGACGCGCGGATCGGACGGGCGCGCCGCCGGGCCGATCGGTGCCGTCCTCGACATGCTCGAGGGAGGCTCGTCATGACCGCGGGCCCGGTCCTTGGCGTCGACCTGGGCAACCATGGCGCGTTGGCGCTCCTTTCGGCCGATGGCGCCACAGTGCTCGAAGTCGCAGCCGTCCCGGTCTTGCGGGATGGACCGGCCGGGCGCCTCACGGTGAACGCCGTCTTGCTGGCCGCGCTCCTGCGGCGCTGGGCGCCTACCACGGCCTATTGCGAGAACATCGCCGTTTTTCCGACTGACGGCCGCGTGGGCGCGTTCGCGTTCGGGCGATGCCGCGGAATCCTCGAAGGCGCTCTCGGCGCGCTGTCGATTCCGACGCGCTGGCTCACGGTCCCGGTGTGGCGCAAGGCCGTCGGCCTGCCGGCGAACGCGAGCAAGGATCTTGCCCGGGGCGAAGCTATCACCCGATGGCCGGCAAACTCGGAATGGTTCGCCCGCCCTCGGGATCACGATCGCGCCGAAGCCTGCCTTGTCGGGCTGGCCGGCATTCTCAGGAACCCATCGCCGTGAGCGCGATGATCGACGTTCATGCGCCTCCGCCTTGGACCGAGGATGACTTCGACTTCGTCGCGGACGAGGAGATCGGGGCGCAGATCCTTGATCGGTTCGGCGCCTGCGCGACGCCGTCCGACGCCTTCTTCGAGGGTATGGAAAGCGAGGGCGTCGATCGTGCTGGCCTGGCCAGGGTGGGGCAACTGATGCGCTTTGCCTGGGTCGTCTATGTCGGGGCGGACGGCTTCGAATTCGCCGACGACAGGCCTGGCGAGGCCGCGACTATCGCGCTTGTTTTCCTCATCCTCGATCACCTCGGCACCCCTATCGATATCGCCGCCTGGTCGCCGCCGCGGCCGGCGGCGCTGTGGCACGCGCGGGGCTGCATGATCGGCGAGGACGGCATATTCGCGCCCAGGATGACGGCGACGGCGGCCCTCTTGGTGCATCCCTCGCCCCGTGAGTGGCTGCGCGCCGGTGGGCGGGGCGTCGTCCCGATCGATTGGGCGAAGGCTGCCTCGCTGTTGCGTAGGGCGGCGCCGCTTCAGGCCGCATCCCTGCAACAGGGCCTCGAGCTTCGCGATCGGCTGGAAGTGCGGCCGGTGCGCATCCTCGTCCCGGCCGGAGCATGAGGGGAATTCATGCGTCAATACCCAGGTTCGCCACACAACCCTCCCCGAGCGCTTTTTGTGCGCGAGGAGACGCCGGCAGGATTCCGCGATCTGGAAGATGCGGAGCGTCAGCAGCGCAACGGGCAGCTGGCTGAGGCACCGCTCCAAGGCTCCGAGCCGATGGAAGGGCGGGCGGCGACGCCCGTCCAGCCGCTCGATGTCTTCGCAGCGTCCACGCTCGCCGGCACGACGGCACCCCGTCGGCTCTTCCACGTCGATGGGCTGATCCCGGCCCGCACGGTGACGCTGCTCGGCGGCGACGGCGCGACGGGCAAAAGCCTGCTCGCGCTGCAACTGGCTTCGGCAACGGCGCTGAAATCGACATGGCTCGGCATGGCCGTGGCGGGCGGCGCCTCGCTGTTGCTGACGGCCGAAGATGACAGGGACGAGGTGCATCGCCGCCTCGAGGATGTTGCGCTCCATCTCGGCGCGGGGCTCGATGCCCTGCACGATCTCCATATCGTCTCGCTCGCGGGCGAAGATGCCTTGCTGGCGGTGTCCGGCGCGCGGGGCAATGTCCTCGTCCCGACGCAGCGCTTCGAGGCTCTGAAGGCGACGATCGCCCGTCTCAAGCCGGCCCTCGTGGTGCTCGACACGCTTGCCGACCTGTTCGGCGGCGAAGAGAACCACCGGACCCACGCCAGGCAGTTCGTCGGGTTGCTCCGCGGGCTCACGCTGCAGCACGAGACCACGGTGCTGTTGCTCGCCCATCCCTCGCTGTCCGGCATGTCCAGCGGCGCCGGCACCTCGGGCTCGACGGCCTGGTCAAACTCGGTGCGCAGCCGCCTCTATAAAGGGTGAAGGGCGACGATGGCGCGGAAACCGACCCGGACGTGCGCGCGCTGAAGACGATGAAGGCGAACTATTCCCAGATCGGAACCGAGATCCGCATGCGATGGGAGCGCGGCGTCTTCGTCGCCCTCCCGACCGCCGGCGGCTCGGGCCTTGCGGCCTACGCTGCGCGCGACAATGCCGACAGCGTGTTCATGGAGATGGTCGCCGCCTACACGGCTCAGCACCGCGAACTCAGCCCGCATCCATCGCTGACCTATGCCCCGACCCTGTTTTCGCACGACGCGCGATCGCAGGGCATCCGCATGCCAGCGCTGCGCGATGCGATGAACCGACTGCTTACCGGCGGGCGCCTCAAGGTCGTTGAGTCCGGACCGCCGTCCAGGCGTCGAAAGCGCCTCATCCTCGCCGAGCAAGATGGATGATGCCTCGTTGCCCCGTGCGGGGCACTTTTGGCTTCCAACCCCCCTACCAACCCCCTTCCAAC
>JBIOEJ010000216.1:0-5915 GCA_044445965.1 Hyphomicrobiales bacterium
CCTCGCCGATACCGGAGTATCGGCATCGATTTTCTCCTGCCAGCTGGCCATTTCGTCTCAAATCCCGGCTCACGCGATGTATGTCAACACGCCCTAATGAGAGGCGCGCGATAAAAGGCCGGCAAACCCGCTAGCGCAAGCGAAATTTGCAGCTTATTGGCAAGGACTGGTGAGAACGACCCGATGGAGCGCGCCTTGTCCCGCATCGTCTACGTCAACGGCGCCTTCGTGCCGGAGGCCGAGGCCAAGATCTCGATCTTCGATCGGGGCTTCATCTTCGCCGACGGCATCTATGAGGTGAGCGCCGTTATCGACGGCGGGCTCATCGACAACGAGGCGCATTTGGCCAGGCTCGCGCGCTCGCTGCACGAGATCGACCTCGCCATGCCCTGCTCGAAGGAGGAGATCGTCGCGCTGCAAAGGGAGCTGATCCGGCGCAACCATCTGGTCGAGGGCTCGGTCTATCTGCAAGTCACGCGCGGCGCGGCGGATCGCGAATTCGCCTTCCCGCAGGACGCGAGGCCGAGCCTCGTCATGTTCACGCAAGTGCGCGAGATGGTGAACGATCCGAAGGCCGTGACCGGCATCAAGCTGCACAGCGTCGCCGACATCCGCTGGGCGCGGCGCGACATCAAGAGCGTCGCGCTCTTGGCGCAAGTGCTGGCGAAGCAGGCCGCGGCCGCGGCCGGATGCCAGGAGGCCATCATGCATGAGGACGGGGTGGTGACCGAGGGCGGGTCCTCGACGGTCTTCATCGTCACGCAGGACGGGCACATCGTCACGCGGCCGAACTCGCACGCGATCTTGCCGGGCATCACGCGCCAATCGGTCATCCGCCTCGCCGGCGAGAAAAATCTGGCGATACAGGAGCGGCTCTTCACGCTCGACGAGGTATTCGCCGCGCAGGAATGCTTCATCACCAGCGCCACGAGCCTCGTCAAACCCGTCATCGAGGTCGACGGCAAGAGGATCGGCGGCGGACAGCCGGGTCCGATGGCTCGCCGCCTGCGCGATATCTATATCGAGGCGGCGCGGGCGGAGGCGGCGGCGACGCTCGTGGGTTAGGTAACGGACGACGGGGCCGCTCATGGAGGGTGCGCGTCCCGCGCACCGTAAGCACGCCGCTGGGCGGCGGGACGCCGCCCCTGCGTAGCCTCTACACCATCGTCTCCGGCCGCATGAGGCGGTCGAACTCCTCCCCCGTGATGGCGCCCGAGGCGAGCGCCTCCTCCCGCAAGGTCGTGCCTTGGCGATGCGCCGCCTTGGCGATGGCGGCGGCCTTGTCGTAGCCGATGACCGGCGTCAGCGCCGTCACCAGCATCAGCGAGCGCGACAACAGCTCCTCGATACGCTTGCGGTCCGGCTCGATCCCCACGACGCAATGATCGGTGAAGCTCACCGACGCGTCGGCGAGCAGCCTGATCGATTGCAGCATGGCGTTGGCGATCACCGGCTTGAACACGTTGAGCTCGAGATGGCCTTGCGATCCGGCGAAGGCGATGATCGTCTGGTTGCCCAACACCTGCGCCGCGACCATGGTCAGCGCCTCGGCCTGGGTCGGGTTGACCTTGCCGGGCATGATCGAGGAGCCGGGCTCGTTCTCCGGCAAGATCAGCTCGCCCAAGCCGGAGCGCGGGCCAGAACCCATGAGGCGGATATCGCTGGCGATCTTGAACAGCGAGGTCGCCGCGCTCACGATCGCCCCATGCGCGAAGACCATGCCGTCATGACCGGCGAGCGCCGCGAACTTGTTCGGCGCCGAGGTGAAGGGCAGCTTGGTCTCGGCTGCCAGGCGCGCCGCGAAGCGCTCGGCGAACTCGGGATGCGTGTTGAGCCCGGTGCCGACCGCGGTTCCTCCCTGCGCCAGCGGATAGAGCGCCGCCAAGCCGTCGCCGACATGCTTGATCCCGGCCTCGAGCTGCGCCGCATAGCCCGAGAACTCCTGGCCGAGCGTCACCGGCGTCGCGTCCTGGAGATGGGTGCGCCCGATCTTCACGATACCCGCGAAGGCCTCGGCCTTGGCGGCGAGCGCCACCCGCAGATGCGCGAGCCCCGGCAACAGTCCAGCCGAGATCTCGCTCGCGGCCGCGATGTTCATCGCGGTCGGGAAGCAGTCATTGGAGGATTGGCCGAGATTGACGTGATCGTTCGGGTGGACCGGCTTCTTCGAGCCGAGCGGCGCGCCGAGAAGCTCGTTCGCCCGATTGGCGATCACCTCGTTGACGTTCATGTTGGTCTGCGTGCCGGAGCCCGTCTGCCAGACCACGAGGGGGAACTCGTCGTCGAGCCGCCCGGCGATCGCCTCGTCCGCGGCCTCTTCGATCGCCTTGGCGAGGCGCGGTTCGAGGAGGCCGAGATCCGCGTTCACCTTGGCGGCGATCTTCTTGACGAGCGCCAGCGCCCGGATCAGCTCACGTGGCATGCGCTCAGTGCCGATGCGGAAATTCTGCAAGGAGCGTTGGGTTTGCGCACCCCAATAATGCGCGGCCGGGACGGCGATGTCGCCGAACGTATCCTTCTCGATCCGGTCCATGGTGAAGCTCTCCTGCGGCGTCGGCCGTTTGCGCCGGCCTGGCTCTCGGGCCGGCATGCGCCTACCGTCATCCGCCCGGCATGTCGATGGACCCGAACGCCATCCACGTCGAGATCGACGAGTAGCCGTCCGCAGGCCCCTCAATAGGCGCCGTTGCGCCTGCGCATTGCGGTCACTGTCCGCTTGTCGGTGCAGCGCGATTTGTCGCGGCGTGGCATTGCGGTCCTCCCCGGCTTGTCCGAAATTGAACGCCGGGGCAGCGCCCGGGTGCGGCGCGCTGCATGCCCAAGGCTCGAGAAGAGGCAGGACATGATCAGGGTTGGAGTCGGCGGCTGGACCTTCGAGCCTTGGCGCGGCACCTTCTTTCCGAAGGAATTGCCGAAGACGCGCGAGCTCGAGCATGCGAGCCGCAAGCTGACCTCGATCGAGGTCAACGGCACCTATTACAGCACACAGTCGCCCAAGAGCTTCAAGCGCTGGGCCGACGAGACGCCCGAGGATTTCGTCTTCTCGCTCAAGGCGATCCGCTTCGCGACCAATCGCCGCGTGCTGGCCGAGGCCGGGGGGTCGATCGAGCGTTTCCTGGGCAGCGGCCTCACCGAGCTGAAGCAGAAGCTCGGGCCGATTCTCTGGCAATTCGCCCCGACCAAGAAGTTCGACGAGGAGGATTTCGCGGCCTTCCTCTCGTTGTTGCCGAAGACGCTCGACGGGCTTTCGCTTCGCCACGCTGTCGAGGTTCGCCATGAGAGCTTCCTCGTGCCCGCTTTCATCGCGCTGGCGCGCAAGCATTCGGTGGCGATCGTCTTCGCCGATAGCGACAAATATCCCGCGATCGCCGATGTGACGGCCGATTTCGTCTATGCGCGCTTGCAGGGCACACGGGAAGAAGTCGCGACCGGCTATACGCAAGACGAGATCAAGGCTTGGCTCGCCGCCGCGCGCGCCTGGGAGAATGGCGAAGTACCGAAAGGCTTGGCGCGTATCGATGAGCGCCCAGCCGCGAAGGGCAAGCGCGACGTGTTCGTCTACATGATCTCCGGCGCCAAGGTCCGCGCGCCAGCCGCCGCGATGGCGTTGATCGAAGCCTTGGGGTGAGAGAAGAACACCCTCTGATCTCTCCCCGCTTGGGGCTGTCGTGTTCTCGCATTTCGTTGCACCGGCTGCGCCTTCCGCCGCTTCCCTTGAACCTCGTCTGCGCCTAGATACATGCCGCTCGGAGCATCGCCATGTTGATCGAAGGTCGCCCCACCCGCACCATCTGGCTCGAGGAGGACGGCGCGAGCGTCGGCATCCTCGATCAGACGAAGCTGCCTTTCCGCATCGAGCGGCTGCGCCTGACGACGGTAGCGCAGGCCGCCCACGCGATCTCCTCGATGCAGGTGCGCGGCGCGCCGCTGATCGGGGCCGCGGGCGCCTACGGCCTGGCCCTGGCGCTCGCGGCCGATCCGTCCGATGCGGCGCTCGGCGCCGCCTATGATCTCCTGGTGCGCTCGCGGCCGACCGCGATCAACCTCAAATGGGCGCTCGACCGGGTGGCGGCGCGCTTGCGGCCATTGCCGCCCGGCGCCCGCGCCAAGGCAGCCTTTGCGGAAGCCCGGACGATCTGCGACGAGGATGTCGCGATCAATGAGGGGATCGGCCGCCATGGCCTTGAGCTGATCGAGGCGATCGCCGCGAAGAAGACGCCCGGCTCCCCCGTCAATGTGCTCACCCATTGCAACGCCGGCTGGCTCGCCACCGTCGATCGCGGCACCGCGACGAGCCCGATCTATGCGGCGCAGGAGAAAGGCCTGCCCATCCATGTCTTCGTCGACGAGACGCGCCCGCGCAACCAGGGCGCCTATCTCACCGCCTTCGAGCTCGGCGAGCAGGGCGTGCCGCATACGCTCATCTGCGACAATTCCGGCGGCCATCTGATGCAGCACGGCTTCGTCGACCTCGTCATCGTCGGCACCGACCGCGTGACCGCCAGGGGCGATGTGGCGAACAAGATCGGCACCTATCTCAAGGCGCTCGCCGCCAAGGATAATGGCGTGCCCTTCTATGTGGCGCTCCCCTCTCCGACCATCGACTTCACTGTCGAGGACGGCTTGCGCGACATCCCGATCGAGGAGCGCTCGGGCGACGAGGTCACCCATGTCGCGGGGCTCGGAGCGGATGGCGAGGTCACGCGTGTGCGCATCGCGCCCCTGCGCACCAAGGCCGCGAACCATGCCTTCGACGTGACGCCGGCGCGCCTCGTCACCGGCCTCATCACCGAGCGCGGTGTTTCGCCCGCGACCCGCGAAGGCTTGCGGGCGCAGTTTCCCGACCGGGCGGCGTAGCGCGACGGGGCGGCGTCTCGCCGCCCGTGCCGACGCGATCCGAGATGCGCGAGACGCGCACCCTCCGCGCGCGCCTCACACCGTGAACCAGTACCGCGTCATATGAAAGAAGATCGGGGCGGCGAAGATCACGCTGTCGAGCCGGTCCAGCATGCCGCCATGGCCCTCGATCATGCGTCCCCAATCCTTGACGCCGCGGTCGCGCTTGATGCCCGACATGACGAGCCCGCCGAAGAAGCCGAGCAGGCAGATGACGAAGGCCATGCCGGCGGCCTGCGAGGGCTGGAAGGGCGTGATCCACCAGAGGAGCGCGCCGAGCAGGGTCGCGCTCGCCACTCCGCCGATCAGCCCCTCCCAGGTCTTCGAGGGGGAAAGCTGCGGCGCCACCTTATGGCGGCCGAACAGCTTGCCGAAGACATATTGCAGCACATCCGATCCCTGCACCACCAACACCAGGAAAGCGATGAGCAAGAGGTTGCGGCCCTCGAAGCCGGGGATCGGCAAGGTCAGCAGGGCCGGCACATGGCTGACGCAGAAGACGCAGATCATCAGCCCCCATTGCACGAAGGCGATACGCTCGAGGAAACGCGTCGTGTCGCCCCGTAGAGCCGCGATGATCGGCAGCAGCAAGAAGCAATAGACCGGGATGAAGACCGTGTAGAGCCCATACCATTCGATGAAGACGAGATAATATTGCAGCGGCAGGCTGACGAAGAAGGCGGCGGCGAGCGCCCAATGGTCGCCGCGCCGCGTCGGCGTCAAGGTCATGAATTCGCGCAAGGCCGTGAAGGAGGCGAAGGCGAACAGCAAGATCACGCCGCCCTTGCCGAACAGGAAGGCGAGCGCGATCAGGAGCACCATCACCCACCATGCCTTGACGCGGGCGTTGAGGTTCTCGATCGAGGGGTCCGGCACTGGCCCTGCGCGCCCCGCCAGGATGGCTCCGACGGCCGATGCCAGGACGAGCACGGCGACCACGCCGGAAAACAGCATCCAGCTTTCCCACGGCATGGTCATCTGAGCCGTGCCGCTGACGTCGACCGATCGAAGTGCCCCCC
>JBIOEJ010000217.1:0-5883 GCA_044445965.1 Hyphomicrobiales bacterium
GCGCAGGCCATCCGAGGCAAGGCCGGACCGTCGACATCTCGGCGCTCTCCGCGAAGATCGAGGCCCTCCTCGACGAGAAGGTGGAGAGCCTGGGATGGAGGCGCTCAACGACTGCGCCATCGGCTGGAGGACGCCGGACGTCGGCCACGAGATCAACGTGGTGCCGACGACCGCGCCTAAAGCAACAATGTTATCATCTGCGCTGCGGGACCCAGACGCGCATGGCACCGCGCTCGCGGTTGGCCCAGGCGAAATAGGGGATGGCGAGCAGGCTCAAGCTTTGCTCGGCCTGCGTCTCCCCTGAGGCAGCGGCCGGCCGATAGGGCCAAGGGACCGCCGGGGCATCGCGCCGCACGCCCCGGCATCGCAGAGCAACGATCCCGCCCAAGCTGCCCGGCATTTCCACCTCCTCGAGCCCGGCGGGGTCAGGATCGACGGCGACGTCGTCGAGGTCGGTGCCCGTTGCCTGGTCGCAGGCCTCGAAGCAGTAGACGAGGGGGCCGCGTTCGAGGGCGACGCAACCGCGCAGCGCATCGATGCGTTCATCAGGCGCCGTCCAGCGAGCTTCGATAGGCAGCTCCAGCGTGACCGTATCCCCGGCTCGCCAATTGCGTGAAATGCCGTGGTAGCTCTTGGCATCCCGCGTCGCCGCGCCGGTCGCGCCATCGAGCATGATGGTCGCGGCGCCGGCAGCCCAGCCGGGCACGCGAAGGCTGAGCTCCCAAGGGCGCGGCGGCCCGTCAACGATCTCGATGGCCACCGTTCGGCGCCATGGATAGGCCGTGGTCACTCGAAGCCGTGCAGTATCCGCGCCACCGACCCTGGCCGTCAGCTCCCCCTCGACATATTGATGCAGCTGAACGCCGTGCTCGTTCGCGGTGGCGATGCAGTGCTCCAGCGACGATAGAGTGCGCATCACGTTCGGCGGGCAGCAGGCGCAATAGAACCAGGGGGCCCGGACCGCCGCCCCGACCCCGTCTGCCGGATCCGCATGCACCGACCTTACCTGCAGCGGGTTCGCATAGAAGAAGCGACGCCCGTCGAGCGACACGCCGGGAAGCACCCCGTTATAGAGGGTCCTCTCGATGAGGTCGGCATATTTGCCGTGGCCGGTGACCAGCAGCAGGCGCCAGGACAGCATGACGCTGGCGATCGCCGCGCAGGTCTCGCAATAGGCGCGATCGGGCGGCAGCTCATAGGCATCGCCGATCGCCTCGTCGCGATGTCGCGAGCCTATGCCGCCGGTGATGTAGGTCTTGCTCGAGACGAGGTCGTCCCATTGGCGCGTCGCCGTCTCGAGTAAGGCCTCTTCGCCCGTCTCGGCATAGGCGTCGACGAGACCGCTATCGAGGTAAAGCGCCATGACCGCATGGCCGGTGATGGTGCGCGCCTCGCGGATCGGCACGTGATCCTCGTAGTAGCTCGGCCCGTATCTACCGAATCCCAGGAGCCCCCTTCCACGCCGATCGATGAAGAGGCGCGCCAGCTCCAGATGCCGCCTCTGGCCGGTCGTGCGATAGAGTTCGACGAGCGCCATCTCGATGCCCGGATGGGCGGGCAGGCCGGGATTGCCCTGTTCCACGAAGGCCGCGAAGATGCAGTCGGCGTTGCGCTCGGCGATCCGCAGCAGGGCCATGGAGCCGATCGCCCGTTTGGCTGCGACGCCCGCTTGGATCAGGTGGCCGGCGCAGTAGAGCTCATGTCCTGTCACGAGTTGGTGGAAGCGGCGTCCGGGCGTCGTGATCTGGAAATAGGTATTGAGATATCCGTCCGCTTCCTGGGCTGCGGCCAGGAGCGCGGTGGCGTCGTCTGCGAGCGCTTGGAGGTGCGGCGAGCGGCGCCGCCCGAGCTCCCAGCAGACGGCCTCCAGCCATTTGTAGACGTCTGAATCGAGAAAGAGATAGGGAACGCCGATCGCCGAGAAGCCGCGATAGCCGTCGCTCTCCCGGCCGGACGCCACGCGAAAATTGTGGAAATTGCCGGCTCGCTCCAGCTCTTCGGCCGCATGGGTGAGGCTCGCTTCCCGGTTCGCCTCGAGCCTCGGCCGCCAGAAGCTCGAGCTCAGCGAGATATCCGTGTTGGAGAGTGGATGCAGGAGCTGCCGCGAGCCGTCCGACGGCAGGACCGGGGAGATCGAGGCGGCGGGGCGCAGGGCGGGCGCAGCGCCCGGGTTCTCAGCCATATTTCACCGCTCCCGACTGGAGGCCCGCCACGATGTACCGGCTCAAGAGCAGGTAGATCGCCATGATGGGCACCACGGTCACGACGATCCCGGCAAAGGCCACGGTGTATTGGGCGTGGTAGGCTTCGAGGAATGACAGGATGCCCACTTGAACGGTCTTGGCCGCGTCGCTCCCGGTCAAGAGATTCGCCAGCAGCAATTCGTTCCAGGCGACGATGATCAGGAAAATGCATGCGGTCGCCAGGCCGGGTTTGGTCATCGGCAGCACCACGCGCCAGAAGATCGTGTTGAAACCGGCGCCATCGACGACGGCCGCGTCGATGATGGCGCCCGGAATGGTCTCCATGAATGCCTTGACGATCATGAAGGCGAGCGGCAGCGATACGCCCGCATAGACGATCACTAGGCCGAAGACCGAGTCGTAGAGACCGATCCAGTGGTCGATGAAGAAATAGGGAACGATGAAGGCGCTGGTCGGCAGGAAGAGCCCGAATGTCAGGAAGCCCGCCATCCAGGCCGGCATACGCCAGCGCCCAAGAAGCGAGTAGCTCGCCATCGCCGCCATGGCAACGGCAAGCAGCGTCGAGCCCAGGGCGGCGATGACCGAGTTAACCAGGTAGGCGAGCATGGGCTGCTGCGTGAAGGCCATGACGTAGTTCTCGAGCGACCAGGCGCTCGGCAGGCTGAACGGGCGCTCATAGAGCTCGATCGAGGATTTGAAGGAGGACACGACCAGCCAGAGAAACGGCACCAGCGACACCAGGAGCAGCAGGACCAGCAGGGAAAGAGAGGTCAATCGACGCATCGCGATCATCTTGCGCCGGGGGTCAGCCGGCCCACGAGGAAGATGACGCCGACGATCAGCGCCCCGACCAGGACCGTGACGGCCGACGCGGCCATGGCGCCGCCATAGTCGTACGACTGGATCATCGTCTTGTAGATGAAGAGCGACAGATTGCTGGTCGCATTGGCCGGACCGCCGCCGGTCATGATGAACGGGTATTCGAAGAGCCTCAGGCAATAGGTCGTCACGAACAGCGCGTTGACCACGAGGGCGGGCTTGATCAGCGGCACCGTTATGTAGACATCAATCTGCCAATCATACGCGCCGTCGATGCGCGCCGCCTCGAAGTACTCTTCGGGAATCGCCGCGATCTGCGTGAGGAAAATCATCATCGGGAAGCCGATATAGATCACATATGGCGCCTGAGACGCCCATAGCGCCGTGCGGGGATTGGCGAGCCAGGCCGTCTCGCTGAGAGCGTCGGCGTGCATCGCCCTCAGCGCGGCATCCAGGATGCCGAACTCGGGATTAAAGACGAAATACCAGAGCAGCGCCAAGGCCGTGGTCGAGATGATGCTCGGCACGAAGAACACGGTCCTGAACAGCCGCCAAAAAGGCGGCCTCTTGCGTAGCGCGAGCGCCACCAGCAAGGCGAGCGGGATGTGGACGAACAGACCGATCCCGACCCAGCGCAGCGTATTCCAGAGCGAGGTGGCGAACACAGGGTCCTGCGCCAGCCGGACGAAGTTGCGCCAGCCCGAAAACTCGAGAGCGCCGATGCCGTTCCAGCGCGTGAGGCTGATCGCGGCGATGAACGCCAACGGCAACACGAAGAAGATCGTCGCGAAGGCGGCGGCCGGCAAGAGATACAGCCAGCGGCAGAAGCTCTCTTGCGTCGATAGCGCGGCCGCGAATCTCGCTGCGCCCCCGCTGCCGGGCGCAAGACCCCGCACGACCTTCAATTGTTGGCGGCTTCGAGGCGCTGGGCTGCCTGCTCCGGCGTAATCTGATCCAAGGCCAGCGCCTCAAAAAGGGACGGCAGCGCCGTCTGGGCGGCCGGACGCAGGACACGTTGGGCGGAAATCAACTTGCCGGCGGCCTCATTCGAAGCGGCGAGATAGCTGGCGAAGAGCGGATTGACGTCCTGCGGATTGACGATCTGCCTGAACGCAACCGGCTGGCTGCCGTTCTGCGCGAACAATGCGGCCGCCGCGTCGGAGGTGAAATATTTGAACCACTCGGCCACCGCATCGGCATGCGCCTTGCCGCCCTGCTTGCCGGCGGCAAATGGGCTCGGAGCATCGGTGACGGCAAATCCGTCCGGAGCCTTGGCGCCGTCGCAACTCGGCGCCTTGCCGACCGCGACCTCGCCATTCTTGAATTCGTTGTTCATCGGCCCGATGGCCCAGGGGCCGTCGATGACGATCGCCGTTTTTCCCAAGAGGAAATTCTTCGAGCTGACATCGTAATTCGCGCCGACCGAGTCTTTCGTGGTGTAGCCAAACAACTGCTTCACAATGGAGAAGGCACGCACCACCGCCGGCGTGTCGAGCGTCTTCCCCGAGAAGACATCGAGGCCACCGAAGCACGCCGCCGCATAGGTCAGCGCGTTGCTCGTGTGCCAGGCATCGTCCTTGGTGAACAGCGAGATGCAGGCGGCCCCAGCTTTCCGAAGGGCCTCACAGCTCTGCAGAAGCTCATTCCAGCTGGCCGGAAACTGAGCGATGGCGGCTTTCTGGAAGAGCGCTTTGTTGTAGTAGAATTTGGCCGGCGACTGCTGAAAGGGGATCGAGACCAGCTTGCCGTCGAACGTGAACCGGGCGAGATCCGACGCGCTGAAATGGCTCCTCCATTCGGAATCCATGTAAGGCGAGAAATCCAGCAACGCGCCGGATGTCGGAACCGCGAGGTCGCTGGGATTGAAGTTGTAATGGAAGATGTCGGGTGGTGCTCCGGCGGCGATCATGGTGCGGAGCTTCGCCTGCATCGCGGGATGATCGGGGTTCACCTGGAGCGCGACCGTGATCTTGCCGGCATGCTCCGCGTTGAACTGGCTGACCAGCTTCTGAAGCACCACGCCACGCGATTGATTGGGGCCATAGCTGGTCATGATGGTCAGGTTGACGGGCGCGGAGCTCTGGGCGCTCGCGCCTGCACACAGCATGGCCGTTGCGAGGAGCGCGCCGCCTACTGTCCAATGATTCCGCATCCGATTTCCTCCCTTTGGCGTTTGGCAAAATCTGCGGCGCAAATGGTGTTTTGTCAATAAATGAATGCGGGAGGAGCGGGATGTCGGCGGGGCACTGTCCTTTTAAACGATTTTACTATCAATTACTGTCCTCGCACAGCGAGTCGGTGTCAGTAAACGGTTGCTGCTGAACCAATGCCTTCACGCTGGACGCCATGGTGCGAAGCGCCGAGACGGAACGCGTTGTCGACGCAGCGGCGCCCGAAGCCATCAAGACCGAGTGGAGACAGCGGGTCGGCGCTCATTAACGGCCTTGCGCCCGTCCGCCGCTGCGGCGGCGCGCACGTCCAAGTCTCGCGCCAAGTCACGCGCGGCCATCCGTGGCGCGCAGCCGGCAATCGACGGAAACGCCATACTCGGAGTCGTCGGCGACGAGCGCGACGCCATATTCGCGACGCGCCGCCTCAAGGCCGACCCATTTCTCGATGACGTCCTCGAGCACGCGCGCAATGTCGCCGATGATCTTGAGGTCGGTGAAGTCGGCTCCCGAACACCTAGGGTGGCGACCCATCACCGCACGTCCAGTCGTTCAGCGCCTCCAGACCGGCTCCGCCGAGCCACGCGACAGTCCCCGTGGGCGAGCGGCTTGGCGTCGATGAAGTACTGGACGTGGCGCCAGTGGTAGGGAGCTGGGTAGCAAATCGGTAGCAGCGCGCTTCCCCGGATGCC
>JBIOEJ010000218.1:0-5766 GCA_044445965.1 Hyphomicrobiales bacterium
CGACGAGAACCCGCTCGGCGTGCCCTGCGAATAGAGAAGGGCGATGCCCTGCAGGATGCCATTCATGGCGAGCGTCATCACGATCGGTGAGAGACCGAGAACGACGATGCCGATGCCGTTGACGAAACCGGCGGCGATGCCGATGGAGAGGACCAGCGGCAGGGCGTAGAGCACGGCGTGGTCGGAACCCCGCACCGTGCCCGCAAAGACGATGCCGCAGAGTGCGATGGTCCAAGGCAGCGACAGGTCGAGGCCGCCGGTGAGGATGACCGTGCCCTGGCCGAGGGCGAGGACCAACAGGAATACCGACAGCACCAGGAGTGCGTTGTAGTAGGGCAGGCTCAGAAGCGCGCGGCCGAGCACCGCTTCGGTCACCAGGACGACGAGCACAAAGCAGACATAGGCCGGAAGCGCGTAACGGATGGTCTCGGCGTGGCGCTCGAGGAAGCCGGGGAGGGCGGCGGCGCGCGCCTCGCTTCCCCTGCCGTAGGCGAAACGAAGCTGGGCGGCGGGACGACCTCCCTGGCGCGGCAGGGTGCCCGCCCGCCACGCGCCGAGCCAGGTGATGCCGCTCCGGATCTGCCGTGCCAGGGTCGACTTGCGGCTGATCGAGCCTCCGAGCACCGCAAGGATCAGGATGAGGCCCTCGACGATGCTCTGGTAGTAGGCCGAAACGTTCAGCACCAGGAGCACATTGACGACGATCACCAGGATGTAGGCGCCGAAGATCGAGCCGACCGGACCCCCGCGGCCGCCACCAAGCATTGTGCCGCCGACCACCACAGCGGTGAATGTCTGGAGCAGGATCGGGTTGCCGACGAGGGGATCGCCGGCGCCCTGCTGGGCCGAGATGAACACGCCGGCGGCCCCGTAGCAGGCGCCCGCGACCACATAGACGAACAACTGCACCAGGGCGACGCGCACACCCTGGGCGCGGGCAGCGTCCATGTCGCTGCCGATCGCATAGACGGCGCGGCCGAACGGGGTGTTTTTGAGCCACAGCCAAAGGAGGACGACGGCCGCGACGATGACGAGCGGCATCGGTAAGAGATTGGGGATGGCATCGCCGGTGAGAGCGCTCGACAGACCGCTCGGGATCACACCGCCGGGCTTGTCCATGACGAGGAGCGTCAGGCCCTGGACGATGAACATGGTCGACAAGGTGACGACGATCGGCTGCAATCGGACGAAGGCGATGAAGAACCCGTTGAAAGCGCCGGTGGCTGCGCCCACGCCGATGCCAAGCAGCACCCAGGTGAAAATGCTCGGCGTCGTGTCCTGCATGTAGGTGGAGAGGACGGCGTTGACGAGCGAGATGACCGCGCCGGCCGACAAATCGAAGCCGCCGGACAGGATGACGATCGTCTGGCCGACCGCGGCAAGTGCCAAAGTGGCGCCGCCGCTCGACATGAAGCTCACTTCGAAATAGCTCATCGCCCCCGCGCTGATGGCGGCGTTGATGGCGAGCAGGATGGCGAAGACGGCGATGGCCACGAGCAGCCCGCGGGCCCGCCCGATACGGAAGCGGCCGAGCCACGGACGGGGGCGGGCAATGACCGCCTCAGCCATCACGCGACCCTCCGCGCTTCCGGCATGCCGCCAAGCGCGGCGGTGACGATCGCCTCCTCTGACAGGCGGTCGCGACCGAGCTCTTCGACCACCTCGCCGCGATAGAGGACCATCAGCCGGTCGGCGAGGTGAACCAGCTCGGGGATTTCGGTCGAATAGAAGAGCACGGCTCCGCCGGCTTCGGCGAAAGCGCGCATCAGCTGATAGAGCTCGTGCTTGGTGCCGACGTCGATGCCGCGGGTCGGATCGTAGAGCAGGAGGATGCGGCTCTCCGCGAGCAGCCATTTGGCAATCGCGATCTTCTGCTGGTTGCCGCCGGAAAAGGCGCCGACGCGCGTCCACAATGCCCGCTCCTCAACCTCGACCCGATCGAAGACCGCCTTCACCGCGTCGCGTTCACGTTTGACGTCGATCAGGCCGAAACGGGTGAACCGGTCGATGACCGGCAGCGAAGCATTGTCGCGGCCGTTGAGCTTGAGGAACAGCGCCTCGGTTTTCCGGTCTTCCGGCACGAGACTGATGCCGATGTCGGCGCGCACGGCGTCCGCCGGGCTGGCAATCGTGACGGTCTTTCCATCGACCTCGATCGAGCCGGCGGCGATCTCGGTCATGCCGAAGCAGGCCAGGAAGAGATCGAGCTGGCCCATGCCCTGAAGCCCGGCAATACCGAGGATCTCGCCGGCGTGGAGAGCAAAGCTCGCTTGCCTCAGCCGGCCGGCCGCAAGCCCGCGGACGCGGAGCACCTCCTCGCCCTTGGTCGCGAGGGTGGGCGGCCGCTCGGGAAAAGCCTTGCCGATCGAGCGCCCGACGATCATGCGGATGATCTCCTCGTCGCTGAGGGCGCCGATCGGGCAGGTGGTGATGTGCTGGCCGTTCCGCAGCACCGTGAGGGAATCGCAAAAGGCGCGCACCTCGCGCAGCCGGTGCGAGATGAAAACGACCGTGATGCCGCTCGCTTTCTGTTCCGCAATCAAGTTGCCGAGCCAGTCGACGTCACGGCCGGACAGGGTCGAGGTCGGCTCATCGAGAAGCAGAATCTTCGGACGGCGATAAAGCGCCCGGGCGATTTCGATCTTCTGGCGCTCGGGCAGATCGAGCTCGCGAATCTCGTCATGGAGGTCGATGTCAGAAAGTCCGAGGGCGTCGAAATGCGCGGCGACCTCGGCCTCGGCGACCCTGCGGCGGATGACGGCGCCGGGTCCGAGCGGCGCATAGGGCAACAGCATGTTGTCGAGGACGGTCATGTCCTTGACCAGGGTCATCTCCTGGAACGCGGTCTGAATGCCCAACCGGTGAGCGGTGCGCGGGGAATCGATCCGCACCGCGTGACCCAGAACCTCGATCGTCCCGGCATCGGGCGCGATCAGCCCGGCGAGCAGCTTGACGACGGTTGATTTGCCGGCGCCGTTCTCGCCGAGAAGGGCGTGGACTCGGCCCGCTTCGATAGCAAACGAGATTCCGTCGACCGCGATGGTGGCGCCGAATGCCTTGCGCAGACCGCGGGTTTCGATGGCGGCCGAGCCGTTGGTTGCAGGCGATTGCACGGAGGAGAGCTCCGACCCCTTGCCGCGGCAGACTACTGCGCGAGCCCGCGGGTACGGTAGCCGATCTGCCGTACCCGCGGGCTCGCGCGCGATGTCTCTTGGCTTATTGCTCGGGCTGACCAACCAGGGCGGCCGGGAAGCCGATCTCTGGCGTCGCCTCCGAGAAGATCGAGGCGAACCACCCCGGGTTCGTCACGATTGCCGGGCTGAAAGCATTGCACCCGGCCTTCATCTCTTCCCAGGTGCCTTCCTTGCACAGCTTGATCGTGTCGCTGGTGACGATCGGCAATGGCAGCACCGTCAACTTCGGAACGTCCTTGCCATCGAGCTTCGCGACCGCAAGCTTCAGCGCCAGCCCGCCGGAATAGGGCGGCGATGCGTAGGAGATGCGCGGTGCGCCGAGCGGCGCATAGGGCGGGGATGCACCCTCGACCTCAGTGCCAGCCGGAAGCATCTGAATGCGACCGCCATTGGCACCCTCGCCGGCGCAGGGCTTCAGTTGCTCCGCCTTTTTGCCGGCCTCGAGCTGCATGGCGTTCGCGGTGTAGCAGCCGACCTGCAGCCACAATCCGTCGATCTGGTCCCAGGTGTGGGTCGCGAGCATCTTCGAAAGTTCGGTCCGCGAGACCGCCTGGCTCCACATGCCGACCGATTCGGCAATGATGTGGATGTCCGGATACTTGGCGAACACTTCCTTGGCTGCCTGCGTGCGCTGGGTATCGACCGACGTCCCGGGAACGCCGGTGAGGACGACGATGTTGCCCTTGCCGTTCAGCTTCTTGACGAGCCATTCCGCGGTGACGCGGCCGGCCTCAAGCTGATCGATATGGACATTGTAGGCGCAGGGCTCGGTGATCTCGGCGTCATAGGCAAAGACGATCACGCCCTTGTCGCAGGCGCTCTTCACGACCTGATTGAGGGCGGTCGGCGAGATCGGAAAGATGACGATCGCCTGGGCGCCGGCCTGGACCATCGCATTGATCTGCTGGATCTGGCGCTGGGCATTGGGGCCGGCAACCTGAACCTGCAGGTCGACCTTGTCGGCCATGCTCTTATGCGCCGCCATCGCCTTGACCATGTTGGCGGCCTCGGCCTGCCAGTCATTGCCGATGTAGCTCATGCTGAGGAATATCTTGTACTTGCCGGCAGCCTCGGCGGTGCCGGGAAATGACAAGGCAGTCAGCGCCGACAGCATGCCGGCGGCGGCGATCGACAACCCCGCTCTCAATGACATCATGTTTTGTTCCTCCCCATTTGGAACGCCCGATTGGGCGGACGTGCGTTGGCCGCCTGACAGCTTGCGCAAGAGTCATTCGGCGATGTAGTTTGCACTACCTTTTGATCATAGATCAATGATGAAAGCGCGCGCAAGCGGGGCCTAGGGTGGCCGGCGCGGCCATCGGCCGAGGCGCCCGCCCCTTCGGAGTGGAACCAGTTGGACAGCAACAAACGGGCAAGCGCGGTGCTTCCCTTCGCACCGGCGCCCAGGGAAACCTTGCAGGACTACGTCTACCTGCGCGTCAAGGAGCTGATCCTCACCGGTGACATCGCTCCCGGCCAATCGGTTACGATCAACTCGCTTGCCTCGGCGTTCGCGGTCAGCCACATGCCGGTCCGCGAGGCGCTGCGGCGGCTCATCGCCGAGCGCGCCCTGACGGTCGTCTCGGGGCGATCGGTCGGCCTGCCTGCGCTCAGCGTGGAACGCCTCGAGGACCTCCGCCGGGTGCGCGTCGAGGTCGAGGGCATCGCAACCGAATGGGCGACCAGCAGCCTCTCGTCGGCCGATCACGACGCTCTCGCCAAACTGGTGGCGAGCATGAACCGCGCGAACGCCGAAAACGACGTGAAGGGTTACCTTCACGCCAACCGCGATTTCCACTTCGCCATCTATCGCGCGGCCGGTTCGGACACGCTGCTCTCGATGATCGAGAGCCTTTGGCTTCAGATCAGTCCCTACTTCAACCTGCTCCATGCATCGGGCGACTACCAGCGCGCCAATCGCGAGCACGGCGCGATCGCGGCAGCCTTGCAGCGGGCCGACGCCAAGGGCGCGCGCGCTGCGATCATCGCCGACATCGATGGCGCGGCGGCTACGCTCCGGCAGATTCTCTCGCCGGCGGTCGGACGCGTCGCTGGCGCCTGGGCAAGGAGGATCCCCGCCTCCGGCTAGCTGCCGCTCACCGGTGAGCCGGGTACGTCCGTCGAAGCGAAACCCGGCAACGATCCCAGGTCACCACCTTCCGCGAATGACCGAGGCTGGTCGCGGCGGCGCCAGCGCTGCTATCGTTTGCTCGGCGCGTCGTTCGCTTGCGCCTCTGCTGCGAAGAACGAAAAGGGCCGACGTCATGAAATCCTGGCGCGTCGCGGGAATCAATTTCGACCACCTCCACATGGGCGATCTCCTGCGCGAGGTTCACGAGCACCCGCGTGCCGAGATCGTTGGCATCTGTCACGCCGATACCGAGCGCATGGCCGCGGCGCGCAAGGCCCTCGACATCCCCGACGACCGCGTCTTCACCGACGTCGACCGCTGCATCCGGACGACGAAGCCGGACCTGATCATCCTCTGCCCGGCGACTGCCGCCCACGCCGATTACGTCGAGCTCGTCGCGCCGTATGGGATCGACATCCTGGTCGAGAAGCCGTTTGCGGC
>JBIOEJ010000219.1:0-5758 GCA_044445965.1 Hyphomicrobiales bacterium
ATGGCGGCCGCGGATTGCGGCGACGGCGTTACGGCCGCGTGAACGATCGACCGCCATAGGCGGCATTCGTCCTGCCCGATGCCCGAGAAGACCAAGCCGAAGTCGGGCACGCACGATCTTCATCAAATCCATATGACGTTGCGCGGGCCCGCAGGGCTCGAACGCGTTTCGTCGACCTGAAAGATGACTCCTTGACCAATTTCAACGAACTTCGCCTCGCGGCGCCCCTCTTGAAGGCGCTCGCGGGCGAGAACTACATCGTCCCCACGCCGATCCAGACGCAAGCCATCCCGCATATCCTGGCGGGAAAGGACCTGCTCGGCATCGCGCAGACGGGCACCGGCAAGACCGCGGCATTCGCGCTTCCGATGCTGCAACGCCTCGCGGCCGCGAATCGCCGCCCCGAGGCCCGGACTTGCCGGGCGCTCATCTTGTCGCCGACTCGCGAGCTCGCGAGCCAGATCGCCGAGAGCTTCAAGACCTATGGCCGGCATATGAATCTCACCACCGCCGTCGTCTTCGGCGGCGTCTCCGGCCGGCCGCAAGTGCAGGCGCTCGCGCGCGGCGTCGATATCCTGGTGGCGACGCCGGGCCGCCTGATCGACCATCTCGACAGCCGCGCGCTACGCCTCGACCGCGTCGAGATCTTCGTGCTCGACGAAGCCGATCAGATGCTCGACATGGGCTTCATCCATGCGATCCGGCGTATCGTGCCGAAGCTCCCTAAAATCCGGCAGAGCCTGTTCTTCTCGGCCACCATGCCGCGCGATATCGCCACCCTGGCGAATGAATTGCTGCGCGATCCGGTGAAGGTCGCGGTCACCCCGGTGGCGACCACGGTCGACAAGGTCGATCAGCGCGTCATCTTCGTCGAGACATCGAGGAAGCGCGCCTTGTTGGCCGATATCCTGGGTGCCGAGGAGATGGCGCGAACCCTCGTCTTCACCCGCACCAAGCACGGCGCGGACCGCGTCGTGAAGCATCTCGAAGGGGCGGGCATCGGCTGCGCCGCCATCCATGGCAACAAGAGCCAGAACCAGCGCGAGCGCGCGCTCGAGGCCTTCAAATCCGGCCGCAACAAGGTGCTGATCGCGACCGATATCGCGGCGCGCGGCATCGATATCGATGCGGTCACGCATGTGGTGAATTTCGATCTGCCGAATATCCCCGAATCCTATGTGCACCGCATCGGCCGCACGGCACGCGCCGGCGCCGCCGGCGTGGCGATCTCCTTCTGCGACGCCGAGGAGAAGGCTCATCTGCGCGATATCGAGAAGCTGATCCGCATGCAGCTGCCGGCGAGCGGCCAGGTGGCGGCATCCACCGGCGCGGCCGCGCCGGGCCGCCCCGCGCCGCGCCATGAGCATGCACGTCCGCGACAGGATCGTCCGCATGGGCAATCGCAGGGTCAGGGGCCGCGCGGCAGTCGTCATGGGCGCAAGCCTGCACCGCACGCTCAGGGCCGTCCGGCCACCGGTGGTGCGTCGCAAGGTGGTCGGCGGCCCGCATCGCAAGAGAAGCCGGCGCAGAAGCGCTCGCGTTTCCGCCCGCGCATGCGATCGACGCATCCCTAGGCCGCCCTCAGGCCACCAGCCATCGTGATAGCGCATCAGTCTGGCCGCTTCCGTTCAGCTACCGTTTGGTTTCGACCCTGTATGGGGGGGCGTTCGCGTGGCGTTGGGAGGGGTCGGCCGGCCCGCGCGGATACGTAGGGACGGGGATAATACGCGCCCACAACAGCGCATTCGGCGCCTCGGCGCGAATAGGGGTCGAGTTAAGCGGGTCCGGCTGCCAGCATCACAATGACCGACACGACGAGTTTCATCCCGGGCCAACGGGCAGTAAGCTCTGCGCGCCCACGTCTCGGCGCCGTCAGAATCACCACGCTGTCGATCCTGGCGGTCTGGCTCGCCGCGGCGCTCGCCTGGCCATTGAGTGGCCAAGTCGTGCCTTGGGACTCCAAGAACCATTTCTACCCGATGTTCCGCTTCCTCGGCCAGACTTTCGCCGACGGCTTCTTTCCGAGCTGGAATCCGTTCCATTTCGCCGGCCATCCTACGGTCGCCGATCCGCAATCGCTCCTGTTCACGCCGACCATGGCGCTGTTCGCCTATCTCGCGCCGAAGGCTTCGATGTTCGCCTTCGACGCGGTGGTCTACGCCCATCTCCTTATCGGCGGGCTCGCGGTCGGCTTCCTCGGGCTGCGACGAGGTTTCGCCGCCCCCGCGGCGCTGCTCGCCGCCGTGATGTTCATGATGGGCGGCTCCGCCGCCGCGCGGCTGCAGCACACCGGAATGATCTTCAGCTACGCCTTCTTGCCTGTGGCGCTGCTGGCGCTGGAAGAATGCCTCGATCGGCGCTCCTACAGCCTCGCCTTGGGCTTCGGCGTGGCAGCCGGCTTGATGGCGCTCGGACGCGATCAGATCGCCTATTTCGGTTGCCTCACCCTGATCGGTGCCGTAGCGATGCGCGCCTTCGAGAACGGCCGGCCGCTGGCTTGGCTGAGGGAACATTGGCTGCGTCTCGCCATCATGGCGTCGGTCGGCGCCGCCATCATCGCCGTGCCCGTCATCCTGACGCTGCAATTCCTCAAAGGCTCGAACCGGCCTGAGATCGGCTACGGCCTTGCCGTGATGGGCTCCCTGCCCCCGAAGAGCTTTACGACGCTGTTGTTCCCCAACGTGTTCGGCACGCTCGACAACAGCGTCGGTTATTGGGGGCCCGGCCCGATGACGGTGCCGGACGGAAGCTGGACGGACCGGTCGATCAACTACGTCTTCGCCGGCACGCTGCCGGCCTTGTTGCTGTTGTGGCATGGCCTGGCCGGTCGCCGCGCCTGGAGCCGCGGCACTCGCTTCTTCCTCGTCCTCGGCTGCGTCGCCCTGGTCTATGCGCTGGGGCGCTTCACGCCGCTCTTCGAGCCGGTCTTCGATCTGATGCCTGGCGTCAGCCTCTATCGGCGCCCGGCGGACGCCACCTTCATCATCAATTTCGCCTTCGCCATGCTCGCCGGCTTCCTGCTCGACCGGTTCTGCCGTGAGGGCTTGCCCAAGCTTCGCTTCCGGGGCGTTGTGTCACCGCTGTTCATCGGCCTGGCCGTCATCTGCGTCGCCACGGCGGTTGCCATCTCGCTCCAATTCGGCGTCAAGGCCGGCCGGACGGGCTACGCGCTACGCGAGATCTTCGCCGGGCTGGCGGTCGCTGCGGCGGGCGTCCTCGTCATGCTCAGGGCGTCGACCCCGCGGGCGCGCCTGCTGGCCGCCGCCGCCATCGCCGCCATCACCTCGGGCGAGCTGGCGCTGCGCCACGCCGCGAGCGCCATCGATGCCGAACCTGCCTCCTATTACTCTGCCTATGGCGCGATGAGCGCTTCGGAGCGCGCCGGCCTCGCCGCGCTCAAGAAGGCGATTGCCGAGCGCAAGGAAGAGGGCGCTCGCCCCCGCGTCGAGATATTGGGTTTGCCGCATGGCTGGCAGAACGTGTCGATGATCGAGAAGATCGAAGATACGCTCGGCTATAACGCCTTGCGCATTTCCCGTTACGAGCAACTGACCGGCGCCGGCGAAAACGCCGTCGACATGCATCTGCGGCAGTTCCCCGGGACCTTCCGCGGCTGGCACAGCCGGCTGGCAAGCCTGCTAGGCCTCGAATTCCTGGTCCTCGACCGGCCGATCGACAAACTGCCCATCGACTATCCGCGCCCGGACGAGGCGACGGAGATCTATGGCGGACCAGGCATCTACGTCTATCGTCTCGGCAATGCGGCGCCGCGCGCCTATGTGGCGAACAAGCTGATCAGCGTCGATGAGAACTCGGTGGTCGAAAGCGGTGAGGTCCCCGATTTCGACCGGTCCTACGAGGCTCTCATCGACGAGAAATCGCTCGGGGATCTGCGCGGCGACTACGGGCTCGCTTCCGGCACGGAGCCGACGCGCGGCGAAGCCATGGTCCGCATCGTCTCCTACAAGCGCAACTGCGTGATCATCGAGGCCGACACCGACAAACCGGGCGTTCTGGTGCTGCATGACCTCTTTTACCCCGGCTGGGAGGCGATGCTCGATGATCAACTGGTGCCGATCCTGAAGACGAATCTGCTCTTCCGCGGCGTCGAATTGCCACGAGGCCGCCACATCATTGCGTTTCGGTTCAACCCGTTGTCGCTGTCCCACCTCATCGGTGCGGCCCGCGACGCCTTCTCGAACGGAGGCGAGGAAACCGAACCGTGATGCTTTGCAGAGGCCGGCAGACGCGCCTTCGTCCCCGCGATGCCGCAGCTTCCTTTCTTTTCACCGTTATGCTCGCTGCGTCCTGCGGCAGCGTCGGCGTGCGCGCCCAGACGCCTGCTACCGCGGCCCCGGCAGTGCCTGGGTCCGCCATCCAGCCCCTCCAATCGGCGCCCCCCGCGCCGGCGCCCCTGCCGCAGGCGGCGGGCACGCTGTCCGTCACCGCCCAGTTCACGGGCGATCAGGGCCAGATCCGCTCGGGGCTCGAATGGCGCGTCTTCAAGGTCGTTTCGGACGGTACGAGCAGCATCATCGAGCGCTCCAAGGATAGCTCGCCGGTCTTCAAGCTCGACAGCGGCGATTACGTCGTGCACGTCGCCTACGGCTTCGCCAGCGCCTCGAAGCGGGTGACGCTCGCCGACGCCCCGATCACCGAGAAACTCGCCCTCGCCGCCGGAGCGCTGCGGCTCGCCGCCACCGTGGGCGACCAGCCGATCCCGCGCGCCAAGGTAAGCTACATGATCTATGTGCCGGCGCCCGGCGATCCGGAAGGCCATCAGCTCGCGAGCGGCATACGCTCGGGCGAGGCGGTGCGGCTCGCCGAGGGCGTCTATCATATCGTCTCGCTCTACGGCGACACGAACGCGACGGTGCGCGCCGACATCAAGGTCGAGAGCGGCAAGCTGACGGACGCGACGCTGCGCCACCGGGCCGCCACCATGACGCTCAAGCTCGTCGAGACGCCGGGCGGCGAAGCCCTCGCCGACACCAGTTGGAGCATCTTCTCGCCGGGTGGCGATATCATCCAGGAATCGGTCGGCGCCTTCGCCACCATGACGCTCGCCGAAGGTCTTTACAGCGTCGTCGCCCGTCACGCCGGCAAGACCTACCCGCGCGATTTCAAGGTCGAGACAGGCCGCGACGGCGATGTCGAGGTGTTGGCGAAGGACAGCCAATAGAGCCGCGACTGTCGCAGCAGACGTTGCAATAGCCGTGTTTTCTGAGGCGCTGGCCCGCGCCATCTTGGCAAGGCCAGTTTTGCTCGGAAAGTCGGTGCATAAATGCAACAGCCGCGATTGAAACTCTCGGCAAGACGGTCGCGACGTGTCGTAAAATAGGGCGAAATGTTGACCGCGCCGATAAGGCCGTTCATAAATCCTGTGATGTAGCCTGGCGCGCTCGAAGCCTTGCGCCGGCGAGATCGCAGGGATGGCATGCCGCAGAGGGTACAGATCTCGGCGCTCAGGCGCGCGCCGGCCGCGTTCGCGGCATGCTACCGCTCGGCGGTCGTCTCGAGCATGGTTAGGGCACGACCTTGCGGGTGAACAGGCTAGCCATCCTCGCCTTCCTGACGCTCGTTGGCGCGGCAGCGGCTTTCGCGCAATCCGCGCCGCCGCCCGACCAGGCGCAGCTGCGCGCCGAGGCGGACCTGTTGTTCAAGCGCATGCTGGTCAAGCCCAACGATCTCGACGCCACCTTCCGTTTCTCCGAGATCGAGACCAAGCTCGGTGACTACGAAGCCGCGATCGGGGCGC
>JBIOEJ010000220.1:0-5751 GCA_044445965.1 Hyphomicrobiales bacterium
CCATCACGGCCGACAACCTCGCCAAATACGTCAATCCCAAGATGCCGCCCCTGCACTACGCCATGTGCGGCTGCGAGGACATGCCGAACTATCCGGCCCGCTGGGGCGGGAAGTAGGAGGCTCTCCCTTCTCCCGCTCTTCGCGAGAGAAGGTGCCCCTGGCGTCAGCGAGGGGCGGATGAGGGGCGAAAAGGATGCGCTTCGCGGGCAGGCGTGCATGATCGACTATCTGATACTGGGCGGCGGCTCGGCCGGCTGCGTGCTCGCCGCCCGGCTGTCCGAGGACGCCGCCAGCTCCGTGGTGCTGGTCGAGGCCGGGCGCGACCTCACGCTTGCGACGATGCCCGCCATCGTGCGCAGCCGCTATCCCGGCCGCGCCTATCTCGATCCCGGCAATATCTGGAGCGGTCTGACGGCGCGCATGGGGCCACCTCCCGACAACGGCCCCGACCGGCGCGAGCCGCGTCGCTACGAGCAGGGCCGCCTGCTCGGCGGCGGCTCGGCCGTCAACGCCATGGTCGCCAATCGCGGCGCCCCCGACGACTATGACGAATGGGGAGCGCTCGGCGCGCAAGGCTGGGACTGGAGCAACGTGCTTCCCTATTTCAGGAAGCTCGAACGCGACTGCGATTTCGACGGCGACTATCACGGCAAGACGGGTCCGATACCGATCCGCCGCATCAGCCCGGAACGCATGTCGCCCTTCGTCAAGGCGGTCAGCGCAACCCTCGTGGCGCGCGGCCATCCGCAGAAGCCCGACCAGAACGGCGAATGGACCGACGGCGTCTATGTCGGCGCGATCGCCGTCAGCGACCGGGGCGAGCGCGTGCCGGCCTCCATCGCCTATCTGACGCCGCAGGTGCGACGGCGGCCGAACTTGCGCATCATCACCGATCGCTTCGTCGAGCGCATCCTGTTCGACGGCGGGCGGGCGACAGGCGCCGTCATCGCCGGGTCCGGCTCCGGTCGCGAGAGCGAGGCGCTCGCCGCCAGGGAGACGATCCTCTCATGCGGGGCCATCCACACGCCGGCCCTGCTGATGCGCAGCGGCATAGGTCCCGCCGAAGCCCTGTCGCGCCACGGCATCGACATGGTGATGGCGGCCCCTGGCGTCGGCCAGAACCTGATGGAGCATCCCTCGACCGCCGTGTCGACCTATCTGCCGCCGCATGCGCGGCTGGCCGATCTCGACGAGCATCACGACCATGCCATTTTGCGTTTCTCCTCGCGCATCGGCGGTGCGCCGCAGGGCGACATGCATGCGGCCATGATCGCCCGCTCGGCCTGGCACTCGCTCGGCCAGCGCCTCGGCACGCTGTTCATCTGGGTCAACAAATCCTATTCGCGCGGCACCGTCATGCTGCGCTCGAAGGAGGCGCGCGAGGAGCCCGATGTCGATTTCCGGCTGCTCTCCGATTGGCGCGACCTCGAGCGGCTCAAGGCCGGCTTCCGCCTCTGCGCCGAGACCTTGAGCGGTCCGCTGCTGGACGGCCATCGCGGCCCCGTCTTCCCGACGAGCTATTCGCGGCGCGTCGCCAAGATCGCAGGCGAAGGCTTCCTCAATTCGGTGCAGCGCGGCCTGTTCGGCGCGATGCTCGACTATTCGGGAGCGCTACGCCCCTGGCTGATCCACAAGGTGGTGACGCTCGGCATCAAGCTCGACGCGCTGCTGCGCGACGACGCGGCGCTGACCGAATTCATCCGCCAATCGGTGGGCGGCGTCTGGCACGCTTCCGGCACCTGCCGCATGGGGGCAGCGCAGGACCGGCTCGCCGTGACCGACGGGGCGGGACGGGTGCACGGCGTCGAGGGCTTGCGTATTTGCGACGCGTCGCTGATGCCGTCGATCCCGCGCGCCAACACCAACACGCCGGTCTTGATGATGGCCGAGCGCATCGCCGATCTGGCCAGGCAGGCGCGGTAGGAGGACGGCCGGCGCCGCGCACGTCACCCCGCAGCGTCCAACCCCGAGCGGATGAAGGCGATGCTCTCGGCGATCAGCGTCTCGCGGTCCGGGAACAGGTCGCGCCAGACGCGCGTCGCGCCGGCAAGAGCCGGAAGCGCGCGCCCGAAGGCCTCGACCGTCAGCCAGCCGTCATAGCCGCCGGCGCGGATCGCCCGGAAGGTCGAAGCCCAAGGCACATGTCCTCGTCCCGGAATGCCGCGATCGTTCTCCGAGATATGGATGTGGTTGATCGCCCGGGCGTGCATCGTGAAGGCGGCGACTGCGTCGCGCTCCTCGATATTGGCGTGGAAGGTGTCGTACATGAAAGAGAGATTGGGATGCCCCACGCGGCGGGCGAGGTCCGCCGCCTGCTCCATCGTGTTGACGAGATAGCATTCGAAGCGGTTGAGCGCCTCGATGGCGAGCCTGACGCCGGCGGCGGCGCCATATTCGGCGGCCTCGCGCAGCCGCTCGGCGGAGCGCTCGAGTTCCGCCTCGGTGGGGCCAGCGCCCGAGAAGACGCCGACCGGCGAGTGCAGCGGCCCGGCGACCAGGCCAGCCCCGAGCGCCTGGCAGCAATCGATCGTCCATTCGAGGCGGTCGCGGGCGCGCGACGCTGCGGCCTCCCCCTCGCGCAGCGGATTGGCGTCCTCGCTGATGGCGGTCGCCGCGGTCGTCGCGAGCCCGATCTCGTCGAGCACCCGCCTGAGGGCCGCGTAATGCGCGGGCCGCCCTTCGAAGACCGGCACCTCGACGCCGTCATAGCCGTGGCGCTTGATCCGTTCGAGCAGCCCCGCATGCGTCGGATCGATGCTCGTGCCGACCACCAGGAGATTGAAGCCGATGCGCATGGAGCCACCAATGTCGCGCCGGAGCGGCGCGTCAAGGGAAAATCGCGCGCTTCACCTCTCCCCTTTTGGGAGAGGTGAAGGCCGGCGCCAGGCTCAGCGCGCCGCGCCGATCGCCTGTTCGAGCAGCGCCATGGCCTTGGCGCCGTCGGCGATCATCGGGGCTCCGACATCCTCGCCCCGCAAGGTCGAAAGGAAGGCGCCGATCAGGGCGTGGTAGCCCTTATGGTCCTCATTGGCGGCGGCCGTGAGATTCGGCTCCCAGACGAGCGTGTCCTCGCCGTCGACGAGGCTCGCCGTCGGGACCGAGGCCTTGAAGGGCGGGGCGCGGTAATAGCGCACCTCATGCACGTTGCGCACCTCGACGCGCCTATGGTCGCCCATCACCTGCCACCACTCCATCGGCGTGCCGCGCGATTGATGCGTGCCGACGACGAGGGTGCCGATGCCGCCCGAGACGAAGCGGAAATCGACATGCAGCAGCAGCTTGCCGGGCGCGAGCTGGTGGCGCCTGGCGCCGACGGTCTCGACTTCGCCCATGAGATGCGGCACGAGGTCGAAGTAGTGCACGCAATGATGCAAGAAGAACCCCGTATAGTCGGAGTCCTTCGCAAAATAGCTGGGCGCCGTCATGTATTCGCCGAGGAAGCTCGCGGGCGTGCCGAACTCCGCCGAGCGGATGACGTTCGCGCCGATGCGGTTCGCGGTCGAATAGCGCTTCATGAAGCCCAGCACGATCGGCACGCCCTTGGCCTCGGCCGCCGCCGCGAGCCGCCGCGCTTCGGCGGCGCTCGGCGCCGGCGGCTTCTCCATGAACACCGGCAGGCCGCGCTCGACCGCCGCCATGCCGATCTCGTAATGGCCTTGCGGGCCGATCGCGAGGCCCAAGGCGTCGATGTCGCGGCGCCCGATCAGGCGGCGCCAATCCGTCGCCGTGTCCGCCTCGGCGACGCCGAAGCGTGCCGCCGTCGCCGCGAGCCGCGCGGCATCCGCGTCGCAGAGCGCGGCGAGCCTCACGTCATGGCGGATCAGTTGCGGTAGGAGCATCTCGTTGGCGTGGGTGCCGCAGCCGACCCAGCCGATCCCGACGCTGCTCATGCGGCGATCCTCGCAAACCCGAGCGCGCCCTTGAGATAGGCGATCGAGGCCGCGAGCGCGCCGTCCTCGTCCTTCGTCGGCGCCCGCCACTGGGCGAGCGTCACGCCGGCATCCTCGTCGTCGCGGCGGAAGGGTTCGAGCACGATCGGGCCCGCATAGCCGATGGCGACGAGGGCGCGCGCGATGGGCGGCCAATCGATATGGCCGGAGCCGACGAAGCCGCGATGGTTCTCATTCGCCTGGAAATGGAGGAGCTTCTTCCCCGTCGCGCGGATGGCGCCGGCGAGATCGCTCTCCTCCATGTTCATGTGGAAGGTGTCGAGCATGACGCCGACGGCAGGCGAAGCGACGGCCGCGACGATCTGGCAGGCATGGCGCGCCGTATTGGCGATATCGGTCTCGAAGCGGTTGAGCGGCTCGACCGCGAGGCCGACGCCCGCTTGCGCCGCGCTCTTGCCGGCCGCCGCCAGGCCCCCGACCACGGCCTCGATCCGCCGCCGGCGTTCGCTCGGGTCGCAAGGCGAGGGCGCCCGCCCGGCGAACACCATGGGCGCGCCGTAGAGGGGCCCGCCCACGATCTCGGCGCCGAGCGCCTCGGCGCTCCGCACGCAGCTCTCGAGATAGGCGACGCCCGCTTCGCGCGCGGATTTGTCGGGGCTGGCAAGGTCGCGCGCCGGATTGACCCTCGCCGCGAGCACCACCGACAGCCCGGCGTCGGCGATCGCGGCTCTCGCCTCCACAAGGTCCATCTCGCCCGGCTCCGGCACCAGCAGCTCGATCGCATCGGCGCCCGCCCTCTTCATGCGCCGCAGCGTGGGGAAATGCTCTGGCCCGAAGGGGCGCGCATAGAACATGGAGATGACGCCGATCGGGTTCACGATAGTCATGCTTTCACCGCTCCGGCCGTGAGCCCGCTCACCAGCCGTCTTTGCACGAGGAGGAAGAGGATGGTCACCGGCAGCGCGATCAAGGTGCCGCCGGCGGTGAGCAACCCCCATTGGATGGTGAATTCGCCGATGAACAGCTGCAGGGCGACCGTGACCGTGCGCACGCTCTCGCCTGACAGCATCATGGCGAACAGATATTCGTTCCAGGAGGTGATGAAGATATAGATGCCGGCGGTGACGACGCCCGGCATCACCAACGGCAGGATGATGAGCCTGATCGCCTGCAGGCGGCTCGCGCCGTCGATCATGGCGGCTTCGTCGAGCTCGCGCGGGATGGTCGTGAAATAGCTCGTCAGCATCCAGATGGCGAACGGGATGGCGAAGGTCGAGTGCCCGATGATGACGCCGAGGAAAGTGTCGAGCAGGCCGAGCGTCCGCATCAGCAGGAACAGCGGGATGATGAGGATGACGATCGGGAACATGTTGATGACCAGGAAGGAGGTCATCAGGGCGCGCCGGCCGCGGAAGCGGAATCGCGAGAAGGCGTAGCCGGCCGGGATCGAGACGGCGAGGCCGGCGAGCGCCGCGCCCGAGGCGATGATCAGGCTATTGGCGAGATTGCCCGCGAAGCTCGTGCGCGTGATCAGCTCGCGATAATGCTGCAAGGTGGCGCTGCGCGGCAAATAGTGCACCGGCCATTGGCTCAGCTCGGCCGCCGGCTTGATGGAGGTGAGAATCATCCAGGCATAGGGCGCGAGCGCGAAGCACACGATGGCGAGCACCGGGATCTCGATCTGCGCTATGCGCTTGAGGTTACTGCGGCGCCCGATCATCGCAGGTAGTCGTATCTGGAGATGGAGCTACGATTGCGCGCTCTTCCTTCTCCCGCAAGCGGGAGAAGGAAGAGCGCGCCGGCGCCCCGAAAACGTGTGCAAGCCGTAGCGCGCAAGGCGCGGATTGCGATCCGGGCGAAG
>JBIOEJ010000221.1:0-5734 GCA_044445965.1 Hyphomicrobiales bacterium
CCGGAGAGATCGTCGTGACCCGCGGCGTCGCGGGCACTCAGATCACCTGCCGCGAGAAGCGCTCCTCGTTTCAGGGCGTCATGCTGAAGACGCCGGCGCGCGGCGCGCTCGGCGGCTACGCCATCGTACTCGCCGCGCTTTGCGGAGCCGGGGATGTCGTCCTGGCGCAGCATCTCGGCGAGGACGAGATCGTGGCGCGCTGGCGCTCGGCGGCCGCTTCCCTCGGCTTGCCGGCAATGCTGTGCCACACGAACGGCGAGATCGAATATCTGCACCGGCAACTCGGCGGCGTCACGCTGGGACGCCCCGCGGCGAGGCGTCGCAAGGCGTTGCCGCGCAATCGCCGGCCGCGATTCCTGGCGCGGCGGAAAACTGGGAGAGCAGTGGGTCGGGGGTAAGTAGTGAGTAGTGAGTGAGTTGTGAGCAGTTGATTACCGACTAATGACTACTGACTACTTACCCCCTACGCATTCCCGACCAACGCATCCGCCACGAGACCGGCGAACAAGATCAACCCCGCGGGCCAGTTCGAGCGGAACAGCATGAGCGCCTTTCGCGGATCGTCGATATCGATCGACGCCGTCTGCCAAGCGAGATGCGCGGCAAAGCCGGCGCAACCGAGATAGCCGAGAAGATTGCCGCCCACGAGCGCCACCGACAAGGTCACCAACAGCACCGCCGCTGCCTGGAACAATCCGACCGCGAGCTTGGTGCGTCCGCCGAACAGCCGCGCGGTCGAACGCACGCCGACGATCGAATCGTCGCGCAAGTCTTGCAGCGCATAGATGGTGTCGTAAGCGATCGTCCAGGCTACCGCCCCGGCATAGAGCGTGAGCGCGGGCAGATCGAGGCCGCCGAACAGCGCCGCCCACCCCATCAGCGCCCCCCAGGCGAAGGCGAGGCCGAGCACCGCTTGCGGCCAGAAGGTGATGCGCTTCATCAAGGGATAGACGGCGACCACGGCGAGCGAGGCGAGGCCGAGCGCGACGCTGAAGGGGTTGAAGGCGGCGAGCACCGCCGCGCCGATCAAGGTCAAGAGGCCCATGAACAGGAACGCCGCGCGGACACTCACCTCGCCGGCGGGCAAAGGGCGCGCGCGGGTCCGCTCGACCTTGGCGTCGATGTCGCGGTCGAGGATGTCGTTCCAGGTGGAGCCTGCGCCCCGCATGGCGACCGCGCCGATCAGGAACAGGCAGATATGATAGGGGTTCGGCCAAGGCTTCTCGGCCGCGATCGCGGCGAGCGCTGCCGACCACCAGCAAGGCAACAACAGGAGCTTCCAGCCGATCGGGCGGTCGAGGCGGGCGAGCCGCACGAAGGGGCGCGCCCAATCCGGGGCAAGCCGGTCCGCGAGCGTTCCGGGCGCCGTATCGAGAAGACGGGCCGAGGCGCCCGCAGCGCTCACAGCGCGCTCGGCGGGATCTTGACCGGGGGCGCCAAGGGATCCGAATGCATGTCGACGCTGAAGGCGTCATCGCGATGATTGCGGGCCGCTTGCTCGGCCTGGTGCTTCATCTTGTTGACCTCAGCCGCGACATTGCAGGCCTTGGCACGAATTCCCGCGACTTGCTTTGCCTCGTTCTCGAGGCCCGTGATCTGGTTGTCCTCGATCGAGCACCAATCCTTGTTCGACCTCGCCCAAGCGAGCACGCGCGCATTCGCGCCGCCGAGACTGGTGAAGAGCGAGCATGCGACCGCGGGGTCGGCGTGCCCTTTCGGGAGGCCCTGAATTCGCTGGATGAGGCCGATACGCGCCTTGAAGAATTCGATGCCCTTCTGACACTCGGATGACACCTGCTGCGCGACGGCCACGGACGGCGCCAACGCCAGGGTCGCAAGCAAGGCCGCGCCGGCGAGCGCGAGCCGGGGTGCCGAAGGCCTAGTCGGTGCAAGCATGGGAATCCTCCCAAATCGGAGCGGTCAATAGCGGCGGCGGCGATGGAGCGCAACTTCGAAGCGCGCGAGCCCGTCGGGATGCCGGCGCATCATCGGCAGGCTCGCAGGGAAAAACGGCACATTGAGGGCGATGTCGACGCCGCCGCGAGCCTTGCGCAATGCCAAGAATGAACGAGGTCGAGCTCATTTCCGCGCCAATGCCTCGGCGACGAGCTGCCGGATCGCCTCCGGCCGAGAAAGCCTGCCGCCGGGCCGGCGGCCGATCCAGGCGTCGAGGAACGCCAGATCAACGGCATGCATTCTGACGCCGATGAGCGTGCCCTTGCCGGTTGTCCTCGGCCGGCCCCGCTTCTTCTTTGTGCTATTTTGTATCGGCCCGCCGCTCATTGTTTCTGGATAACACAAAATAATCGGGCCGCCAAGCTACGGCGGTATCAAGGTCAGCCATGAAGGATCACGATTTCGGTGCTTGCCGATTATTCGTCGAGGCGGATCTCGCCGCCGGCCGGCGCATCGCGCTCGGGCGCGAGCAGAGCCATTATCTGCGCCATGTGCTGCGCCTCGCCGACGGCGCGAGCCTGCGCGCCTTCAACGGTCGGGACGGGGAATGGCTCGCCCGCCTGGAAAGCGACGGGCGGCGCGGGACGGCGCTGGAGCCGGTCGAGCCGACGCGCCCGCAAACGCCGCCCGGCGATCTGCACCTTCTATTCGCCCCGCTCAAACATGCGCGGCTCGACTATATGGTGCAGAAGGCCGTGGAGATGGGCGCATCGCGGCTTGCACCCGTCCTGACGCGGCACACTCAGGTCTCGAGGCTCAATCTCGAGCGCATGCGCGCCAACGCGATCGAAGCCGCCGAGCAATGCGGCATCCTCGCCCTGCCCGACATCGCGGCTCCCATTCCCCTGGCCGAAGCGGTGACCGCGCTCGAGACGGAGCGGTTGCTCGTGTTCTGCGACGAGGCTGCCGAGCACGAGGGTCCGATCGAGACGCTGAGCAGCGGGCGGCGGGGTCCTCTCGCCGTCCTGATCGGGCCGGAAGGCGGCTTCGCGGAGGAGGAGCGGCGCGGCCTTCTCGCGAGGCCCGCGACGCTGCGCCTTTCGCTCGGCCCGCGCATCATGCGCGCCGACACCGCGGCCGTCGCGGCGCTTGCCCTCGTGCAAGCCTGCCTCGGAGATTGGAGCTCGCCCGCCGCCTGACGCCGATGTGCCTCTTGCTTCGTCATGGCCGTCCTCGGACTTGATCCGAGAATCGGCCCGGCCATGACGCAGCGCCCGTATGCGGCGACATTGCGGCATCGTGTTCCAGCACATATGTAGATTTTTCTCCCGCCTCGAGCGGGTGATCGCATCGGCGTCCGCTGGTCGACATCGCCCAAATCACAACGGAAGAAGGAGCAGTCGGCATGGCGCGCGACGTCTCGGACACGACGCCGATCGAAAGTCGCGACCAGCTCGTCGCCTGGATCGAGAAAGGCTGCAAGCCGGCCGAGGCCTATCGCATCGGCACCGAGCATGAGAAATTTCCTTTCTACCGTGCGAGCCATGCTCCCGTCCCCTATCACGGGGAAAACGGCATCCGCGCCCTGCTCGCCGGGATGGGGAGCAGCCTCGGCTGGGAGCCGATCATGGATGGCGAGCATCTCATCGGGCTCGCCGACGGGGAGGGCATGGGCGCGATCTCGCTCGAGCCGGGCGGCCAGTTCGAGCTCTCGGGCGCGCCGCTCGCGACCATCCATGACACGGAGCTCGAGCTGAAGGATCATCTCGATCGGCTGCGCGCGGTGGCCGAGCCCATCGATATCGGCTTCCTCGGCCTCGGCCATTCGCCCAGCTGGACGCGCGCCGAGACCCCGGTGATGCCCAAGCACCGCTACGACATCATGCGCGCCTATATGCCGAAGGTCGGCACGCGAGGGCTCGACATGATGCTTCGCACCTCGACGGTGCAGGTCAATCTCGACTTCTCCTGCGAAGCCGACATGGTGAAGAAGCTCAGGGTATCGCTGGCGTTGCAGCCGGTCGCCACCGCGCTCTTCGCCAATTCGCCCTTTTCGGACGGGAAACCGAACGGCTTCCTGTCGATGCGCTCGGAGATCTGGCGCGACACGGACAACCAGCGCGCAGGCATGATCCCCTTCGCGTTCGAGGACGGCATGGGCTTCGAGCGCTATGTCGACTACGCGCTCGACGTGCCCATGTATTTCGTCAAGCGCGGCGAGGTCTATCACGACGTCGCGGGCGCGAGTTTCCGGCATTTGCTGCGTGGCGAGCTCAATTCGCTGCCGCGCGAGCGCGCCACCATGTCGGATTGGGCGAACCATCTCGGCACCCTGTTCCCCGAGGTGCGCCTCAAGCGCTATCTCGAGATGCGCGGCGCCGATTGCGGCTCGGCGGCCCACATCCTGGCGTTGCCGGCCTTCTGGGTGGGATTGCTCTATGATCAGGCGAGCCTCGATGCCTGTTGGGACCTGGTGAAGGACTGGACCTCCGCCGAGCGTCAGGCGCTGCGCGACGCCGTGCCGAAGCTCGCCCTCGGGGCGCCGTTCCGCGACGGCACCGTCAATGATCTCGCGCGCCAGGTGCTCGCCCTGGCGCGCGCCGGGCTGAAGCAACGCAGCTGCCACGACCACCACAGCTTCGACGAGACGCGCTATCTCGCGCCGCTCGAATCCTATGTCGAAGACGGCCGCACGGCCGCCGAAGCCTGGCTCGGCGCCTATCGCGATCATTGGGGCGGCCGGATCGAGCCGATCTTCACGGAGGCAGCGCTTTAGGCCCCGCCTTGCGGGACCTCACCTCTCCCCTTGCGGGAGAGGTCGGCGGCGAGCGCAGCGAGGCGCCGGGTGAGGGGTTCTCCCAACTCGGCCAGAGCCCCACGCTTCGTGTCGAGCAGCAACACGGATGCGCCGAGCGCAACCTTTAACCCCTCACCCGGATCACTCCCTTCGGTCGTGATCCGACCTCTCCCGCAAGGGGAGAGGTGAGCGCCGGCGCACTATGAGAAGGTCCCTACCGCGCCGCGCCCCTCGTATAAGCAGCGAGGATCTCCTGCAGCGCGGAGGCATGGGCGCCTTGCACCTGGGCGCCGGTCTTGAACATGCCCATCAGCACTTCGAGACCGGCCTGCATCGCGGGATTCATCCCGGGGACCGCGGGTGACGGAGCGGCAGGCTGGGCCGCTGCCGCCGGAGTCGCCGGCTGGCCAAGCTGTGAGGCGCCGCCGTGCATCATGGTCCCCATGACGTCGCCGAGGATGGTGCCGAGGACGCCGCCCGCCGGTTGACCGGGCATCTGCGTTCCGGGCGCGCCCGCGAGCCCGCCAGCCCCGCCGAGCGCGCCCGAGGCGAGCTGGCCGAGAAGTCCACCGAGCCCCTGGCTCGAGGCCGATTTGAACATGCCGCTGATCAACATGCTGGCGATCACCGGCATCATCGCCGTGAGGATGCCTGGATTGATGCCCGTCGTCTTCGAAACCTGCTGCACGATCGCCGTCACCGCCTGCCCGGGACCGAAGAGCTGGCTGAGCACGCCGCTGCCCGCGCTCATGGTCTGCTGGCTCAGATGGGCAGTCGGATCATCGAAGGTCGTCGCATGCTGCCCGCCCATCATGGTGCCGATGATCTGCGACAGCGACCCCATGCTCTGGGCTTGATGCATCAGCCCGGCCGAGAAGGCGGGCAGCAAGGCATCGACCGCCGCCTTTGCCTGGTCGGGCGACAATCCGAACTGCTTGGCGAGATTGGAGATGGCCTGGCCACCTTGGGCGGCTTGCATGATTTCGGATAGATTGAACATGATGCGCTCCTCCGTCTCGTGCCGGCCAAGCGTCGGCTGCC
>JBIOEJ010000222.1:0-5706 GCA_044445965.1 Hyphomicrobiales bacterium
CCATCACGCCGGCGCATCGGCGCAGATCCGAGATGGTCTCGAACAGCGGCACGATGTCGACGTCGCTGCGTCCGTCCGGCCCGACGAGGCCGACCTCCTTGAGCAGCACCGCGACTTCGAGGAGATCGGAGACCGATGTCGTCTGGGAGATGATCGCGTTCTGGATCGCCGCCTTGCCGTAGACGCGATGCGTCCGCGCCGCGGTGCGCAGGATATCGAGCTCCGACCGCGTCTCCTCGCCATAGGCGATGAAGGGCGAGGCGAGCGGGCGCGCCGTCTTCAGCTCTCCGGCGAGGAGGACGATGCGGGCGTCTTCCTCCCGCTCGAGATAGGCCGTGCCCGGCGCTGCCGCCTCCAGCAGCTCGGCGATGGTGCGTTCATGCACATCGGAGTTCTGGCGAAGGTCGATCGTCGCCAGATGAAAGCCGAAGCAGTCGAGGGCGCGGATCAGGGTGCGCAGCCGCCCGCCTGCCAGGACCCGCGACCGGTTCTGCTTCAGCGAAGCGTCGATGATGTCGAGGTCCTCGCGAAACTCGGCTACGTCCTCATAGGCAGAGGTTTCGTCGGCGCTGCTCGCGGACGAGTCGCCGTCCAGCTTGCGGGCGGTCGCGGCGATGCGGGCCTTGATGGTAGCGACGGCGAGCCGGTAGGGCTCGTTCTGCCGGTGCTCCGAATGGTCCGGCGAGCGCTCCGCGAGCGCTCGCAGACGCGCCGATGGGTGGACGAGGTCGCTGCTCAAGGACAATTCGCCGCCCAGCTTGTCGAGCTCGCCCAGATAGAAGCCCATTGCGCGTCCGCTCTGCATCGCGAAGCTTCGCCGCAGCACCTGCGCGGTGACGAAGGGGTTGCCGTCGCGGTCGCCGCCGATCCAGCTCGCCGGCTTGAGGAAGGACGGCACGCTCACGGCGCGCCTCCCGGGCTCGAGCGCCTGCAGCCGTTCTTCCAGGCTTGCGTAGAGGCGCGGTAGCTCCTCGAGGAAAGTGTGATCGTAATAGGCAAGGCCGTTCGCCACCTCGTCGAGCACCGTGAGCCGCCTGCGCCGCAACAGGCTCGTCTGCCATAGCGTCAGCACGGCCCGCCGCAGCGCCTCCTCGGCGGCCGTCTTCTCCTCCGGGGTTTGCTGGATGAGGTCGCGCTCGGCGAGCAGCCTGGCGACATCCATCTCGCGGTCGAGCGTGCTCTTGCGCCGCACCTCGGTCGGATGGGCGGTCAGCACCGGCCTGATATGGGCGGTGTCGAAGAAGGCGCGCAGCTGCGTGGGACTAAATCCCGCCTGCCGTGCCCGGTCGAGCGCATGTGCCAAGGTTCCAGCGCGCGGCGCCGAACCCGCGATGAGATGCGCCCGCGTGCGCCGGATATGGTGCTGATCCTCGGCCACATTGGCGAGATGCGAGAAATAGCTGAAGGCGCGCACGATGCGCAGCGTCTCCTCCGGCGACAGCTCTTTAAGGATGGCCTCGAGCTCCCGCCGCGCGGGCTCGTCGCCGTCGCGGTGGAAGCGGATCGAGGTCTGGCGGATGCGCTCGACGACATCGAAGACCGCCTCGCCTTCCTGGTCGCGAACGGTATCGCCGAGTATGCGGCCGAGCAGGCGGATATCGTCGCGCAGAGGAGCGTCCTTCTGGGGCTCCTCGGTTCCATCTCGCGGGCTCGCGCTCAGTGCCATCGACATGATCCGCCAGCTTCTTTCTCGGGTCGTGCGCTCATATTGCAAGATCGATACCGTGGTGGGCGAATGGCGAATAGAGATCGGGGCATGCCGCCGATCATGAAGTCCTTCTACTCGCTATTCGCTATTCGCCACTCACCGACCACCGCATCTCCCCAGGCCGCACGCCGCATCCCCGCATACGCCTCCCGCTCACGGCGCGGCACGGTTCGATCGGCGAGCCTGCCGTCAGCCGCGCAGACGCGACAGCTCGCCTCGACCTTCGAGACGCGCACCCGCGAAACGATGCGCGCTTCGGCCCCGATCTCGGCTGGCTGCCGGCCGACCGCGAGATAGCAATAGGGTTCATCCTCGAAGGGCAGGCTCGCCCCCTTGACCAGGCGATGGTCGCGCGAGCGCGGCAGTCGTTCGCTGAAATGGCACCATTGCGGCGGTTGCATCGGGCAGGCGAGCGAATGCGGGCAGGGCGCGATGATGTTCGCCTGCGCCTCGATCAAGGCATCCCGGCATAGGAGAATGCGGCGAAAGCCCTCCGGCGTGCCGGGCTCGACGAACAGCGCGAGGCCCGCCGCGAGCGACCGGATGCGGCGCGCCAGCTCGGCGATCTCGCTCTCGGGCAGCTCGACGAGCGCATAGCTCATCACCACGAGGTCGGCGCGCGGCAGGCGCCCGAAGGCCGAACCGAGCTCGGAGCAGATCAGCCTGGCTTTGCCCCGCATGGGCATGGCGCCGGCCTCGCCGAGACGGCGCGCCGCATCGAGCAGGAGAGGGTTCACGTCGATCAGCGTCAGCGCCCCGAGCTTCGGCCACAGCGCGAGCGCGGCAAAGCTCGCGGTGCCGGGGCCGGCGCAGAGATCGAGCAGGCTAGCTGGCTCGAAGGAGGGCATGTGTCGCCGCGCGGCGTCCAAGGCGGCGCTCACCGCCGCGAAGGTCGCCGGCATTCGCGCCAGCAGATAGGCGGCGACATCTGCCGGCGAGGTGATCGCCTGGCGCGAGGCGCCGCCGGAGCGATACTGCTCGGAGATTTGCGCGGCGCGCCTCGCGATCGCTGCGCGGACCTGGCCGCTCGCGAAGTCCTCGATCGCCGTCTTCAGCGCGGCCGGCAGCGGATGGCTCATCGCGGCTTCACCTTCGAAAGCGCTCGACGATGCGCGCCTCGAGCCCGTCCCGCACGGCGCGATAGGCGTCGAGCACCCGCTCGCGCGAGCCGGTCTCGAGGCTCGGATCCGGCGTCGGCCAATACTCCACTTCGATCGAGAGTGTACGCGTGAGCTCGAGGGCGCGGTGATGCGCCTGCGGGCTCAAGGTGATGGCGAGGTCGAAGTTCAACCCCTCCCAATCGTCGAGCTCCTCGATCGTCTGCGGCTTGTGGGCGCTGGCATCGATGCCGATCTCGTCGAGCGCGGCGAGCATGAACGGGTCTTTCTCGCCGTCCAGCACGCCTGCCGAGCGCACATAGAGGGAGCGGCCGAAGAAATGCTTGGTGATCGCTTCCGCCATGGGCGAGCGGATCGCGTTGCTGGAGCATACGAACAGCACGGACTGGATCGTCCGGCGCGGCTCGGGAGCGGGGAGCGCCACCTCGGGCTCACCCTTTCCAGTGCAGCGCCGCGATCAGCGTGAACAGCCGCCGCGCCGTGTCGAAATCGATCTCGATCTTGCCCTCGAGCCTCTTCATCAACAATGAAGCCGCGTCGTCATGCAGGGCGCGCCGCCCCATGTCGATCGCCTCGATCTCCGACGCCGAACGTGTGCGGATGGCGCCGTAATAGCTGTCGCAAAGCAGGAAATAATCCTTGACCACGCGCCGCAGCGGCGTGAGCGACAAGAGATGGGCGATAACCGGTACGCCGTCCTCCTCGGTGACTTGCAAGAGCAACTGCTTCTCGTGGAGCGCGATGACGAGCCGGTAAGGGCCTCGCTGATGGCCGGGGACGGTGAAGCTGTTGCGCTCGATCAGGTCGAAGATCGCGATCGAGCGCTCCTGCTCCTGATCGGGGTTCGAACGGCCGATCGAGGCCTCGTCGAGCGAGACCGAAATGAGATGCTGATGGCGATCATCCTCGGCGCCCGTCACGGAGGACACGCTCTCAATTGCGCCCGAGCCTCGCGGAAATCGAGCCCGCATGGGCGCTGAGGCCCTCCGCCTCGGCGAGGGTGACGGCTGCGGAGGCGAGCCCGGCGAGGCCCTGCGCCGTCGCCTCGAGGAGCGTGGTGCGCTTCATGAAATCGAGGACGCCGAGGCCTGAGGAGAAGCGCGCGGTGCGCGCCGTCGGCAGCACATGGTTGGGGCCGCCCACATAATCGCCGATCGCTTCCGGCGTATGGTGGCCTAGGAAGATCGCACCGGCATTGCGGATCAGCGCGGCGAGGGGCTCTGGCCTGTCGGTGGCGATCTCGACATGCTCGGGCGCCAGACGATCGACGAGCGCAATGGCCTGCGCGAGCGACGGCACGAGGATCACGGCCCCGAAATCGCGCCAGCTCGCGCCGGCGATCGCGGCGCGCGGCAGCAGGGCGAGATGCGCCGCGACGCGCTGCTCCACCTTATCCGCCAGCGCTGCATCATCGGTGATCAGGATCGATTGGGCGGCGGCGTCATGCTCGGCCTGCGCCAAAAGGTCGAGCGCCACCCAATCGGGATCGGCCGTCTTGTCGGCGAGGATCAGCACCTCGGACGGGCCCGCGATCGCGTCGATGCCGACGAGACCGAAGACGCGGCGCTTCGCGGCGGCGACATAGGCGTTGCCGGGGCCTACGATCTTGGCGACCCTTGCGATCGAAGCCGTGCCGTAGGCGAGCGCCCCGATCGCCTGCGCCCCGCCGATGCGATAGATCTCGTCGACGCCGGCGAGCTTCGCGGCGGCGAGCACGAGCGGGTTCTGGCGTCCTTCCGGGGTCGGCGCGACCATCGCGATGCGTTCGACGCCGGCGACCTTGGCCGGGACGGCATTCATCAGCACCGAGGACGGGTAGCTCGCCGTGCCGCCGGGAACATAGAGCCCGACCGCCTCGATCGGCGTCCAGCGCAGCCCGAGGCGCACGCCGAGAGCGTCGGTGAAATGATCGTCCCTTGGCCGTTGGCGCAGATGGAAAGCCTCGATCCGCTCCTTGGCGAAGCCGAGGGCGTCGAGCGCTTGGCGCGGGCAGTCGCGCACCGCTGCCTCGATCTCGGCCTCGCCCACCCGCAAGGTGGCGGGCGTCAGCCGGAGCCTGTCGAATTTGAGCGAGTACTCGATCAGCGCCGCGTCGCCCCGCTCGGCGACTTCGCGCAGGATCGCCGCCACCACGACCTCGACATCCTCCGAAGCCTCGCGTTTCATGGCGATCAGCGCCTGGAACTTCTCCTCGAAGCCTGGCCCCGTCAGATCGAGACGCTGCGCCATCAGCGCTTCAGCCGCTCCCCAGACCCGCTGCGGCAGTCGTCATCTCGTCGAGGTCCTTCATCAGGGCCTCGAGGCACTCGACCTCGAGCCTGATCGCCTCGCCGCCGAGGAAATGCAGCATCACGATGCCGGCCGGGGGTGTCGTCGGCTCGAAGGTGATGGCGAGAAGATCGAGGACACGGCTCTTGTCGGTCACGTCGAAGCCGATATTCTTCGCCGACAGGACACGCTCGAAATGCATGCCCGAATGGCAGCGCCCGTCGATATCCGGGGGCGCCTCGCGGCATTTGCGATGGAACACCATGACGAAGCGCAGGCGCGCCGGCAGATAGGCCACGTCCGCAAGCGTCAGGCGCGCATCCTGAAGATGGGCGGAAATGACCGCGAGATCCTCAGTATCGAAAGCCGCAAGCGAGAGCGCCATGACAAAGCCCCTTGGGCGCGAGAGCCGCCGCCGCTCTATCCCCTCGCAGGCGCATTTTCAAGCAAAGCCCGGCCCGGGTGCGCGGCCCGAGGCGCGGTCGCGGCAATCCTATGGGTTCGGGCAAGCAATCATTCACGGATTTGCGCGAGCTTTGCCGCATGTCCGGATCCTACGAATTCAGCGACCCCGCCTCCGCCGCGGCGCGCTTCCTGTGGAGCTCGCAAGGG
>JBIOEJ010000223.1:0-5704 GCA_044445965.1 Hyphomicrobiales bacterium
TATTGGCTGCGATCGCCTCCTGCTTGCCGGACCAAAACGACCAGCGTCCCGGCCACGGGCTGTATCTCAACACACCCTAGTCGGGGACGCAGACGCTCGGGAGCCGGCATCCATTGGCGTCGGTCCCGCCGGGTACGCCATGCGTGCCCGGGATGCAGCCCACCGAGGGTGGCAGCGGGCAGGCGGTGGGGGACCCGGGCGAGGGCGGGGTCTGGGCGTCGGCGACGCAGCGGCTGGGGCGCCGGCAGCCATGGGCGTTGATGCCCCCCGGGACACCATGGGTACCGGGCATGCAGGCGACCGAAGCTGGCCTTCTGCAGGCGAAGGCCGGCTGCAGCGCCGATGATTGCGGAGCAGCCGGGGGCGCGGTCAGCGCCAGTGCGGCAAATGGCGCCGCCGCGCCGATGGCGACGACGGCGGCGAGGCCGAAGCGAAATATCGGTTTCACCTGATTCCTTCCCGTGGATCGTTGCAAGCTGCCGGGGCTACTTCGCCGGGACCCCTTGCGTGCGGATGCATGTCGTCACCATCTCGTCCTTGTTGCCTTCCCCCTTCACCAGCCTCGTGGCGATCGAGCCCGAATAGCCGAGGCGGCGGCAAAAGACATCGGCGACGCTTTCCGGGTTCGAAGCCGAGAGCGACTGCACCCCGGCAAACGACCTCGGAAGGTAATGCTGGACGGCGTCGAGCTTTTGAGAAAGCCCCGCGAAGCTTGCCTCCAGCGCCTGAACCTTCTGCTCGAGCGCCTTTATGCGTTCGGTGTCCGAAGGGCTCTGGGCCTGCTGGCCATAGGCTCCGGACATCGGGACCAGGCAGAGAATGAGTGCCGCAGCGAGCCGCATGTTCTATCTCCCGCCAGTTCGTCGAAATGCCGATAGGCAAGATCGGCGTGAAATTGTCTTTTTGTATGGCTCGACTAAAGTCGCGGCCAAATCGTGATGCGCCAAGCCGTCGGAGGCACCCGAGCGAGAGACTGCTGCGACATGTGGCGCGCCATGTCGAGGGGAGAAGCGCGGCGGCACCAATCGACGGTATCGAGACCAAAGAGAGAGCGCTCCCCATGGATGTTCCCGCTCAGCTGCGTCAGGCGCTTCGCTTTCACCAGGAAAGGAAATTCGCTGAGGCGGAGCAACTCTGCCGGTCGATCCTCGATTCGACGCCCGATCACTTCGAGGCCCTGCACCTCCTGGCCTTCATGAAATCCCAGAAGGGCGAGCTCGAGGAGGCGCAGCGCCTGCTGGCCTCGGCGCTGCGCGCCAATCCTCGTTCGGTCGATGCCTATTGGAACCACGCCCATGTCCTGTCGGCGCTCAAGCGGCCGGCCGAGGCGCTGGCGAGCCTCGATCGCGGCATTGCGCTCAGCCCCGACAACGCCGCGGCCCATGACAATCGCGGCAAGACCCTCATCGATCTGAGGCGCCCGGAGGAAGCGCTGGCGAGCTTCGATCGCGCCATCGCCTTGTCGCCGGATTTCGCCGGAGCCCACAACAATCGCGGCATCGCCTTGCGCGGCTTGGGGCGGCCCGAGGAAGCCCTGGCGAGCTTCGACCGGGCGATCGCGCTGATGCCCGATTATGCGGGGGCCTACAACAACCGCGGCAACACCCTGCGTGACCTCAAGCGGCCCGCGGAGGCGCTGGAAAGCTTCGACCGCGCCATCCTGCTGAGACCCAACCTCGCGGAACCTCACAGCAATCGCGGCTACGTCTTGCGTGATCTGAAACGGCCCGAGGAGGCGCTGGCGAGCTTCGATTGCGCCATCGCCTTGAGACCGGATCATGCGGAGGCCTTGCACGGCCGTGGCGTCGCCCTCGCCGAGCTGAAGCGGCGCGATGAAGCGCTGGTCAGTTTCGACCGCGCGCTCGCCTTGAAGCCCGGCTATGCCGACGCCTATGTCGGTCGCGGCAATGCGCTCTTCGAGATGGGGCGGCCTCAGGAGGCGCTCGGCTCGTTCAAACGGGCGGTCGCCTTGCAGCCGGATCAGCCTTTCGCCTTCGGCCTTCTCGCCCATGCGGCGCTGCACTGCTGCGACTGGACGACCGCGGGCCAGGTGGCTCGCGCGCTCGAGGCGCAAATCGATGGGGGGAGCGCCCTCGTCCCGCCCTTTGCGCTCCTGGGCTATCCGGTCTCCGCCCTGACGCAATGGAAATGCGCCCGCAAATACATCCGCCACAAGATCCCGTTCCGCCCCGCGCCCTTGTGGCAGGGCACCCGCTATCGCCACCCGAAGCTCCGCATCGCCTATCTCTCGGGTGACTTTCTCCGCCATGCGACGGCCTATCTGATGGCGGGCTTGTTCGAGCTTCACGACAGGAGCCGCTTCGAGCTCCTCGGGGTCTCCTTCGGGCCCGACGACCGCAGCGAGATGCGCGCCCGGCTCGTCAAGGCCTTCGACCGCTTCCATGATGCGCGCGCCATGGACGACCGCGCGGTGGCGAAGATGCTGCGCGAGGCGGAGATCGACATCGCCGTCAATCTCACCGGTTACACCCAGCACAGCCGGCCCGAGGTCTTCGCGCATCGGCCCGCACCGATCCAAGCGAATTACTTGGGCTATCCCGGCACGATGGGCGGCGACTTCATCGACTACATCATCGCCGACCCCATCGTCCTGCCCTTCGATCAGCAGCCTTACTACAGCGAGAAGATCGTGCATTTGCCCGAGTGCTACCAGGTCAACGACGCCAAGCGCGCCATCGCGCCGGAAACGCCGAGCCGCCAGGCGGTGGGCCTGCCGGCCACCGGATTCGTATTCTGCTGCTTCAACAACGGCTGGAAAATCGGCCAGGCGATGTTCGATGTCTGGATGGAGCTTTTACGCGCGGTCGAGGGGAGCGTCTTGTGGTTGCTGCGCGACAACGATGATGCGGTCAGGAATCTGCGCAATGCGGCGCAGGCCCGCGGCGTCGATCCCGCCCGCATCGTGTTCGCCGAGCGGGCCGGATATCAAGATCACCTCGCGCGTCATCGGCTCGCCGACCTCTTCCTCGACACGCAGCCCTACAACGCGCATGCGAGCGGGAGCGATGCGCTCTGGGCCGGGCTGCCGCTCTTGACCGTGACCGGCAGCACTTTTCCGGGCCGCGTCGGAACGAGCCTGGTGCGCGCGGTGGGCTTGCCCGAGCTCGCCACCGCGAGTCTCGATGAGTATCGCAGCCTGGCGTTGAAGCTCGCGACCGATCCTGCGCAGATGGGCGCGGTTCGCCGCAAGCTCGAGCACAATCGAACGCTATGTCCGCTGTTCGACACCGATCGCTGCCGGCGCCATCTGGAGGCGGCCTACGCGATGATGTGGGAGATCCGGCAGCGCGGCGAGGGTCCTCGGCAGCTCAGCGTCCAAGCCTGACGGATCGGTTCGCGCCGATGGCCCTGCTGCCACGCTTTAGGGACCGATGATGGCCTCGAGCTTTGGGGGCGGTTCGCGAGTTCATCGCCCTCGTCGACAAGTGGATCGGCGAAGGCCGAAACAGCGTCGGCTGGGCGGTGCCGCGGCGCAAGGCGGGAACCCTTGGATCAGGGTCGAGGATTGACATTAACGGTTTTTTAATGTTCGATTCGGAAAGGTCGAAAGAGTTGATTACCGTCGACAGTCCGGTGATCCCGATACCTCGCGGCAAGAGAGGGTTGCCGTCTCGGTGTTCGGCTTCGCAAGTGCCGGATTTCTACCACGATGCGGGATCGGTCGTGTCGATGATGCTTCGACTGTTCCGGATGGGAACCAAAACCGGAAAACCTCGAGCGCTTTGGTTTTCTGATCGCGTGACAGTGGCAAACTGAGCCATCAGCAAGGGACCGAGAATCATGTTCATCAATCTGGAATTTGACGCGCAAGCTCAAGGCGCACCGCAGAGCTTCAGGGATGGGATGCGAGCGGCCGCCGATGCGATCGATGCGGCATATACCAATAATATCACGATCAACATTGCGGTCGGCTATGGCGAGTTCTTGGGCGGTGCATTGCCCAATCAGAACACCTCCGAGGGCAATATCGATTTCAACGGCGTCGATGGGCAAGGGTTTGTCTCGAGCTACCAGTTCCTCAGGAACGAGCTGATCTCGCATCAGACCTCCGCGGACCAACAAACGGCCTACGCCAACGACGTGCCGAACGTCACGGACCTGGCGGGCCATAATGGGAATTGGCTCTTCAGTTCTGCCCAATACAAAGCGTTCGGGGGCTTGGCCGGCAACGACGCGCGTCTCGACGGCGCGGTCGGCATGGGGACCGCCTTCACCGGCGGTGTTCTCTTTGCCGGCGCCCTTCACGAGCTCACCCACGCCATGGGGCGCATCGCCGGGACCAGCTTCGACCTGTTCCGCTTCAACGAAAACGGCTCGGGAAACCGCGTCTTCGGAGGTGCCATCCCGGCGACCGCGGCCTATATGTCGATCGATGGCGGGGCGACGGAAATAGCCGATTACGGCAGCAATTCGGACCCCGGCGATTTTCTCAATGGTGGAGTGCAGGGAACCGACCCCTTCAATGAGACTGTCGGCGTCACGAGCGGTCTCACGACGGCCGACCTCATTCAGATGGACATCCTCGGCTTTACGCGGTCGGGGACGGGGTTTCCGAACAACCCGAGCGGGCCGACGAACCCCGATTTCAACGGCGACGGCAAGACGGACATCCTATGGCAGAATGATAACGGCCATGTCTGGCAATGGCTGATGAGCAACGCTTCGGTCGTCGGCTCCAACGATCTCGGCAATAGCGGGAATCCGGCCTGGCATGCCGCGACGACGGGCGACTTCAACGGCGACGGCAAGTCGGACATCCTATGGCAGAACGACGACGGCCATGTCTGGCTATGGGATATGAACGGCGGCTCGGTGATCGATTCGAAAGACATCGGCAACGCCGGCAACCCGGCCTGGCATGTCGTCACGACGGGCGACTTCAACGGCGACGGCAAGTCCGACATCCTCTGGCAGAACGATGACGGCCATGTCTGGGAATCGCAGATGAACAACGGCTCGGTCATCGGCTCCTTCGATCTCGGCAATGCCGGCAATCCGGCTTGGCATGTCGTCGCGACCGGCGATTTCAACGGCGACGGCAAATCCGACATCATCTGGCAGAACGATGACGGCCATGTCTGGCTATGGGACATGAACGGCGGCTCGGTGATCGATTCGAAAGACCTGGGCAATGCCGGAAACCCGGCCTGGCACGTCGTGGCGACGGGGAGCTTCGGCGCCGGCAATTCGGGCATCATCTGGCAGAATGATGACGGCCATGTCTGGGAATGGGAGATGAGCAACGCTTCGGTCGTCGGCTCGTTCGACCTCGGCAATGCCGGCAACCCGGCTTGGCATGTCGCCAGGACGGGTGACTACAACGGCGACGGCAAATCGGACATCCTGTGGCAGAACGACGACGGCCATGTCTGGCTATGGGACATGAACGGTGGATCGGTGATCGATTCGAAAGACCTCGGCAATTCCGGGAACCCGGCCTGGCATATACTCCCGGCTCACGCCTGAACCTCTAGAGGTTTCGATTGCCCGACGGCCGGTGGCGAGTGATCGCCACCGGCCGTTGGTGTGATGGGGAGGCGGACATCCTGTGGCAGAACGACGACGGCCATGTCTTGGCAATCGTATCCCTACGGTGAAGGCCGTCTTGCGGGAGGGGCCTTATCGTAGCTGACTGTCAGTATGGATATCGCTACTGACAGTTATCACGCCCGCCGGCTGGAGA
>JBIOEJ010000224.1:0-5690 GCA_044445965.1 Hyphomicrobiales bacterium
GAAGGGGATCGAAGCGGAGCTCCTTCATCGAGGGGCAAGCGAACCAGCGGGCGAGGGCAAGCCGTCCACTCTTGCAGTCTCCTCAGATTCCACCACTACATAGCCGAGAGGTCAAAGCCTCTCATTTTTGCGCCAGAAAGTAGCTAGGTGTGCGTTGCAGCTCTCGGCGGGAGGACATGAGGCGCAATCGCAGCTTCATCCTCCTCGGCCGGGCATGGATGGCCCGCCCACTCCCTCCTCAGCAACAGCGCTCCCGATGGATGCACTTCGCCGCCCCAACCGGGCGGGACGAGCGTCGTGGCGTCGAGCTGAGTGACGATGGCGGGACCTGCGAAGCGGTCGTCGGCCCCGAGCTGGTCGCGATCGATGACCGGCACCTCGCGCGTCCCGGCCGCGAAATGGACTTGCCGCCGCTCCGATATCGCGGCGCCCTTCCCGGCCGAGAGCTTCGGGCGGACCGGATCGGGCATGCGCCCCGACGCCTCGACCCTGACGGTGACGAGCTCGATTTGTGCCTCGAGCGTGAAGCCGTAGAGCGCCGCATGGGCCTCGATGAAGGCCGCCTCGGTGCCGGCCGCGTCCCCGCCCCAAGGCACGGTCAGCTCGCCGCCCTGACCGTGATAGCGCAGCATCGCCGCCCGCTTGCGGCTGCGATCGGCGGGAGCGACGCCCTCCTCGTCGAACCAGGCCAGCGCCTCCTCTTCGAGCTCGGCATAGACCCGTTCGGCGCCTTCGGCCTCGATCTTGCCGGCCTTCGGCAAGGTGCGGTTGAACTCGGCCTTGAGATCGGCTGCGAGCAAACCCTCGGCGCAGAGCACGCCGGGCGCCGGCGGGACGAGCACGGTCCTGACGCCGAGCAGATCGGCGAGCGCGCAGCCATGCAGGGGGCCGGCGCCGCCGAAGGCGACCAAGGTGAAATCGCGCGGATCATGGCCGCGCTCGACCGACACCACGCGGATCGCGCCTACCATATTGCTGTCGATTATGGCCAGCATGCCGCGCGCCGCATCATGGAGCGACAGCCCGAGCGGCAGCGCGACACGTTCGTTCACCGCCCGTTCGGCGCAAGCGCGATCGAGCCTCATGCGTCCGCCCAGCAGCCGCTCCGGCAATTGGCCGAGCACCAGATGGGCGTCCGTGACCGTCGCCTCGGTGCCGCCGCGGCCATAGGCGGCGGGGCCGGGCTCGGCGCCGGCGCTTTGCGGGCCGACGGTGAGCGTCGCCTCGGCGACGCGCGCGATCGAGCCGCCGCCTGCCCCGATGGTCACCATGTCGACCATGGGCATGAGCAGCGGCCAATCGCCGATTTGCCCGTGCTGGGTGAGGCCGATCTGCCCGCCCTTGATCAGCGTGATGTCGGCGCTGGTGCCCCCGATATCGACGGTGATGATGTCGGCGATGCCGCAAGCAGCCGCCACGTCGCGCGCCCCGACCACGCCGGCGGCCGGGCCGGAGAGCACCGTCAAGGCGGGCGCGCGCCTGATGGTCCGCGCGCCGGCGACGCCGCCATTCGACTGCATCAAGAGCAGCGGCGCGGCGATGCCGGCAGCCTCGAGGCGCTGCTCGAGGCGCCGCACATAGGTCGCCACGCCCGGCATGACCGAGGCGTTGAGGATGGTGGCGAGCGAGCGTTCATATTCGCGCACCACCGGCAGGACATCGGTCGAAGCCGTCACCGCGACGCCGGGCAGGGCCTCGCGCAACAGCTCGGCGACGCGCCGCTCATGGGCCGGATTGGCGAAGGCGTGCAGCAGGCAGATCGCGACCGCATCGACCTCGAGGCGCCGCAGCGCGGCCGCGGCCGCGTGCACGCTCGCCTCGTCGAGCTTCTCCAGCACCACGCCGCCGGCGCCGACGCGCTCGCGCACTTCGAGGACGCGAGAGGCAGGCACCGGCCGCTTCGGCTTGACCCAGGCATAGAGATTGACGTGCCGCGGAATGTCCTGCCGGCCGATCTCCAGCACATGGCGAAACCCCAAGGTGGTGACGAGCGCGGTGCGCGCGCCCTTGCCCTCGAGGATCATGTTGGTCGCAACCGTCGTGCCGTGCAGCACGCGCCCGACCTCACCGGGGTCGCGCCCGGCCTGCTCCAGGGCGAGCCGCACGCCGTCGAGGAAGGCCTGCGACGGATCGGCGGGCAGGCTCGGCGTCTTGGCGCGCCAGGCACGGCCGCTCGCCGGATCCTGCAAAGTCACATCGGTGAAGGTGCCGCCGATATCGACGGCGACGGCGAGCGAAGGCTCCGGCGAGGGCCGCTCGGGCAACGATTCAGACAAGGACATCGACATACTCGTTGCGGTGGAAGGCGCCTCCAGGCTTGCGCTCGGCGCGCAGCGCCGCGGTCGCGGCGGCATCGACCGCGTCGCCCTTCATGGCGACGCCGTAATGCTTCGCCGCGGCCTCCTCGCCGACGAAGCCGCCGAGCACATCCTCGAGCACGGCCTCGGCGGGGCGATCGAAGGGGTGCCCATGGCCGCCCCCGCCGCCGGTTTCCATGCGCAGGATGTCGCCGCGCGCGAGCAGGTTGCCGTCGGAGAGCGGCGCCAGCACACGTTCTTGCGGCGTGCCGGGATTGAGGACGGCGCGGCCGGAGCCCCCCGACATGCCGCCAGCAATGCCCCAAGGCGGGTTCTTCACGCCGTCGATGCGGATCGCGAGCACGGCTTCGTCGGCGAGGATCTCGTATTCGCGCACGATGCCGCAGCCGCCGCGGAACCTCCCCGGTCCGCCGCTGTCCTTGACGATGCCGTAGCGACGCAGCCTGACCGGGTAGCCGAGCTCCAGGAACTCGACCGGATAATTCTCCTGCGCCACGAAATAGACGGCGTCGATGCCGTCGGCAAAGGGCCTCGCCCCATAGCCGACGCCGATGCCGTCGGCGAGCAGGAAGGGCTGCTTCCTGCCTTGCTCATCCGTGAACGTGCCGCGCATCAAGGTGATGACATAGGCCGAATGGGCGGCCGGCCCCTTGCCGCCGGCGACGCTGACGAGACCCATCAGGGCCGCGAGCACGCGCATCATGGTGAGGCCGCGCATGCCGAGCGGGGCCGGGAAGCGCGGCGCCAGCAGCGATCCCTCGCGCAGGATCACTTCGTCGAGCGCCAGCGGCCCGCCGGCATTGCAGACCTGGCCGGCATCGCCGCCGAGATAATAAAGGCCGAGCGCCATGCCGGGCACGCCCGGATTCATCAGGAAGTTCACCGGGCCGGGCGACTGATCGTCGGTCTCGCTGGCGTCGAAGATGAAACGATCCTCGCCGCCTTGGCCGGCTTGGCCTCCTTGGCCTCGCTCGCGCGTCAGCGCCAGGCGGATGCGGAAGGGGCCGTTGCCGTGGCCGTCCGAATCGATGGCATCGGTGAAGCGATGCGTGCCGTAGGGGAAGGTCGCGGCGAGCCGCTCGCGCACGATGCGCCTGGTGCGCGCCAGCAATTGCGCCAGCGCGTCCTCGACCACGTCGGCGCCGAAGCGCGCCAATATCTCCTCGACCCGCTTCACGCCGAGCTCGACGCTCGCCATCAGGGCCCGCATATCGCCGCGGCTCTGGTCCGGATAGCGCGAATTGCGGTGGAAGATCCGCAGCACCGCCTCGTTGGTCCGTCCCTGATCGATCAGCTTGGTGGCAGGCACGATGATGCCTTCCTGGAAGATATCGGTGGTCTCGGGGCTGATCGAGCCCGCGCGCATGCCGCCGATATCGGCGAAATGCGCCCAGCTCATCACGAAGGCGCAACGCCGCCCTTCACGGAAGACCGGCGCGATCAGCACCTGATCGTTCGAATGGGAGACGGCGCCGGTCGATTCGTAGCAGTCGCTGTACCAGTAGAGATCGCCGGGCATCATGGTGTCCGGCGCGAAGCGCTTGAACACCGAGCCGCTCATATCGCCGAAGACCGGCATGTTGGAGCCGACCGCCATCACGCCCTCAGCATCGAAGAGCGAGGTGTAGAAATCCTTCTTCTCGCGGATGAAGGCCGAGATGGCGGTGCGCTCGATCAGCGCCTCCATCTCGGCTTGCGTGGCGCGAATGGCGCCGCGCACGATCTCCAGGGTCACCGGGTCGCAGAAGCCGGCGGGCCTGCGCTCCGGAGCACCGCCCGGCGCGGAGCGGACCTCTTCGTCAGTCGAGCGGAGCATTGGTCGGATCCTTGATGGCGATGAGGGTCGCCGCCGAGATGATCGCCCCGAAGACGACGAAGGCCGCGGGCGAGATCGGGCTGCCGGTGCGCTGGACCAGGAAGGTCGCGATGAGGGGCGCGAGGCCGCCGAAGATGGTGACCGCAAGGCCATAGCCGATCGACAGCGCCGTGAAGCGCACCTTGGTCGGGAACAGCTCGCTCAAGATGGCGCAGAGCGGTCCCGCGTACATGGCGAGCAGCACCGCCGAGATGCCTTGGGTGAGCATCAGCGCCAGGCCGCTCTTCGTCCCGGTCACCAGCAGGAACAACGGATAGGCGAGGATGAGATAGCCGATCGCCGAGACGAGCAGGATCGGCTTTCTCCCGATCTTGTCGGAGAGCCAGCCCGTCACCGGGGTGAGGACCGTCAAGATCACGGCCGCGACGGTCGTCGAAAAGTAGGCGGTATCGGCCGGGATGCCGAGCTGGCCGGCGGCGAAGCTCGGCATGAAGATGTTGAAGATGTAATTGCCGACCGTACCGATGATCGCCAGGCCGAAGGCGGCGAGCACGGGCCCCGAATAGGTGGTGAGGCTTTCGCCGACCGGCGAGGAGCTGGTCCCGTGCTGCGCCACAGTGCGGTCATAGGCCGGAGACTCGGAGACCCTCGAGCGCAGATAAAGGCCGATCGGGGCGAGCAGGAAGCCCAGGATGAAGGGGATGCGCCAGCCCCAGGAGACCATCTGCTCCTTGTCGAGCAGATGGTTCAAGAGATAGGCGCAGAGGGTGCCCGTGATCAAGGCGAGCCCGACGCTGAATTGCTGCATCGAGCCGATGAAGCCGCGCTTGCCGGGCGGTGCGTATTCGACCAGGAAGGCCGCGGCCCCGCCCCATTCGCCCCCCGTCGAGAAGCCCTGCACCAGGCGACACAGCACGAGGAGGATCGGAGCCGCTATGCCGATCGAGGCATAGGGCGGGATGAGGCCGGTCAAGGCCGTCGCCAACGCCATCATGCCGACGGTGAGCACCAGCGCCACCTTGCGCCCCCTGAGGTCGCCGAGCGCCCCGATCACGATGGCGCCGACGGGCCGCATGAAGAAGCCGACGCCGTAAGTGGCGAAGCTCGCGAGCAGCGAGGCCATGGGATCGGTGTTCGGAAAGAAATTGGCGCCGATCTGCGCGGCGAACAAGCCGAAGATCAGGAAGTCGAACAGCTCGACGAAGTTGCCGACCGCGCAGGAGACGATCGCCCTGCGGCGAATGCGCTGCCTATCGGGCGTGTCGATCATCGTATCGAGATAGGCGGTAGCTTGCGACATGGTGATCCCTTCCTTCTTAAGTCTTTTGTTTTTTTTGCGCTATCTCCGCTCATCCCCGCGAAGGCACTGTCACGCGCATCTGCGCTGGGTGTTCCACCCTCTCCCCTCGTGGGCTACGAGATTCACACATCTTCGACGGCGGTGGGAAATATGGAGCGGCGATGGCGCGCTTACCCTCTCCCCTCGCGGGCGAGGGTGCCACGATGAAATCGAGGCGGGAGAGGGGTGAATGCGCCCGGCCATTGCCCCCCACTCC
>JBIOEJ010000225.1:0-5629 GCA_044445965.1 Hyphomicrobiales bacterium
AGCCGATGCAGCGCAGCGTTCCCGCGGCAAGGGCCGGCTTCAACAGGTTCGAGGCGTCCATCGCTCCGCCCGAGGTGGCGCCGGCGCCGATCACCGTGTGGATCTCGTCGATGAACATGATGGCTTTCGGATGCGCCTCGATTTCCTTGATCACCTGCTTCAGACGCTCCTCGAAATCGCCGCGATAGCGCGTGCCGGCGAGCAAGGTGCCCATGTCGAGGGAGAACACGGTCGCGTCGCGCAGGACCTCCGGCACCTCGCCGCGCACGATCTTGCGCGCGAGCCCTTCGGCGATCGCGGTCTTGCCGACGCCGGGATCGCCGACGAGCAGCGGGTTGTTCTTCTGCCGCCGGCAGAGAACCTGGATAGTGCGTTGCACCTCGAGCTCACGGCCGATCAGCGGGTCGATCTTGCCATCGACGGCCTTCTTGTTGAGGTTGACGCAATAGGCCTGTAGCGCCTCGTTCTTCTTCGAGCGGCCCTCCTTCGGCTCGCCGCCGCCATTCTCGCTGCGTTCCTCGCGCTCCTGATCCACGCCTTTGGGCGGACGCGCATCGCTCGCGCCGGCGCGCTTGGCGATGCCGTGGCTGATATAGTTGACCGCGTCATAGCGCGTCATGTCCTGCTCTTGCAGGAAATAGGCGGCGTGGCTCTCGCGCTCGGCGAAGATGGCGACGAGCACATTGGCGCCGGTCACCTCCTCGCGGCCGGAGGATTGTACATGGATCATCGCCCGCTGGATGACGCGCTGGAAGCCTGCCGTCGGCTTCGACTCCTCCCGGCCGGAGCCGGCGAGGTTCTTCAGCTCCGTATCGATATAGTCGGTGAGGTTGGCCTTGAGCTGCTCGAGATCGACATTGCAGGCGCGCATCACGGCGGCCGCGTCCTGGTCGTCGATGAGCGCGAGCAGGAGATGCTCGAGCGTCGCATATTCATGGCGCCGCTCATTGGCGAGAGCGAGCGCCCGATGCAAGGCTTGTTCGAGGTTGCGCGAGAAAGAGGGCAATTCCAGCTCCGTTGTCGGCTACTTCTTTTCCATGACGCATTGCAGAGGATGCTGGTGCTTGCGCGCGAAATCCATCACCTGCGTTACCTTGGTCTCGGCGATCTCATAGGTGTAGACGCCACACTCCCCCACACCGTTTTGATGAACATGCAGCATGATGCGGGTCGCGTCTTCCTGATTCTTGTTGAAGAAGCGAATGAGCACATGCACGACGAATTCCATCGGCGTGTAGTCGTCGTTCAGCAGCAGCACGCGATACATGTTCGGCCTTTTGATGCGCGGTTTCGTCTTGGTGACGACCGCCGTTCCCGAACCGCCATTGCCCTCCCCGCTGCTCCTCGAAGCGGCGCGTACGACCCGATTGGGCCTCGCAGCGTTCGGCGCCAAGTGGAAGGTCGAATGCATCGTCGCCGCGTCCGCTCCCAGCCTATGAACATCGAGAGCCGCGATGATGACCGATCGCGCTCTTGAAGGAAACTTAAGACAGCGAGAATCGTTTCGCCAGTCCCCAGCCTCTCTCATTGGCGAGTGAGCCACGGGAAAGAGACGGGATTGGGGCTGATGCGAGAAGGCGCAGTTGAGGGGCTGCGGCAAATTCCGTCGATGGCCCGACGCAGCTTCGGCGGACCCGCTCGCTCCTGCCGGCCGCAGCTCGACGCGAAGCGGTCGCGGCTCCCGCTCAACAAAAAGCCCGGCGCGAGGGCCGGGCTCTTGGTCGGTCTTCGGACGAAGAAGAAGTTACTTGGAGGCCTTCGCGGTCGCCTGCGCGACTGCGGTCTCGACCGGCTTCACCGCTTCCTTCGTGAGATTGCTGACGAGCTGGCCAACCTTGGTCGAGTGAGCGACCAAGCCCTCGAAAGCCTGCTTCGCGAAATCGGCCTGCACCTCGACGGCCTTGTCGAGCGTCTTCACGCCGACGAGCTTCTCGAAAGCGGCGGAGCTCGCCTCGAACTGCTTCTTCGAGAAATCGGCGACCTCGCCGGCAATCGCCTGGAAGCCCTTCGACATGGTGCCGAAATTCTTGAGGGCCGCGTCAAAGCCCTGCTTACCGAATTTCTGGAAGTCCTCATATTGCGCAAACATCGTTCTATCCTTTCCACCCACCCATGTGGGACTGATCGACATTATCCGGCGCCGCGTACCCAACCCGCGCCAATGATCACCATTTAGGTGCGCCGCACAATCAAGTCAAGAGAAATTTGTGCGGTGCACAAAATTCTCTCGATCCTGCCCTTAACCGGGGCGTAACTCCATTCGTCATAAAAGTCCTGACGTGGCGCGCCCGACACGGCGCGCCCACGCCTTCGGGCGGGGAGCCGTCTAGAGTGGGGTTTAGAGTATGTGGCTGCTTGGCGTAGGACAGAGGCGCCGATTTGCCATCGGCATCGCGGCATCGCTGGGGCTGGCGATTGTCACGGCCGTGGTTGCGACGGCGCCCGCCGAGGCACGCCATCATTCTCGCTTCCACCGCTTCCACCGGGTCGGCGCAGGAGCCTATCACCCCCCGTTCTCGGCGATCGTGGTCGACGCCAAAGCCGGCAAGGTGCTTTACTCCGTTGAAGCCAAGGCGCCGCGCCATCCTGCTTCGATCACCAAGGTGATGACGCTCTATCTCTTGTTCGAGCAGCTGGAGCGCGGCGCCATGACGATGGACACGCAGCTTCGCGTTTCCGAGCATGCCGCATCGATGGCGCCGACGAAGCTCGGCCTCGACCCGGGCGACACGATCAGCGTCTCCGACGCGATCAAGGCGGTGGTCACGAAATCCGCCAACGACATGGCGGTCGCGATCGCCGAGCAGATCGGCGGCAGCGAGGAAGCCTTCGCCGAGCTGATGACGCGCAAGGCGCGCGCGCTCGGCATGAACGACACGCATTTCGTCAACGCCTCGGGCCTGCCCGACGACGATCAGGTCACCACGGCCTATGATCTCGCCATCCTGGCGCGCGCCATTCAAGAGCGCTTCCCACGTTATTATCCGCTGTTTGCGACGCGCAGCTTCTATTATGGCGGCGTGGCGATGCGGAACCACAACCATCTGCTCGGACGCATCGAGGGCGTGGACGGCATCAAGACAGGATATACGCGCGCGTCCGGTTTTAACCTGATGACCAATGTGCGCCGCGATGGCCGTCAGATCGTCGCCGTCGTACTCGGCGGCGCCTCGGCGGCTTCGCGCGATCGCACCATGGCGAACCTCATCGAGGACCATCTCGAAGCGGCCTCCGCCGGCGAGCACACGGCGCCGGCCTTGGCCGAAGCCTCGCAGCGCGCCAAGCCCGCGGTCGTCGCCGAAGCCTCGGCTCCCGCACGGCCTCCCGTGAAGCCGCCGGAATTCGCTTCCGCGGCCACCGCCGAAGACGCGCATTTGCCCGCGACGATCCAGGCTTATGCCTCGACGACGACGCCGTCCGCGCCGCGCTGGAGCGTCGCCAGCAAGCTTGTGCAAGCGGCTGCGGAGCGCCAGGAGCCACCGACGACGGGTCCGGTGGCGGATGCCGCCGCCCCCGCCGCTACCAAGGTGTTCACCGATCGCTTGCCCGCAAGGCCGCTTCCCGTCGCAGCGACTGCCCCGATCCCGCCGGAGACGCCGGATGCCCCCAAGGCCATTCTCGCCAAGCTCGAGCCTGCCAAGCCGGAGCCCGCCCTCAAGGAAGGGCCTGCCAAGAACGCAGGGACCAAGGCGGGCGCGGCCGGCGAGGAGGCGGGGAAAGCGCTGACGGCACGCCTACCGGACGATGCCGCGACCGCCTCCATCTCCGCGCGCCCGAAGTTCTCGCCGCGTCTCGGCTGGATGATCCAACTCGGCGCGATACCGGAGGAGAGCAAGGCGACCGAGCTCCTCGAGCGCGCCAAGACCAGCGGCCCGAATGTGCTGGCGAAGGCCGAATCCTTCACCGAGAAGGTGACCAAGGATGGCACGACCCTGTTCCGTGCCCGCTTTGCCGGTTTCGACGAGGACGCGGCCCAAGCGGCTTGCAAGGTGCTCAAGAGGAACGGATTCGCCTGCTTCGCGACGCGGAGCTGACCCGCGCCATTATCGAAGCCCATCGCGTGTGGAGTATCAGCGATGCCGGTTCAACAAAACGTCTCGGGCCTGATTGACGCGGGCGGCAAGATAAGTCGAGCCGCCCTGGTCGGGATGCAGCCTCTTCATGAGGTCTCTATAGGCCCGGCGGACCGCCTCGTCGGGGGCGCCCGGCGCAAGGCCGAGAACCTCATAGGCCTCCTCCGCCGTCATCGCGTTCGGCCGGCGCCGAGCGGGGCCAGGGTCTGCGTCAGCATATGCGTCTTCACGCCGTCTGGCGAAGCGGCGGTCAAGATAAGCCTGTAGCAGTCTCGCTCCTTCCGCATCGAGCTTATCGCATTCCTGGGCCAGGGCGGAGAGGTCGGCCTGCGTCATCAGCTCGAGCTCGCGGCCGACGAATGCGCCGGCGAGCACCGTGCCGCGCATGGTGCCTGTCGCATGGTCGATGCGCATCTCGATCATCGCCGTGCGCAAGGTCGAGACCGCGCCCGCGGCGGAGCCGCCGAATCCGCCGAACGTCTTGCCGCCGAAGCGCAAGCTCGGAAATTCGCCTGTTCCGTTGAGCCACCAAGCCATTCCGAGCGCCAGCGCGGAGATTTCGAGATGCCCGCGCAATGCAAATAGGAGGGCGATCCCGACACAAGCGACGACGCTCGACTTGCGGGCGAGACGGGCGATGGAACCCGGCGGAATGCGGATCAGGCCGCGCCCCGCGCTCCAGATGATCAGACAGATCGCAAGGCCGAGCAGGAAGGGGATCATCAAGGTTCACTCGGAAGGCGGGTGCCGGTCGACATCGCCGAGCAACCCGGCGGCGTGGCCGCCTCTATCATCTAGGTGCTCGGTCCGGCCGAGCACAAGATGGTGAGCCGACGGGGCTCAAGCTCGGGCGTCGAGCTCGGCAAGGGCGGCGCGCAGCTTCGCCGCGTTGGCCGCAAGCGTCTCGTTCGCCTCCATATTGGCGTGCGCAGGCCGCAACGCGACATTGTTGTGGCGGGGAAGGACATGGAAATGCAGGTGGAACACCACCTGGCCGCTCGCCTGCTCGGAGAATTGCGAGATCGTGATCCCGTCCGCCTTGAAGGCGATCTTGGCGGCCCTGGCGACACGCTGCACCGTCAGGATAGTGCGCGACAAAACGTCCGCCGGCGCATCGAGAATATTGCGGGCAGGCGATTTCGGGATCACCAAGGTATGGCCGGCCGCGCGCGGCATGATGTCCATGAAGGCCAAGCTGTGCTCGTCCTCATGCACCTTATGGGATGGCACTTCGCCGCGCAGGATCTTGGCGAAGATGTTGCTTGGATCATAGGCGCTCATGCGACGGCTCTCCCGATCGAACGCGTTGATCTTGCGTGTCGGGTGCATGCCGTCAAGCTAGGGCGTGTTGACATACATCGCGTGAGCCGGGATTTGAGACGAAACGGCCAGCTGGCAGGAGAAAATCGATGCCGATACTCCGGTATCGGCGAGGCTTTCGACGCACCAGATGGCCATTTCGTCCAAACCCCGAAGGGGCGCGGCCGTTTTGGCCTGCAAGTTCGTCGTCGATCTCGCCAATATCGACATATGGGCTGCGATCGCCTCCTGCTTGC
>JBIOEJ010000226.1:0-5583 GCA_044445965.1 Hyphomicrobiales bacterium
CGCCAAGCCTGGTGCGTCGCTGGACCACCCCTCGCCGAAGCTGTCCTACGTCAAGTGGTTCGCTCCTTGGAAGTGGACGCTCGGCACCGGCGTCTACATCGACGACATCAGCTCCCAAATCTGGCAGAGGGTCTACGTCTCGAGCGCCATCGCTCTGGCGTTCCTGCTCGCCATCGGCGGCCTCGCCGGCGTCGTGGTGCTCGGCCTGTCGCGCCGTCTCGACGAGTTGAGCACGGCCATGGTGTCGCTGGCCGAGGGCAAGAGCGATGTCGATCTGCCCGCGGTCGACAGCGATGACGAGATCGGCCGCATGACGCAGGCCGTGCAGGTGTTCAAGGACGCGGCGCTGGAGAAGGCCCGGCTCGAGGCCGAGGCTGGGACGGTGCGCGGTCAGGCTGAGGGAGCTCGCGCGGCGCATGAGGCCGAGAAGGCCGAGGAGGCGCGGCTCTTGCAGTTTGCGACCGATGCTCTGGGCGAAGGCATGGAGCATCTGGCGAGCGGCGATCTCGCCTTCCGCATCGAGACGCCGTTCCAGGCGAAGGTGGACAAGCTGCGGCTGGACTTCAACCGTTCGGTGGAGAAGCTGCAGCAGACGCTGCTGACCATCCGCTCGAACAGCGACGGCATCAAGGCCGGCACGGAGGAGATCTCGCGGGCCGCCGACGACATGTCGCGGCGCACCGAGCAGCAGGCTGCGAGCCTGGAGGAGACGGCTGCGGCCTTGGACCAGATCACCGCCACGGTGAAGAAGACCGCGGAGGGTGCGGTGCATGCGCGCGAGGTGGTGTCGACCGCCAAGATCGACGCGGAGAAGAGCGGGGATGTGGTGCGCGAGGCCATCCAGGCGATGGGCGGCATCGAGAAGTCCTCACAGCAGATCGGGCAGATCATCGGGGTGATCGACGAGATCGCCTTCCAGACCAATCTGCTGGCCTTGAACGCGGGGGTCGAGGCGGCGCGGGCGGGCGATGCGGGTCGCGGTTTTGCGGTGGTTGCCTCGGAGGTGCGTGCCTTGGCGCAACGCTCGGCCGAGGCTGCGAAGGAGATCAAGGCCTTGATCTCGACCTCGAGCACGCAGGTGGAGCAAGGGGTCGACCTGGTCGGCAGGGCCGGCGAGGCCCTGGCGCGCATCGCCGCTCAGATCGCCGAGATGAACACGGTGATCGCCGACATCGCGGTCGGGGCGCGCGAGCAGGCGACCGGGTTGCAGCAGGTGAACACCGCCATCAACCAGATGGACCAGGGCACGCAGCAGAGCGCCGCGATGGTGGAGCAATCGACGGCCGCGACGCACGCGCTGGCGCAGGAATCGGACGAGCTGGTGCAGCTCGTGTCGCAGTTCCAGCTGGGCGCCGCGGCGGCGGCCGGGTCCAAGGTCGAGGCGATCCGCAGGCCCGCCTCGAAGCCTTCCGTTTCGAAGGCGCGGCCGGCCCTCAAGACGGTGGCGCGTCGCAACGGATCGGCTCTCCGCAAGCCCGAGACCGAGCCCGATGCCGATGCCTGGGAAGAGTTCTGAGGCGCACAGATGACCCCGCAAGCTCAATCTGCGCAGACGCTGCGGCTGCCCGCGGTCCTTGATCTCACGGCCGCAGCGCCGCTCACGGCGCGTTTCCTATCGGCGCGCGGCTCCGATCTCTTGGTCGACGCCTCCGAAGTGGCGCGCCTGGGAGGACAGTGCCTGCAGGTCCTGCTGGCCGCCGCCAAGACCTGGGATGCCGATGGTGCCATGTTCGAAATCCTGCATCCGTCGCCGGATTTCGTCGAGGCCTTGCAACATCTGGGAATAGACCCTGCCACCTTCGCAACGCGAGAGCTGCCCCAATGAACAAGACAGTACTCACCGTCGATGATTCGCGCACCATGCGCGACATGCTGCGGATGGCCTTGGCGGATGCCGGCTTCAACGTCGTGCAAGCCGATGATGGGCTGCGTGGCCTCGAGGTCCTTCAGGGCGAGACTCCCGACGTGATCATCACCGACATCAACATGCCGCGCCTCGATGGTTTCGGGTTCATCGAGGGTGTGCGCCGCGACGCGCGCCACCGGGCCGTGCCGATCCTGGTGCTGACCACCGAGAGCGACGCGGAGAAGAAAGACCGGGCTCGCCGCGCCGGCGCGACGGGATGGATCGTCAAGCCAGTCGATCCGGTCAAGCTCGTGGACGCCATCCGCCGCGTCGCGGCCTGACATCGCGGAGGAACTCATGGCCGTGGACACGATGGCGACCATCAAGCAGACCTTCTTCCAGGAATGCGAGGAGCAGCTCGCCGAGCTCGAGACCGGTCTGCTCGCACTCGAGGGCGGGGACGCGGACCCCGAGACAGTCAACGCAATCTTCCGCGCGGTGCACTCGATAAAGGGCGGCGCGGGCGCGTTCCACTTGGACGATCTCGTCCGTTTCGCTCACGCCTTCGAGACGACGCTCGATCACCTCCGCTCGGGGCGGATCGCGGCGACGCCGGCCGGCTCCAAGGTCATGCTGCGGGCAGCCGATATGCTGGCCGACCTCGTGCGCGCGGCACGCGATGGCGGCTCGGCCGATCTCGTGCGTTGCGAAGCGATCGTCGAGGAGCTTGGCATAATGAGCGAGGCCTCGGCGGCGGGCGACGAAGCCGATGGCATGGACGAACTGGACTTCAAGCCGCTTGCGGTATCCTTCGACGAGATTTCCCCGGAACAGAGTCAAGCTCCGCAACCCGCCGAACAAACCTCCTTCACCATCCTCTTCAAGCCGAAGCCCGATCTCTATGCCAAGGCCAACGAAGCTGCATTGCTGCTTCGGGAACTCGGCAGGCTCGGCGAAATGAAGGTCAGCTGTGGCGCCTCGGATCTGCCGTTGCTCCCCGATCTCGATCCCGAGGGCGCCTATCTGCGCTGGACCATCGAGCTGACCACACAGCAAGACGAGACGGCAATTCGAGAAGTCTTCGAATTCGTCGATGAGGACTGCGAACTCGAAATTTGCCGGGACGATGCCCTGGCTCGAGGCGCGGGCGCGGTTGCGGACACCGAAAACCCCGATATCGCGGCGCTCTTGCGCAAGCTGGAGGCCGAGGTCGCCGGTCGGCCGGTCGCAGCGCCGGATCCGGCGCCGCAAGCAGTGCCCGCCGCGGAGATGTCCGGCGAGCCTGAGGCGAGGCAAGCCGATTCTTCGCAGGGCCCTGGACTTCCGACCGCCGCGAAGGCCGAACCCGCAAAGTCCGACCGCAAGCCTGCCACGGCGGCATCGAGCGCCGCCGGCCAAACGACCATCCGGGTGGATATCGATCGCCTCGATCGGCTCGTCGACCTCATCGGGGAACTGGTCATCAATCAGGCCATGCTGTCGCAGCGGGTAGCTGAGGCCGGCCTCGCCAGCGGATCGACGGTCGTCATGGGGCTCGACGAGCTCGAGCGCCTGACGCGCGAGATCCAGGACAGCGTCATGGCGATCCGCGCCCAGCCCGTGAAACCCATCTTCCAGCGCATGACGCGCATCGTCCGGGAAGTTGCCGAAATGACCGGCAAATCGGTCCACCTCGTGACTGAAGGGGAAGGCACCGAGGTCGACAAGACCGTGATCGAGCGCCTCGCCGATCCGCTCACGCACATGATCCGCAATGCCATCGACCACGGGATCGAGACGCCCGACAAGCGCGTCGCGGTCGGCAAGCCCGCAGAGGGGGTCGTGCGGCTATCGGCCCTGCACCGATCCGGCCGCATCGTCATCGAGGTGGCCGATGACGGCGCGGGGATCGATCGGGCACGCGTCAAGGACATCGCAATCCGCAAGGGCCTGGTCGCGCAGGACGCGGTGCTCAGCGACGACGAGATCGACAATCTCATCTTCCATCCGGGATTCTCCACTGCGGAAACGATCTCCAACATCTCGGGGCGCGGCGTCGGAATGGATGTCGTGAAGCGTTCGATCCAGGCGCTTGGGGGGCGCATCGGCATTTCTTCTCGTCCCGGTCGGGGATCGACCTTCACCATGAGCCTGCCATTGACCCTTGCGGTGCTCGACGGAATGGTCGTGAGCGTCGCGGGCCAGACGCTCGTCCTGCCGCTCACTGCCATCGTCGAGACCTTGCAGCCCAAGGAGGCGAGCGTGCATGGCTTCGGCACCACGGCGCAGGTGATCTCCGTCAGGAAGGCGCTGACGCCCCTGATCGATGTCGGCTGGCGCCTCGGCTATCGCGCGAAGCCCGCGGATCCTCTCGCCTGCGTCGCCATCCTCATCGAATCCGAGAGAGGCGGGCGCAGCGCCTTGCTGGTCGATGCCATCCAGGATCAACGGCAGATCGTGGTCAAGAGCCTCGAAGGCAATTACGGGCATGTGCCCGGCATTGCGGCCGCCACCATTCTCGGAGATGGCCGCGTCGCGCTGATTCTCGACATCGACACCGTGGTTTCCGGCAGCGGCAACTCGGCGAATTTCGATGAACGTCTTCAGGCAGCATAGGTGAGCCCATGAGCGAGACCAAATCGACTGACGCGGCCGAACCCCGCAAAGTCGTCGCCTTCCGCATCGGCAATCAGGAATTCTGCGTGGACATCATGTCCGTGCGCGAGATCCGGTGCTGGACGCCGGCCACGCCGCTGCCGCGGTCACCCGACTTCGTGCGCGGCGTCATCAATCTGCGCGGCTTTGTCCTGCCGATCGTCGATCTTGCCGCACGCTTCGGTTTCCCTCCGGCCGAGCCGACGGCGCAGCACGTCATTATCGTCACCCAGGTCGGCCACAGGACTATCGGCCTCCTGGTCGATGCGGTCTCCGACATCTTGAGCGTGACCGACGATCTCGTCCAGCCGACGCCCTATGTCGCGTCGGAGATGGCCGAAACATTCGTGCGCGGCGTATTCGTCATCGATGGGCGCATGATCAGCGTCATCGCCCCCGACGACGTCGTGCCTGCCTCGGAAAGGGACGCCGCTTGAGCGCAGCCGCGCAAATCGGCGATGCCCATGACCCGGGCACGGAGCTCGCGAACGGCGAGTTCGTGCTGTCGAGCCGGGATTTCAAGCAAATCGCCGCGACGCTGCACGCGGACACTGGCATCCATATGCCGGAGTCCAAGACGGCGCTCGTCTATTCGCGCCTCGGCAAACGCCTGCGCGCGCTCGGTCTGCGAAGCTTTCGCGAATATTGCGCACTGATCTGCGGCAACGACGGCGCAGATGAGCGCCAGCGGATGATTGCCGCGCTGACTACGAATGTGACGAACTTTTTTCGTGAGCTGCATCATTTCGATCATTTGAAGCGCGTCGTCCTGACGCCGCTGATCCAGTCCGCGCGGCGGGGCGGGCGCGTGCGCTTATGGTCCTCGGCATGCTCCAGCGGCCAGGAGCCCTATTCCATCGCACTCACCATTTTGTCGCTGATGCCGGACGCGGCCAAGTTCGACGTGAAGATCCTCGCCACCGACATCGATCCGGACATGATCGCGGCAGCCATTCGCGGCGTCTATACCGAGACGGCGCTCGCCGGAGTGCCGCCGGCCCTGCGCCAGCGTTGGTTCAAGCGGGCGCCTGGGCAGAACGGCAAGGCCTGGAGCGTCGCCGAGGAGCTGCAGCAGCTCGTTGCCTTCCGCGAGCTCAACTTGA
>JBIOEJ010000227.1:0-5524 GCA_044445965.1 Hyphomicrobiales bacterium
GATGCTTGTCGCGGGCGAGCGCCCGACAGGCGATGGCGACGATGGGCGGGAGCGCATCCCTCTCGAGATAGCCCATGATGGTGCGCCGGCCGTCTCCGAGCAGCTTGGCCGCTTCGGTCAGCGACAATCCCAAGCCGGCTCGCCACTCCGCGAGCTCGGCTCCGGTCATCCCTGTTGCTCTTCGGCGATGCGCCGCAGCGCCGATGCCGATATGTCGAGGCGCCCCCACTTCGTCTCGACAGACCATGCCACGCCAAGGCCATCCTCGATGACCTCGATCCGGGCGAACGCCTTCTCATCCTGCATCAGCGGGGCAAGATGCCGGCTGCGGGCGATCAGCCCCGTCAGATCGACATCGCGCGCCTGTCGTTGGCCGGCAAAGAGGACGCGCAGAGTGCGGTCTCCGGCCGGGCGCACGCTCCTCACTCTCACGACATCGTCCGCCATAAGATTCTCCGATTCGTTTCGAGCATCGGCCCGGCCATGACGAACACCGGTCGCGCTCCATTGCCTTGGCGCTACTGGCTCGCGATCGCCAGCATATGGCCGCCATCGACCACGATCGTGGCGCCGGTCATGAAGCTTCCGGCGCGAGAGCACAGCAGCAGGAGCGCGCCGTCGAGCTCGCCCGCCTCGCCGAAGCGGCCCATGGGCACGGCGCGCCTCATGGCCTGCCCTTGCGGGGAGGAGAGATAATCGGCGTTCATCTCGGTCGCGAAATATCCGGGCGCGATGGCGTTGACGCGCACGCCCTTCGGCGCGAGCTCGAGCGCCATGGCGCGCGTCGCCTGCAGGACGGCGGCCTTCGACACCGCATAGGCGAGATTGCCCTTCTGCACGCCGAAGGAGAGGATCGAGGCGATATTGACGATGGCGCCGCCACCGCTCGCGGCCATGCGGCGCGCCGCCTCTTGGGCGGTGAACACGGCCGCGTCGAGATTGATGTCGAGCGTCTGCCGCCAAGCCTCGTCCTTCATTCCCAGGAACGATGACGCCTTGGCGACGCCGGCATTGTTGATCAGGACGGTGACGCGCCCGAACGTCTTTTCCCCGGCGTCGAAGGCTCGCGCGATCTGGCTGCGGTCCGCGACATCGGCGGCGACGGCGAACGCCCGCCCGCCAGCGCCTTCGATCTCGGCGGCCAGCGTGTCGAGCCGCTCCTGGCGCCGCGCCACGGCGACGACGCTCGCGCCGCTCTTTGCCAGCACCAGCGCGAAGCGCCGCCCGAGGCCCGAGGAGGCGCCGGTGACCAGCGCCACCTCGCCCGACAGGTCGAAAAGGGAGGATGCCGTCATGATGGATTTCTCCGGTTGATGAGGTCGGATGGCAATTTGGGCAGGCATCTCCTTTCCTCGTGGAGATCGGCTGCGTATGTTCGGTTCCAGCGTCAGCCTGCCGCGCACGGCACCCTTCCATAAATCTCAAATTTGAGATACACCTTCCATGTCTTGGCAAGTGGAAATTCTAAGTGAAACCGTGGCAACGGAAATCATCGCCTTGCCTGCGGACATGCAAGCACGGTTTCTGCGCCTCTCCGAGCGTATTCGCTCGGCCGGGTTGGAGCGCCTGGGTGAACCACATGTTCGACATCTGGAAGACAAGCTCTGGGAAATGCGGCTGATGGGCCGAGACGGCATAGCCCGTGCACTATACGTGACCGCGATCGGCAAGCGGGTCATCGTGGTGCGGGCATTTGTGAAGAAGACGCAGAAGACGCCGCGGAGCGAAATCGAATTGGCATTGCGTCGGGCGAAGGAGATCTCATGACGGTTCCGTTTGACCAATTCAAAGCTCGCCTCTTGGCAAACCCCGAGGTGAAGGCGGAATATGATGCGCTTGCGCCTGAGTTCGAGATTTCCGCCGAGCTGGTCAGGGCCCGTCTGCGGGCGGGGCTGACCCAGGGGGAACTGGCCTCCCGCATGGGCACCAGCCAATCCACCATCGCGCGCCTCGAAAACGGCAAGACCTTGCCCAGCGCCAAGACCCTGCTCCGTTTCGCACAGGCCACCGGGAGCAAGGTCAAGCTGCGTCTCTCCGCAGCCTGACTCGAGGCGAATTCATTGGTGCGGTCCTGGTCCCGCGTGCGGACGGAAAGACGCGGCCCTTTACGACACCGCGAGATAGCGCATGCGCAAGCCCTCGTCAGCCATGAGAGCCGACATCGGCCCCGAATGGCGCATCACACCGCGCTCGAGGAGCACGACGCTGTCGGCGACCGCCGCCGCGAAGCCGAGGTTCTGCTCCGAGAGGATGACCGTCAGCTTGTCTCGTTTCAGCGCCAGCAGCGCCTTCACCATTTCCTCCACAATGACCGGCGCGAGTCCCTCGGACGGCTCGTCGATCAGGATGAGGCGCGGATTGCCCATGAGCGTGCGCGCGATCGTCAGCATCTGCTGCTCGCCGCCGGAGAGCTGGCCCGCGGAGCGGTGGAGCGAGCGCCCGAGATTGGGAAAGAGCGCGATGAGGCGATCGCTGGTCCAGGGTTCCCGCCCGCCGCCCGCCGGCCTCGCCCCGACCAAGAGATTCTCCACCACGGTGAGCTCGGTGAAGATGCGGCGCTCCTCCGGCACATAGCCGATGCCTTTTCTCGCGATGCGATAGGGGTCGAGGCCGGCGAGATCCTGCCCTTCGAAGATGATGCGGCCGGCCGCGGGCGGGACGAGGCCGATGATCGCCTTCAAGGTCGTCGACTTGCCGGCCCCGTTGCGGCCGGCGAGCGCCACGATCTCCCCGGCACGCGCCGTGAAAGACACGCCGTGCAGGATCTTGGCCCGGCCGTAAAAGACGTCGAGGTCCTCGACCTGGAGCATCGGAGCCTCCGCCATCAAGCCTTGGCCGCCGCGACGAGCCCGGCGCCGAGATAGACGGCGCGCACGACGGGGTTCGCGCGGATCGCCTCCGGCGCGCCTTGCGCCAGGATGGCGCCGCGGTCGAGCACGACGATGCGGTCCGCATGGGCGAACACCACATCCATGTCATGCTCGGTGAACAGCACGGCGATGCCGCCGCGCTTCGCCAGATTCGCGGCGAGCGCCATCAGCTGGACGCGCTCGCCCGGCGCCATTCCGGCTGTCGGCTCGTCCATCAGGAGGAGCTTCGGCTCGCCGGCGAGCGCGATGGCGAGCTCGATCCGCTTGAGGTCCCCATAGGCGAGGATGGCGCATGGCCGCTCGGCCTGCTCGCGCATCCCGACGCGCGCGAGAATCGCGTCGGCCTCGTCGCGGAAGCTGGCGCTCACGCGGCCGAACGGGCGCCACAGCCGCCCGGCCTTGGCATGCAAAGCGAGCTGGACGTTCTCGCGCACCGTCATCGAGCCGAAGGCGGCGGTGATCTGGAAGCTGCGCCCGAGGCCGAGCCGCCATAAGAGGCGCGGAGCGAGGCCCGTCACGTCGCGCCCTTCGAGCCTGACGTGTCCGGCATCCGGCGCGAGCTGTCCGCCGATCATGTTGAAGCAGGTCGTCTTGCCGGCCCCGTTCGGGCCGATGAGCGCCACCGCCTCGCCGGCGGCGACGGTAAGATCGACGCCGCGCACGGCCTCGACCCCGCGGAAGCGCTTCACCAGCCCTTCGGCCTGGAGGACGGGGCCGCTCATGCGAGGCGTTCCTCCTTCTCCCGCGAGCGGGAGAAGGAGAGAGCGACAAGGCCTGCGATGCCCCTCGGAGCGACGAGCACCAAAGCGAGGATGATGAGCCCGAGGAGCGCGCGCCAATAGGGCAGGCGCGCCATCAGCTCGGCTTCGAGCCCGCCGAAGGCGAAGGCGCCGATCACCGGCCCCTCGAGCGAGGAGATGCCGCCCAAAAGCACCATGATCAAGCCGTCAACGGATTTGCCGATGGCGAGATAGGTCGGGAACACCGAGCCTTTGGCGAAGGCGTAGAGGCCGCCGGCGAGGCCGGCGAAGGCCGACGCGATGGTGAAGCCCGCCCATTGCACGCGCCGCACATCGATGCCGGAGGCCTCGGCGCGTCTGGCATCGTCGCGCGCCGCCCGCAGCGCGTAGCCGAAGGGCGAGAAGGCGATCATGCGTAGGCCCGCGAGCGCCAATGTCGCGAGCCCAAGCGTCAGCAGCAGATAGGTGGCCTTCGAAGCGAATTGCGGCGCCGGCCAGACGCCGAGCACGCCGTTATCGCCGCCGGTCAGCTCCACCCATTGGAATGAGGCCGCCCAGGCGATCTGGGCGGCCGCGAGCGACAGCATGGCGAGATAGACGCCGGAGAGCCGCACGCAGAGCCAGCCCGCCAGCAATCCGCCGATGGCCGCGACGAGCGGCGCCGCGGCGAGAGCTGCGGCCATCGGCCAATGCAGGGTCTTCAGCGCCAAGGCCGCCCCATAGGCGCCGATGCCGAACCAGGCCGCATGCCCGAATGAGGCCATGCCGCCGATCCCCATGAGGAAATGCAGCGAGGCGGCGAAGATCGAAAGGATCAGCAGCTCGGTGACGAGGCCCATTGGATAGTCGCCGGCGAGGAGCGGCATCGCGGCGAGGGCGGCGACGAGGATGGCGGCGAGGAAGCGCAGGGCAGGCGAGATCGCGCGCAGCACTCCATCAGGCCTCGCCAGGCCTGGCGCTTGGCCAGCTTGCGGGCGGCCGAGCAGCCCATAGGGCCTGACCGCGAGCACCACGCCCATCACCAGGAAGACGAGGACGAGCGTCACCTTCGGGACGAAGAGGATGCCGAAGGCCTGGATCACGCCGATCAGCACCGCCGCCGCATAGGCGCCGCTGAGGCTGCCGAGGCCGCCGACCACCACCACCACGAAGGCCTCGACCACGACCGAGACATCCATATTGAGGTTGACGGCCTCGCGCGGCAGCTGCAGCGCCCCGCCGAAGCCGGCGAGGCAGGCGCCGAGGAAGAAGACGCTGGAGAAGAGCAGGCGCTCGTCGACGCCCAGCGCGCCGACCATCTCGCGATCTTCGGTCGCGGCGCGCACCAGAAGGCCGAAGCGGGTGCGCCGGAAGACGAGCCACAGCGCGCCGAGCAAGAGGGGGCCCGCGGCGATCAGGAACAATTCGTAGACCGGGAACCTGCTGCCCAGGATGGTGACGAAGCCCGAGAGCCCCGGAGCGCGCGGCCCGAGCAGATCCTCGGGGCCCCAGACGGCGAGCGCCAGGTCCTGGACGATGAGCACCACCCCGAAGGTCGCGAGCAGCGGATAGAGCTCGGGCGCCCGGCGCAGGCGCCGCAAGACGAGGGTCTCGACCAGGATGCCGACGCCGCCGACCGCGAGCCCCGCCATCACGACCGCGCCCCAGAAGCCGAAGGCGCCCAGGCCCGCGAGCCGCCGCGTCAGGCTCCAGCCGATATAGGCGCCGAGCATGTAGAAGGAGCCATGCGCGAAGTTCACGACCCGCGTGACGCCGAAGATGATCGACAGGCCGCAGGCCACGAGGAACAGCGATGAGGCGGTGGCAAGCCCGTTCAGCGCCTGGATGACGAGGGTATCGGCGCTAGCGAGCGTCACGAGGAGGGAGGGGGGAGGGGAGGGGCGGTTCCGCCCTTCAGCCCGCCCACTCTCACCC
>JBIOEJ010000228.1:0-5398 GCA_044445965.1 Hyphomicrobiales bacterium
TCGACACATGGCCATCGAGCTAGGCGAACGAATAGGCGAGCTACGCGCGTTCCCGCTCGCCCGCCATCGCCCGTCGGTGGTTCGGACGGCCGAGCGTCAGCTGGAGGGGTCGGGGACGGCAGAAGCTCCCGCGCTGGATCGGGGGTCGTTCCGCTACCGGATGGAACTGTATGCGTTCAACATCCCCGAGGACGAGGTCAAGGCGCGCTGCGGAGTTCGAGGCGGCCGTGTTACGGGAGGTCGGGCGCATCTCGGTGGCATTGATGGCTGCGATCGATCTGGCGGTTCCCGGCGTCGAGCCCCGTTCACCGGCATGGGATCGCGCCAATGCCGATCTTTACAACGCGGTCGGGCTCGAACCGGGATGGTCTCAACGGCTCGATCAGGAGCTTCAGCGCCGCCGCCTTGCGTTCCGAGTGCGCACCCCGAGCGACGGTCCTACAGCAGCGTGAGCCTGTCAGCGCGCCGACTGCCATCTTGGTGAAGGCCGACGAGCCCAAGCTCGGGTAGGGTCTCAGTTTTGAAATTTGGCGGCCGGTCCGTCATCAACCACATCGCTCGGTCAAGGATAGAGCCTCGTCAGCCGCCCGCGCGCCATATGGATGATGACACCCTGCCGACTGAGCCGATACCCCCCAAAAGCACATTTCCAGTCGATAGCGTCACGCGTCAGAAGCTTTGGTCGCAAGGAGAGCGCAACAACTGTGGATTTCCCCCGTTCCGCAGGCCATGAGCGCTTGCCGGCCTTGCCAGGAGCTATAGCGTCATGCGCCGCCGACTCGACCGAAGGCGCCTGTCATGGAAGCAAAGACGAACGCGCCTATCGCCGGTCAAGAGGGCGCCGATCCGCGAGCGAACGCTATCATACGGTGGCTCGCCATGAGCATCGTGGCCGCGCCTGAGGATAAGCGCGCAGCCCGTTACCGTTCCGTGCGGCAGAACATGGCGGATGCCATAAGGCGCTTCGGCATGGAGGGCGCGCAGGCTGAAGATTGCCTCGCGAGGAACATGGGGGCGATCCACGACATCATCCCTGAGGTGGAGATGAAAGGACGCTCAGAACCGGCGGCCGCTCAGCTTCCCGATCAGGACCCGTGGTCTTGACGATGCGCCCACGGTGCTCGGCGATCTTGGGGGTCGACAGGCTCCCGCCGGCACGCCTTCAACTGGGCGAGCGTGCCCTCCTCGTCGGCTCCCATGAGGCGGCTATAGCCCGCGACATCGGCCGCCAGGATGGCCGTCAGCCTCCGCACCGAGCCGTCCGCGACGGTCAATCCGAGCCTCTGGCGCCAGGCGCGGCTCAATGCCATCCACGGGCTCTTCAAGGTGACGGAACGCGTGTACCAGGCGCGATATGATATCTCCAACATGACGATCATCGAGGGCGACACCGGGCTCATCGTGATCGATCCGCTCTTAACGGCAGAAACCTCCAGGGCGTCGTTGGACCGCCTCAGGAGGGGCGGGTCGACGTCGGCGTCTGCGGTCGCCCCGACGCTCGTCTCGGCCTCCGCCCGGGGTAGGTCGGCTCGCCGCTCTCGCTGCCCTGACGCCGCGGCGACCGGCGCCCAGAACGTCACCTGCGGGACCCGGACCAGCGCGACCGCGACGGCTACCCAGTTCAGGGACATGCCGAGCGTGACGGAGGGAGACCTGGTCGTCCCGGCGGTCGCCTGCACCGCGCTCGCGATCGCAAACTGTGGGCCGCTCGACCGAAGGCTGCGGTTCACGACTCGCGAATGACCGCAGTGGGTGATGGGGTGGACGCCCCCCGACGGCATCGATGTGCCAGAGTGGAGGTGTTGAGGACCACTCGAGGGAGACGTCCATGGATCAGGTTAGCATCATCGGCTTAGACATCGCCAAGAACATATTTCAAGCACATGGGGCGGATGCTTCGGGCCGCGTCATCTTCCGCAAGAAGATCGGTCGGGGGCGGTTGCTGGCTTTTTTCACGACCCAGCCGCCATGCCTCGTCGCCATGGAAGCCTGCGGAGGAGCGCATTATTGGGGGCGCGAGCTGGCCAAGCTCGGGCACACTGTCCGGCTGATTGCGCCAGCCTACGTCAAGCCGTTCGTCAAGCGACACAAGAACGATGCGGCCGACGCCGAGGCGATCTGCGAGGCAGCCCAACGCCCCAGCATGCGGTTCGTGCCCGTGAAGAGCGAGGAGCAGCAGGCCAGCGCCCTGGTTTTCCGCGCGCGTGATCTTCTGGTGCGCCAGAGAACCCAGTGCATCAATGCGCTGCGCGGTCACCTGACCGAGTATGGTTGGGTGATTCCCAAGGGCGTGCCGCATGTGGCCCGGCTGATCGAGCGGATCGAAGATCCCGCCGAGCCCCTGCCTGAGGGCGCCCGTGCCATCTTGAGCATGCTGATTGCGACCCTGCGAGCCCTGGATGAGCAGGTCGCTGGGCTCGACGCCGAGATTGTTCGGCGCGCCAAAGCGGACTTGGTCGCCCGGCGGCTGATGACCATTCCCGGCGTCGGGCCGATCACCGCCACCGCGATCGTGGCGCTGTCGCCCCCGCCGGAGACCTTCAAGGCCGGCCGCCACTTCGCGGCCTGGTTGGGGCTTACGCCATTGCAGAAGTCGACCGGAGGCAAACACAAGCTCGGTGCCATCTCCAAGATGGGCGAGCGGACGCTCCGGCGCCTCCTCACTATTGGAGCCAGCGCCGTGGTGAAGCAGGCGCTGCGGCGAGGCGCGCCGGTCGGATCGTGGCTTGCTCAAATGCTGGCGCGCAAGCCGAAGATGCTGGTCATCGTCGCCCTGGCCAATAAGACCGCCCGGATCGTCTGGGCGCTTCTGGCTCAAGGCGGTGTTTACAGGGCTCGGGTCGCGGCGGCATAAATCGTCGCGACCGCGGGGCGTCGAAGCGTAAGACGGACCAAAGGAGCGTATGGCGCACAGTCGGTGAGACGGGATCGGGAGAACCAGGGCTTTCCACCGTGCTTCGAGCACGCTTCGGGTGATTTGGACCCGATCCGCGAACTCCCATACAGGCCAGCGACGGCTCGCCGCCGCACAACAGGCCGGACAGATGGCAGCATCCGACTACGCGTTCAGCGTGCCTCAAATTCCCTCTTGCGCTGAAGGGGGCGTCCACAGATGAAGGGGAATAGCGGACGCCCCGGCCAGCAGAAGACCGTGCGGCTATTTTGAGCAAAGGCCGCGTCCTAATCGTGCAGTCCGACCCGAGAACAGTGGGAACAATCGTGAAGTCACTCGACTCCTAAGCTCCTCATCCAAGGTCTTCGGCCCAGCGCTTCATGCCTAGGCTTCGAAACTTGGCGCTCGCTAGATTGCGGAGCTCGTCGGCCTTCGTCGAATCGCCCTTGGCGGCGATGATGTCGCCAAGAGTCCGCAAGCCGTGGCCCTGTTCAGGGCCAAGACCCAACCGCTGCGCAAGCTCATAGCCTTCTTGCGCCGCGCCTTCGGCCGCCTCGCAATCGACGCTGAGAAGCGAGGCCGCTTTGATTCGAAGCAGCTCCGCTTCTTGGGCGCGAAATCCGCTTGCCCTCGCAACTCCAAGCGCGGTCTCGGCGAGATCGAGGGCTCGCTTGGGCTGTCGGAGAGCGAGTGTCTCGCCGAGCAGCACGCTGGTCAACGAGGTAAGGTACAGCAGATGAATCTGCTGCGACCTTTCAAGGGCGGATTCGAGCAGCGGGACGGCGGTCTCGAATTCCCCGTAGAGCGCATGAGCGTGGCCAAGCATGGCCTGATGCCAGGGCAGCGTAAACTCGAGTCCGACTCGGGTCGCATGCTCGATGGCTGCCCGGGATATCGGCGTCGCCGAATCCGCGTCGCCGCGGAACAAGTGCGCGCGAGCGTGATGGAAACTGAGGACGCTCACGTCGAAAGCATTTTTTTGCGGGAGGGCTTGCGCCCGCTCCAGGATCGCGAAAGCGCGGTCAAAGTGGCCGCAATGGGCAAGGGTCGACCCAAGAATCGACTTCGAGTCCAGCAGCAACGACCCCGCCGTCCCGAAATCGCGGATGCGCGTCGGATCGCGCATGTTTTCCGGAAGATTCGCCGACAAAAGCTCGATCGTACTGTCGTAGTCTCCGCCGATCCAGCAGGCGTGCCCCAAAGCGAAACGCACGCCATAGGCGAGGGCTTCATCCTCGAGACGATTGGCCATTTCGAGAGCGCGGCGGCCGACGTGAATCGCCTGCCTCGGATCGCCGCCGTATTGGCTGAGCACATGACATTGTTGCATCGCAATTTCGGTCATGGTGACCGGATCGCCGCCTGCGTCGGCGGCCGCGGCGGCCTCCACGAGATGCTTATAATTCAACTCATGCTCGCCTGCGGCGAAATACACCGAGGCGATGGCTCGATTGACCTCGACATACGCTCGATCCTGTTTGCTCATATACTGCAAGGCGCTCTGGAATGCGCCGATCGCCTCCCGGTATGCTGAATTCCGTTGCGCAAGCCTCCCGGCTTTCTGCCAGTATTCCGCCGCCCCCGCAGCATCGCCCGCGCGCGCCAAATGCGTCGCGACCGTTTCCGGCGCCGTTTCGACGATCGCCGGCTGCAAGCGCACGAGGGCTTCAGCGATATCGGCGTGAATCTCGCGACGCCTGCTCCGCAGCATGCTTTCGTACGCCGCTTCCTGAATCAGCGCGTGCTTGAAGCGGTAGCTCGAATCCGGCGCGACGCCTTCAACGAACACGAGGTCGGCGTCGACGAGCTTCTCCAGCGCGGCGTTGAGTTTAGCTTCCGGCGACCCCGCGATCGCGAGCAGCAGCCCGAACGTGAATTCCCGCCCCACGATGGCGCCCACCTGCGCGACGTCGCGGGCGTCGCCGAGCCTGTCGAGCCGCGCGGTGAGCGATTGCTGCAACGTCAGCGGGATGGTCTGCGCGCCGCCCTCGAGCACGAGCCGCGTTACTTCCTCGATGAACAACGGCACCCCGCCGGTGCGGACGGTGACGCCTTCGATTGCTTCGGCTGAAAGCGCATGGCGCTCGGCGATGGCGCCGACCATCTGGCGCACTTGCTGGTGGTCGAGTGGAACCAGCGAAATGATGCTGTGATGGGAGCGCGTCGCCCACGGCGCATGGAATTCAGGGCGCGCCGTCGCGAGGATCATGAGCGGCGCCCTCGCGCCTCGTTCGGCGAGCGCCTTCAACAGATCGAGCGAGGTCGCGTCGGCCCAGTGGAGGTCTTCGAACGCGAGCACGAGTGGTTGCGCGCGGGCGCCCGCGAGGAGCCGACTTCACCGACCTCAAGATCATCGGCTGGGGCTGGTTCTATGTCGTCCATCGTCACCCTCCACCCGATGTCGTCCTGAGTGGTCGTGTAGAGGAGGACGGCCTGCGACAGCTGCCTGCCGCCTCGGCGGGCCTCGACGAGGGCGCGGCCGAGGATCAGGTGGTGGCGGGTCAA
>JBIOEJ010000229.1:0-5393 GCA_044445965.1 Hyphomicrobiales bacterium
ACGACGTATCGGCGGGCTATGGAGAGGCGACCGTCATCTCGAATATTTCGCTCACGCTGGACGAGGGCCGGTCGCTGGCCGTGCTCGGCCGCAACGGCGTCGGCAAGACGACGCTCCTCAACACCATCATCGGCGTCACCAGGCATCATGGCGGGCGCGTTGCGCTCGGCGGCCGCGATCTGACGCGCCTCGAACCCGATGCGCGGGCGCGCGCCGGCATCGGCTGGACGCCGCAGGAGCGCAACATCTTTCGCTCGCTCACGGTCGAGGAGAATCTGACGGCGGTGGCGCGCCCCGGTCCCTGGACGCCGGCTCGCATCTACGAGATGTTCCCGCGGCTTCAGGAGCGGCGCTCCAATCTCGGCATTCAGCTCTCCGGCGGGGAGCAGCAAATGCTCGCGATCGGCAGGGCGCTCGTGCTCAACCCGAGACTGTTGCTGCTCGATGAACCGACCGAGGGCCTCGCTCCCGTCATCGTGCAGGAGCTGCTGCGGGCGCTGACGCGCATCATCCGCGATGAAGGGCTTTCCGCCGTCGTCATCGAGCAGCATGCCCGGAAGATTCTCGGCGTCACCGACGAGGCGATCATCCTCGAGCGCGGCACCATCGTCCACAGGGCCGAAAGCGCTGCGCTGCGCGAAGATGCCGTGACGCTCGATCGCTTCCTCGGCGTCGCGGGGAAGGAGCCGGCCGCGAGCGCGACTGCCGGGACGATCGGTCGTCCGATCGGCGCTTGAGCCCCTGCTCGCCGCAGTGTTGCTTCCGAGCGTTATGTTGCGATGCAACGCCGCTGCAAATACAGCGGATCTGCAGCGATAGGCGCGCAGGGGTTGCAAAGCGATGCACAGGTTGCGGAGGCGCTCGGCTCGGAGCCCGTGTTCTTTTGCAGTGCAACATCTGTTAATAACAGATGATTTACAGTTAAAACCCTTCCTTCCCAAACCACTCGCACAAATTCATGTTGCGCTGCAACAATAGGTTGCAGAACACATAGGGAACCTTGCTACTCCACCGGTTGCCCGAATGCAAGGCGATCCCGGCATGCGTCACCGAAATCTCCACGATGCGCGCATTACCCGGGCACTACGCCAACAGTCCTCGCCAAGGCTGTGCGCAAGCCGAAATCGGAAATGCCGGCGCGGCCCGACGCGCATTGACGCAGCGCGGCACGCCTTGGACAATGAAGCATGTCCGCGGTGCCGCAACGACCTCAGCTGACCTTCGCGGTCGGAATCACCGGCCACAGGCCCAACAAGCTCCCGGCGGAAGCGGCGGCCCGTGTGGAGAGCCAGCTCGCCGCCGTGTTCGCGGCGATCGACGCGGCCTGCGCGGCGCGGCGCGTGCAGGATGCACGCCTCTATCAGCAGATGCCGCACCGCGTCAGGCTGGTTTCAGGCCTGGCCGAGGGAGCCGATCAAATCGCCGTCGAGGCGATGCCCGCGAACTGGGAGGCCATGGCGGTCCTGCCCTTCGCGCGCCTGCGCTACGAAGAGGATTTCGTGACGAAGGACGAGAACGGCAAGATCATGACCGACCATCGCGCGGAGCTCGCGGCGGCGCTCCAGCGATGCGCCGCCGTCGTCGAGCTTGCCGACACGTCGGACGGCGCGCCCGCGGCCTATGCGCGGGCGGGAGCTTTCGTCCTTCGCCAGATCGATGTTCTGGTGGCGATCTGGGACGGCGCCGAAGCTGCGGGGAAGGGCGGAACCGCCGAAGTCGTCGCACAAGCGCTCGAAGGCGGCGTGCCGGTCGTGTGGATCGCCAGCGCCCACGACCAGGCGCCTCGGCTGATCGAGCACATGACGGATGTGGCGCGCTCCGCGCCGTTCGCCGACGCGACCTGCGGCCCCATCGCCGACATCGTCGACGCGACGCTGGCTGTGAACCCGGCCGGGGCCGGGCGTGTCGAGGATTTCTTCGAGGAGCCCTGGCGTCCTCACTGCCGCTGGACGGCCTATGACGCGCTGAGGCGGTTTCCGAAGGTTTGGACCTGGCGAGGACGGCTCGCCGCGCGGGGCCTCCCCGATATCCGCAAGGATTGGGATGGGTTCATGGCCGAACTGCCGGATGGCGGCGGCTTCAAGCGCAAGCTAGAGGATCTGCTGCTGCCGCGTTTTGCCGCCGCGGACGCGCTGGCGACGCATTTCTCGCATGCCTATCGCAGCGCCTACGTGCTCGCCTATGTGCTTGCCGTGATCGCCATCGCGATTGCGCTCGTCGGCATCCTGCCGATCGCGGCCGAGCATGCGGAAGTCGAGGAGGCTCTCGGCATCAAGGCGCTGCTCGTCGTGCTGGAATTCCTGATCATTGCGGCGATCATCCACGTCGTGCGCACCGGGCAGCGGCATCGCTGGCATGAACGCTGGCTCGACTATCGCGCGCTCGCCGAAATGCTGCGGCATCTGCGCTTTCTCGCCCCCGTCGGCGAGTGCGCCAATCATCAATTCCCGCGCCAGTCCGGGGGGCGAGGCGCGGAATGGGTGCTTTGGTACTTGCGGGCGACCATCCGCGAGCTCGGCTGCCCGAGCGCGCCCGTCGATTCGACCTATCAGCGCCAGGTGCTGCGCGCGACGGAGCGCGCCGAGATCGACGAGCAGGTCGCATGGCACCGCAAGAACAGCGAGCATCTGCGGGAGCTTCACCATCGGCTCTTGCACATCGGTGACGCCTGCTTCGTCATGACGGGTGCGTTGTTGGCGGCATTCTTCCTCGGATTTCTCGGCTGGCTCGCCCTGCGCTTCGGCTTTCCCTCAGCCCTCGGCTCGCCGAGAGCCGCGCCTTGGAGCGAAAGGCTCTCCGATCTTCTCGTTGGCGCGAAGCCGTACCTGACCGTGCTCAGCGCTCTTCTGCCGGCGATCGGCGCGAGCGTCTCGGGCATAAGATTCACGGGAGATTTCGACGGGTATGCGGAGCGCTCGGCGCAGACCGCGGCTCAGCTCCAAGATCTCAAATCCGACTATGCGCTCGCCCTCGAGCGTCTCGAATTCGACAGGACCGCGGTGGCTCTCGTCGATACGGCACGCGTGATGGCCGAGGATATCGTGGGCTGGCAAATGCTCTATAGCCGCAAGCGCCTGACCTTGCCGGCCTAGAGCCGCGACCACTTGGGAGAGCCCAGGCCGGCATCCGATCCCCTTGTCGCGGATAGGCGCATCTGCTACTCGCCTTCGCCTGCGCGGCGGCTTCGGCCGCGTCTTGCGGCCATGGCGGAATTGGTAGACGCGCTAGCTTGAGGTGCTAGTTGGGCAACCAGTGGAGGTTCGAGTCCTCTTGGCCGCACCAGATCACAGGATCGCGAGTATCTGCGCGTCGGTCTCGTCGACGCCATAGGCGAGGGGGGTAGAAGATTGCGTCGTGGCGCTCGAGCTTGTCGCCGTGGCGCTGCTGGCGGCGGCATCGGCGTCGCTCGCGGCGCTATGAATCCCGCCATGGTGGTGATGGCCACCCGTGGCTCCGGTCTTGGCATCGTTCTGCAAGGCGGTGACGGCCTTTTGCGCGCCCACGGCGTCGCCTGATTGCACGGCCTGGATCAGGGAAGCGAGGTCATTGAGGAAGCTCGGCTGTGAAGGATCGGCATTGCCGGTAGCTGCGCTCTGGCTGCCCTGTTGGGAGGTGCCCGCCGCCGCCTGAGCTCCCGAGGCGCCGCTCGCTTGCAGCGTGCCGATCACGATGACGAGCTCGCTGCTGAGCTGGGGGCTCTGTTGAAAGCCACTCCGCTGATCGCCCGTCGATGACTGCGCGGTCTGAACGCTCTGACCGTCCTGCTGGTAGGTCGCGAGCATCTGCTGGGCGCTCGTGATGTCGCCCGATTGGACGGCGTTCTCCAGGTTCTTCAGATCTTGTTGCCGCTGCTGGTAGAGATTGATGAGGCTCGCGCTCCCAGAACCGATTCCGGAAATTGACATGATCTCTCCTCGAGAGGATCGTAGCATCGCCCTTGGGGGACCACAGCATGTCCAGCTTGTTCGAGCCTGACCATGCCGGCTCGAGGTGACGGCCTATTCGGCGGCTTCCTTGTGCTTGCGGGCGAAGGTCGGCGCGCGGCTTTTCGGCCTGGCGCGCTGGCGCAAATCGAGGAGATCGGCTTTGTCGCGAGTCTGCCGAAATGAGTAATCTCGTCCAAAACGAACAAACAAAGTTGACGGCGACCTATCTCAGGCATGGCCATCGCTGTTTTTGCCGTTGGCGGCTTTGCTCCCTTGATAACTGCCGCCACTTCTGAGGCTGGCTCAAACCTGCACCTCTTGGCTGCTACCGGTCTGACACTGATTTGCATCTCTGCCAGCGGCGCCATACATTATTACGCGAGGCAGTCCCTGGAGGAGCTATCTGATGACTAGCCTTCTTCAGTTCGCCACCATTTTGATCGCCCCTGCCGCGGCCTTGATTATTGCTTACTTTGTCGCCCGCTCCGCGCGAGAACATCGCGAGAAGCAGCATCGCGCTGCCGAATGACACGCTTGCCTCACTCCGCCGCTTCCCGATGCTTGCGGGCGAAGGTCGGCGCGCGGCTTTTCGGCCTGGCGCGCTGGCGCAAATCGAGGAGATCGGCTTTGTCGCGCGGCGTGTTGCGCATCAGCTGATCCAAGCCCGGCTGATATTGCTTCGGCACGAAGATGCCGTCGGCTCCGTACCAGGCGGCTGCCTTCAGCGCGAAGCCCGGATCAGCGAGATGCGGGCGCCCGAAAGCCACGAGATCGGCACGCCCCGCGGCGAGGATGGTATTCGCCTGGTCGGCGCTGGTGATCGAGCCGACCGCCATGGTCGCCACCCGCGCCTCGTTGCGGATGGCTTCGGAGAAGGGGGTCTGGAACATGCGCCCGTAAAAGGGCCGCGCCAGCGGCGTGGTCTGGCCGCTCGACACGTCGACGAGGTCGGCTCCCGCCTCCGCGAAGGCGCTGGCGATCGCGATCGACTCCGGTTCCGTCAGGCCGCCTTCCTGCCAATCCGTCGCCGAGATGCGGACCGACATGGGTTTCTCCGCGGGCCAAGCCGCCCGCAATGCGGCGAAGACTTCGAGCGGGAAGCGCAACCGGTTCTCGAGGCTGCCGCCATAGGCGTCCCTGCGCCGGTTGGTCAGCGGCGACAGGAAGCTCGCCAGAAGATAGCCATGGGCGGCGTGCATCTCCAGCATGTCGAAGCCGGCGCGCTCGCCTCGCTCGGCGCTCGCCACGAAGGCGTCGCGCACGCGCTCCATGTCGGGGCGCGACATCTCGCGCGGAACCTGGCTCTGCGGGTAGTAGGGCAGGGGAGAGGCCGAGACGATCGGCCAGGCGCCCTCGGCCAACGGCTCGTCCATCCCATCCCACATCAGCTTGGTGGCGCCCTTCCTGCCGGCATGGCCGAGCTGCAAGCAGATGCGCGCCGCCGAGTTCGCATGGGTGAAATCGACG
>JBIOEJ010000230.1:0-5385 GCA_044445965.1 Hyphomicrobiales bacterium
GCCCGTCGCGCTGCCTCGCTCGGTGATCAGGTTGAGCACCCCGACCCCGCCAGATTCGAGCTCGCTCTCGATCGGCCATTCGCCCGGAAAGGATACCGGCCGAAACGGCTGGCGCACATCGATCGGCGGGGATGCGGCAGGTCGCAGGACGAGGCCGCTCCCCTCGATGACGCCAAGCGCTCGGTCATAGCCGGAAAGGTCCGAGAATGGTCCCGGCCGCTCGATGCGGGTGCGCCCGAAGCGCCACGGCACGCCGCTCCAATCCTCGGCGCCGGCGCCGGGGCGGTAGGCGGAGGCGATGTCGACCGTGACCCCGCCGCCATTCTTCCAGGGCGTCCGCCGATAGGCCGTCGGATCGAGACGCTCGCAGGTGAAGGCGTTCGACGGGTCGACGACGGCTGCGCTCATGGACGACCTTGGTCGCGAAGGCTCTTCCAGGACAGACCACCGAGCGTCGTGCCCTTGCGCAGCATCTTCAGTTTTTCGATGGCTTCGCCGGCGCGCTCCCGGTCGATCTGCCGCGCCCCGATGAGCCGGGCGACGGGCTTGCCATGCTTGGTGATGACCACTTCCTCGCCCGCCGCGACGCGATCGAGAAGCGTCGAGAGATGGGTTTTTGCCTCGGAAACTCGGACGGTGATCATCATTGCTCCATTGGCCCGGAACAATCGGACGGTGCAAGCCCAGCCGAATTCGCGATCCTATCGAATATCCTCGGCCTATATGCCATTATCCCCCTGCGTCCCTTTCCGGACCAGACCCTGCAAGACAACCCTGCAAGACAACAAAGAGTGCCGATCGTGGAAAACCAAGACCTCCTGCGTGAGATGGAGCCCTATGAGGCGGAGCTCACCGAAATCCGGCGCGACATCCACGCCCATCCCGAAACCGGCTTCGAGGAGGAGCGCACGGCGGCGGTCGTCGCCGCGAAGCTGCGGGATTGGGGCATCGAGGTCGCCGAGGGCGTCGGCAAGACCGGCGTCGTCGGCACCATCGTAGGCGACCGCGCCGGACAGCGCGCCATCGGGCTTCGCGCCGACATGGACGCCTTGAACATCCTCGAGCAGAACGGCTTCGCGCATGCCTCGCGGAACGCCGGCAAGATGCATGCCTGCGGCCATGACGGCCATACCACCATGCTGCTGGGCGCTGCCCGCTATCTCGCCGAGCATCGCGATTTCGGCGGCACCGTGCACCTCATCTTCCAGCCGGCCGAAGAGGGCATGGGCGGCGCGCGCGCCATGATCGCGGAAGGGTTGTTCGACCGCTTCCCCTGCGATGTGGTCTACGGGATGCACAATATGCCGGGCGTCCCGGTGGGGCAGTTCGGCATCAGGCCTGGCCCCATGATGGCCGCCGGCGACCGCTGGGAGGTCATCTTCAAGGGGACGGGCGGCCATGGCGGCGCGACGCCGCATCTATCGACCGACGTGACGATCGTGCAGGCGCATTTCGTGCTGGCCCTGCAGACGATCGTCGGGCGCAATATCGCGGCGATCGAGCCGGCGGTAATCAGCGTCGGCTATATCGGCGGAGGAGCGCGGCGCTCGACCAACGTCATGCCCGCCGAGATGGTGATCGGCGGCACGTCGCGCAGCTTCAGCGAGCCTACCCGCGACATCATCGAGCGACGCATGCGCGAGCTCGCGACAGCGCTCGCCGCCGCCCATGGCTGCTCGGCCGAGGTGGAGTTCAACCGCCTCGGCAAGGCCCTCGTCAACCATGCCGAGCAGACCGAGGTCGCGATCAAGGCCGCCTCCTCGGTCGTCGGCGAGGCCAAGGTCGACGGGGCGATCAAGCCGATCACCGGCGGCGAGGATTTCACCGAGATGCTGCTGCGGAAGCCCGGCGCCTTCATCTTCATCGGCAATGGCGTCGATCCGCAGGGCGGGTCGCACGGCCTGCACACGCCGAAATTCGAGTTCAACGACGAGATCCTGACGCTCGGCGCATCCTATTGGGTGAGCCTGGTGCGCGAGGAGCTGGCGACGGGCGCCTGACGAGGCATGAAGGTCATCACCACCTCGGAGCCGGAGAAGCTGCCGGAGAATGTCCGCGGCCTCGTCGATGAAGGCCGGCCGCTGCCGCAAGGCGATTGCGCGCGCCCCCCTTCTCCCGCCCTTCGCGGGAGAAGGTGCCCCGACGCAGTCGGGGCGGATGAGGGTGCTTGCGACCCTGGCCGGCTTGCTCGATCATCTTCGCGGAATGCGACGCTTCACTGACCACCAGCTCGCCCGCGCGCGGCATTTGCGCCGCGAAATGACGCGTGCGGAAACGATATTATGGCGTTGCTTGCGAGATCGTGGCATCGGCGCGAAGTTCCGTCGGCAAGTGCCCATCGGACCCTATGTCGGCGACTTCGTCTGTGTTGGCGCCAGGATCATCGTGGAACTAGACGGTCCTCCGCATGAAAAATCCGAACAGCAAACCCATGACAGGCGCCGCGACCAATGGTTGCGGGCGAAAGGCTGGTGCGTCCTACGATTTTCGAATGATCTTGTGATCGGCGACGGGGAAATCGTCCTCCAAGAGATCGGCAACGCGATCGCCGCCGCCTCCTCACCCTCATCCGCCCATCGCTGACGCGATGGGCACCTTCTCCCGCTTAGCGGGAGAAGGAAGGGCGCGCCGGCCCTCACTCCCCCGAACCCGGCACCGCCTTCAACCGATACAAGGCTTCCAGCGCCTCGCGCGGCGTAAGCTCGTCGGGATTTATGCCGGCGAGCGCCTCGCGCAGCTCGTCGCGCCTTTCCGGTCGCGGCTCGGCCGGCGCCGCCGCGCTCGCCGCCGCGAACAGCGGCAATTCCTCGATCAGCTTCGCCGCCGGCTTCTCGCGCTCGGTGCGTTCGAGGCCGGCGAGGATGGCTTTCGCCCGCGCGATCACCGGGGGCGGCAGGCCCGCGAGCCTGGCCACCTGCACCCCATAGCTGCGGTCGGCGGCGCCCGCCACCACCTCATGCAGGAACACCACGTCGCCCTTCCATTCGCGCACCGTGCTCGTCAGGTTGACGAGGCGCTTCAGGCGTCCGGCGAGCGCGGTCAGCTCATGGAAATGCGTGGCGAACAGCGCCCGGCAGCGATTCTCCCCATGGAGATGCTCGAGCGTCGCCCAGGCGATGGAGAGGCCGTCGAAGGTCGCGGTGCCGCGGCCGATCTCGTCGAGGATGACGAGCGAGCGTTCCGAGGCCTGGTTCAGGATGGCGGCGGTCTCGATCATCTCGACCATGAAGGTCGAGCGCCCGCGCGCCAGATCATCCGCGGCGCCTACCCGCGAGAACAGCTTGTCGACGACGCCGATCACCGCCCGCTCGGCCGGCACATAGGAGCCGATCTGGGCGAGGATGGCGATCAGCGCGTTCTGGCGCAGATAAGTGGATTTGCCGGCCATGTTGGGGCCGGTGACGATGGCGATGCGGCCTGCCTCTTCGCCCTGGGGCGGAGAGAGATCGCAGGCGTTCGAGACGAAGCTCTTGCCGTCGCGCTTGAGCGCCGCCTCGACGACGGGATGGCGGCCGCCGGCGATCTCGAAAGAAAGGCTGCGCTCGACGCTCGGCCGCACCCATCCGAGATCGGCCGCGAGCGCGGCGAGCCCCGCCGCCACGTCGACCGCGGCGATGCCGCGCGCCACGGCCTCGATCGCGCCCCGCGCCGCGACGATTTTCGCCGCGAGCCGCGCGAAGACCGAAAGCTCGATCGACAAGGCCTCGCCGGCGGCCGAGGCGATCTTGCTTTCGAGCTCGCCGAGCTCGGCGGTCGAGAAGCGCATGGCGCCCGCCATGGTCTGGCGATGCGCGAAGATCCGGGTCAGCGGTTCCTTGACGAAGCGCTCGCCCGCCGCCTGCGGCACCTCGACGAAGTAGCCGAGCATATTGTTGTGCTTGACGCGCAAGGCCCGGCAATCGGTCTCCTGCGCATAGCGCGCCTGCAGCGCCGCGATCACCCGGCGGCTCTCGTCGCGCAGCGCCCGCGCCTCGTCGAGCGCGGCGTCATAGCCCGGCCGCACGAAGCCCCCTTCCCGCTTGAGGAGCGGCAGCTCGTCGGCCAGCGCCGCGGCGATGTCCCGCGACAGCGCGGGCTCGGCGCGTCCCATCGCCTGTCCGGCCTCGGTCAGCTCGGCGCTCGCCTGCGTCCCCGTTTCGGCGAGCGTCAGCGACAGCGAATGCGCAGCTTCCAGGGCTTGCCCGATGGCGGCGAGGTCGCGCGGCCCGGCGCGGTCGAGCGCGAGCCTGGCGAGCGCGCGCAGGATGTCGGGTATGCGCCGCAGGCGCGCGCGGATCGTGGCGCAAAGCTCCGGCCTCTCGACGAAGAAGGCCACGGCGTCGAGCCTCACCCCGATGGCGCCGGGATCGACGAGCGGGCTCGCCAGGCGTTCGGCGATGAGCCTCGCGCCCGCCCCTGTGGCGCTGCGGTCGATGACCGACAGCAGGCTGCCGGCGCGCTCGCCCGACAAGGTGCGGGCGAGCTCGAGATTGGCGCGCGTCGCCGCGTCGATGCGCATGACGCCGGCTTCGCTCCCCCGGACCGGGATGGAGAGCGGCGGACGCGCGCCGCGCTGAGTGCGCTCCACATAGGCGATGGCCGAGCCAGCGGCCGCGAGCTCGGCGCGCGAGAACTGCCCGAAGGCGTCGATCGAGGCGACCTCGAAATAGGCGGCGAGCCTCGCCGCGGCCGTCCCCGCATCGATGCCCTCGCGCGGCTGCGGCGCGACCGGGGCCCGCATTTCGCTCCACAGGCCCGAGAGCGCCTTGTCCTCATGCACCGCCTCGGCCACGATGATCTCGCGCGGATCGAAGCGCGCCATCTCGGCGGCGAGGCCGTCCGGCCCCGTCTCGCTCAGCGCGAAGGTGCCGGTCGAGATGTCGAGCGCCGCGAGCCCATAGGTCCAGCCGCCGTCCGCGGCGCGCACCCGCGCCACCGCGACGAGCGTGTTGGCGCGCGCCGGGTCGAGCAGCGCCTCCTCGGTGATGGTGCCCGGCGTCACGAGCCGCGTCACGTCGCGGCGCACCACCGATTTCGAGCCGCGCTTACGCGCCTCGGCCGGATCCTCGAGCTGCTCGCAGACGGCGACCCGATGGCCGAGCGCGATCAGGCGCTGCAGATATTCGTCGGCGCGGTGCACCGGCACGCCGCACATCGGGATGTCGTTGCCGTGATGGCGCCCGCGCTTGGTGAGCACGATGCCGAGCGCCCGGCTCGCGACCTCCGCATCCTCGAAGAACAGCTCGTAGAAATCGCCCATCCGGTAGAACAGCAGGCAGTCGGGGTTGGCGGCCTTGATCTCGACGAACTGCGCCATCACCGGCGTGACGTGGTCGACGGAGCGCGAGGGCGCTGTCGGGGGCGGCGTCTTAAAGCTCGGCGCGTGCTGCATGCGCCCTTGTAGCA
>JBIOEJ010000231.1:0-5377 GCA_044445965.1 Hyphomicrobiales bacterium
CCGAAGGTCCGTGGCGAACCTTTCTGGACCGATTGTGCCATACTGAAGGAGGCCGGCATACCCTGCCTGCTGTTCGGCGCGGACGGCGCCGGCGCCCATGCGGCGACCGAATGGGCGACGGTCGCGTCCGTCGAGACGCTGGCCCATATTCTCGAGCGGACGGCGATCGAGTTTTGCGGGTAGCGCCAGACGCGCTCCTCTGCCGCGAAGAGCGGCAGGTGGAGCGCCTCATGCCTCAATCGACGATGAAGAGCTTCGCGCCCGTGCGGGTCGAGGAGCGATGCGACGCATCGCCGAAGTCGGAAACCTGGTAGCTCATCCCAGCCGTCAGCTTGAAGCTTCGGCCATCCTTGAGCTCGGTGTCGAGCTCGCCCTCGACGACGTAGAGGATATGGCCGCGATCGCACCAGTGATCGGCGAGATAGCCTGCGGAATATTCGACCACCCTGACGCGCACATCGCCGATCTCGAGGGTGCGCCAGATCGCCGTGCCCGTCGTGCCGGTGTGCTCGGTCGCCGGCACCGAGCTCCAATCGGTCGCGGTGAAGGCGAGCGCGGGTATCTTCAAAGCTGCTTGAGCAATGCCGCGGCGCCGGAGACATCGGCCTTGCCGGGCGTATCCTCGACATTGAGCGACTTCACGGCGCCGTCCTCGACCAGCATGGAATAGCGCTTGGACCTGGTGCCGAGGCCGAAGCCCGAGCCGTCCATCGACAGGCCGAGCGCCTTGGCGAAATCGCCGTTGCCGTCGGCCAGGAACTCGATCTTGCCCTGCCCGCCGGTGGCCTTCGCCCAAGCATCCATGACGAACACGTCGTTGACGCCGGTGACCGCGATGGCATCGACGCCCTTGGCCTTGATCGCATCGACATTGGCGAGGAAGCCCGGCAGGTGGTTCTTGTGGCAGGTCGGCGTGAAGGCGCCGGGAACAGCGAACAGAACGACCTTGCGGCCCTTGAACACGTCGTCGGTGGTCTTGGCGGCCGGACCGTCGGCGGTCATCACCCGGAAGGTCGCTTGGGGCAGGCTGTCGCCAACGGCAATGGTCATGAGAAACTCTCCCGATGGAAGGCGCCGCACGATCCGTGGGGCATGGCGCGGACTTAGCGCGGCAGGCGGCAGGTGTCGAGGGATGGTAAAGCGATCCAGTCGTGGCGCGAGCGGTGACCGGGTAACAAGTTTGTGCTAAGCGCATTTGCATGAAACGTGAAGCGATCGACACGGCCCGCGCTCAATATACCTGCACCTTCCGGGCGGAGCCCGAAGGCGGTTATACGGTACGCTGCGCAGCCTTCCCGGAAATCGTGAGCTTCGGCGCCACTCTCGAGGAAGCACGCCACAAGGCGCGGGAAGCTATCGAGTTGTGTATCGAGGTTTATCGGGACAAAGGTTGGCCAGTGCCTCCGTCGGAGCGTGATCTCCGAAAGACCGTCAAAGAACTGGTTCCGGTGAAACTCCGCGCCTGAACCGGGGAGGTCCTCGCCACCCTGTTTCGATCAGGGTTCGTCATCGACCGGGGGCTTCGACGCCGAGTATGCCCTCCCTCACCAGCTCCTCGATGAGCTCGCGCCCATAGCCGAGCTCGGCCGCGATCGCCGCGCTGTGCTCGCCCAGGCGCGGAACGTCGAGCCGCCGCCCGAAGCGCCGCCCCGCCATCTCGAGCGGCAGTGCCGGAACCGGCATCGAGCCGCCATCGGGCTTCCTCACCTCGACCATGGCGCCCTCCACGGAAAGTTGCGGGTCATCGAACAAATCCTCGGGCTTCATGATGGGCGCATAGGGAAGCCTCGCCTTCTCGAAGGCATCGATGATCTCGGCCCTGGTGCGGCGCGACAACAGCTCGCGCAGGATCGGCAACAGCCGGTCGCGCGCGGCGACGCGCTGCGGATTGGTGGCGAGCGTCTTGTCCGCGAAGAGATGCGGCAGCTCGAAGACGCGGCAGAACACCGCCCATTGCGTGTCGGTGACGACGCCGACAAAGACCTGCTCGCGATCGCTCGTGTCGAAGACGTCGTAGATGCCCCAGGCCGAGAGCCTCGCCGGCATGGGCGCGGCGGGCTTCCCGGTGACGGCGTATTGCGCCATGTGCTGGGCGACGAGGAAGACGTTGTTCTCGAAGAGCGCGCTGCGCACCATCTGACCCTTGCCGGTGCGCTGACGCTCATGCAGCGCCGCGAGGATGCCGATGGCAGCGAACATGCCGCCCATGATATCGTTGACGGAGGTGCCGGCCCGCAGCGGCCGCCCCGGCGGGCCGGTCATATAGGCGAGCCCGCCCATCATCTGCACCACCTCGTCGAGCGCCGCGCGGTTCTCGTAGGGGCCCGCGAGGAAGCCCTTGAGCTGGCAGTAGATGAGGCCGGGGTTGTCCGTCTTCAGCGCCGCATAGCCGAGGCCCATGGCTTCGAGCCCGCCGGGACGGAAATTCTCCGTCACCACATCGGCCCGCGCGATCAGCTTTTTCGCCAAGGCCAGCCCCTTGGGCGCCTTGAGGTCGAGCACCAGGCTCCGCTTGTTGCGATTGAAGGTCGGAAAGAAGCCGGCGCCCGCTCCGACGAGGCGTCGCGTATTGTCGCCGTCGGGCGCGGGCTCGATCTTGACGACATCGGCACCGAGATCGCCGAGCACGAGGCCGCAGCTCGGCCCCATGACCATATGCGAGAACTCGACGACGCGGATACCGGAGAGCGGTAGGGACATGTTTCTCTCCGCGTCCGCAGCGGCCTTTCCGGCCCTTTGCTTTTGTCGCCGGCAGGTCAGATGCAGCGGTGAAGCACGTTATTGAAACAGAGTGGGGCTGTCACCTGCGGCGACGCGAGTGCGTGCGAGGCATGAAGCGGAGCCGCTCAGGCGGCGAGCAGCTTCTGCACTTCGGTGACGAGGTCGCGCAAATGGAAGGGCTTGGAGAGCACCTTGGCGTCCTTGGGAGCCTGGTTGTCCGGGTTGAGCGCGACGGCGGCGAAGCCCGTGATGAACATCACCTTCATGTCGGGATCGAGCTCGGTTGCCTTGCGGGCGAGCTCGATGCCGTCCATCTCCGGCATGACGATGTCGGTCAAGAGCAGCTCGAAGGGCTCCTCGCGCAGCCGATCATAGGCGGACCTGCCATTGTCGTAGGATACCACCTCATAGCCCGCATTCTCGAGCGCTTTCACGAGAAAGCGACGCATGTCGTTGTCGTCTTCCGCTAGGATGATCTTATGCATGTCGGTGGGGCTCGATCGCGGGCTGGCGGAGGCAAACCATAACGCATGAGACGTGTAAAGAACTCATGAAATTTCGCCCCCTTCGGTTCAATGAGAGATGGACAAGCGGCGAGATGCGCAGCAAACTTAGACCATGGTGAGGCATGGCGCGAGAGCCAAATCCGAAATGAGCGTGACCGCACGACCACCAGCGCGCGACCAGCAACGCATGCCTGCCAACGCATGACCGCCGGGACATGACCACGAAGTCGCATGAACCGGCCTTCGAGGTCATCGAGCCGGGAGAGCTCGACTGTCCGATCGTGTTCTGCTCGCCCCATTCGGGGAGGTTCTATCCGGAACGCTTCCTCAGCGCCGCGCGACTGAACGCCTTCGAGCTGCGCCGCTCCGAGGACGCCTTCCTGGATCTCCTGCTGGAGCCGGCCGCCGAGCGCGGCGTGCCGCTCATCCATGCCCGCTTCCCGCGCGCCTATCTGGATGTGAACCGCGAGCCTTACGAGCTGGACCCGCGCCTGATCGAGGGACCAATTCCCGGATTCGCCAACACGCGTTCGATGCGGGTGGCGGCGGGCCTCGGCGCGATCCCGCGAATCGTGGCCGATGGACAAGACATCTATCGACGGCGCTTGCCGGTGGCGGAGGCCTTCGAGCGCATCGAAACGCTGCACAAGCCGTTCCACGCCCGGCTGCGCCGGCTTGTTCAACGGGCCCGTGCGACCTTCGGCGTGGCGCTCCTCGTGGATTGGCATTCGATGCCGTCGAGCGACGCCTCGGGAGGACGGCCCACGCCGGATTTTGTCCTGGGCGACCGCTTCGCGACGAGCTGCACACCTCAGATCGTCGATGCGGTGGAGGGGTTGTTGCGGCGCAAGGGATTTTCGGTCTCGCGCAACAAGCCTTATGCAGGCGGCTTCATCACCGAGAGCTATGGCAATCCGGCCCAAGGCACGCATGCCTTGCAGATCGAAGCCTCGCGCGCTCTCTACATGGACGAGCGGACCCTGACGCCCAATGCGAGATTCAAGAGCCTTGCCCGAGACTTCGTCGACATCGCCGATCTCTTGCGGGAGTTTCTGCCAGGGTCCGAACGGCCCGCCCGGATTGCCGCCGAGTGAGCGGCAAAAAAAGGGGCCGCCAAGCAAGCTCGGCGGCCCAAGTCTAGGGAGGAAACGCCCAAGGAGGGCAGCAACCCGACGAAACATCAGGTTGCGATGCACAAGTTAATCGTTGCAGCGCACAAAATCAAGAGACAGCCCGATTTTTTCTCTTGCCGGCGCAATAATAGGTAACGCGCTGAATATGAAGGAGTTTTTCGCGGTTGGAGGCATCTGCCGGACTTAGGCGCGCAAGCTGGTCTTGTGGAAACCCGCCAAACCCGGCATCAGGCAGGCGAATCGGTGCGCAGGCGACAAAGGAGCGACAACGGATGAGGTGTTCATGACCGCGGTCGATTTCGCCTCCTTCGTCGAAGCGCTTGCCACGCATTCGGGCGACGCCATCCTGCCTTTCTTCCGCACCAGCCTCGCGGCGCTCGACAAATCCACGAACGGCGCTTTCGATCCGGTGACAGAAGCCGATCGTGCCGGCGAGGTCGCGATGCGCCGTCTGATCAACGCCAATTTCCCCTCCCATGGCATAATCGGGGAGGAATTCGGGGCCGAGCGGCAGGAGGCCGAATATGTCTGGGTGCTCGATCCGATCGACGGCACCAAGGCCTTCATCTGCGGCTTGCCGATCTGGGGCACGCTGATCGGTCTCACCCGCCATGGCCGCCCCGTTTACGGCATGATGAACCAGCCCTTCTCGCGCGAGCGCTTCAGCGGGGACGGGAAGGCGGCGCGCTATGACGGGCCTGCGGGGCGGCGCACCTTGCGGGTGCGCGCCTGCGCCAATGTCTCGGAGGCGGTGATCTCGACAACCCATCCCGGCATGATGGCGCCGCCCGAAAGACAGCGCTTCGACCGGCTCGAGGCGCGCGCCAAACTGTCGCGCTATGGCGGGGATTGCTACGCCTATGCCATGCTGGCCGCGGGCCATATCGATCTCGTGGTCGAGTCCGGCCTCAAGCCCTATGACATCGTCGCCATCATTCCGATCGTCGAGGGCGCAGGGGGGCTGGTCACCTCGTGGAGCGGAGGTAACGCCTCCGATGGCGGCAGCATTATCGCGGC
>JBIOEJ010000232.1:0-5333 GCA_044445965.1 Hyphomicrobiales bacterium
TGCCACGTGCATATCACCGCGACCCATGTGAGCACGGGGCTCCATGCCAACATGCAGACCCCGTCGTCGCTGGTGACGGCCATGGCCTTGAAGAACCTCGAAGCGATGGCGCTGCGCGGCTTCACCTCGGTACGCGACGCCGGCGGCGCCGATCTCGGGCACAAGACCGCGATCGACAAGGGGCTGTTCCCCGGCGCGCGGCTCTTCACTTCCGGGCGCGCGATCAGCCAGACCGGCGGGCACGGCGACTTCCGGGAGCGCATCGACAGCTGCGATCCTTGCGCCTGCGGCTGCGCCCATCTCTTCAATGGCATCGGCCGAATCGCCGACGGCATCCCGGAGGTTCGGCGCGCGGCGCGTGACGAGATCAGATTGGGCGCCGACCAGCTCAAGGTGATGGCCTCGGGCGGCGTCGCCTCCGCCGCCGACCCGATCCACTTCCTCCAATATGCGCAAGACGAGCTCGAGACGCTGGTCGACGAGGCCCGGCGGGCGGGCACCTATGTGATGGCCCATGCCTATACGCCGGCGGCGATCAAGCGCGCAATCGAGGCCGGCGTGCGCACGATCGAGCACGGCAATCTGCTGGACCGCGCGACCGCCAGGCTGATGGCGAAGAAAGGCGCCTATCTCGTGCCGACCCTGGTCACCTTCGAAGCGCTCTCCAAGCACGGACGGGCCATGGGATTTCCGGAGGAAAGCCTGGTCAAGCTCGCCAATGTGGTCGCAGTCGGCACCGAGTCGCTCAAGATCGCCAAGGCAGCCGGGGTCAAGATGGCGATCGGCAGCGATCTTCTCGGTGAGCTGCAGCGCTATCAATCCGACGAGTTCCGCATTCGCGGCGCGGTGCTCTCGCCCGGCGAGCTCGTCCGGAGCGCCACGCTGGTGGGTGCCGAGGTCCTCTTGCGGCAGGGCAAGCTCGGCGTGGTGGCGCCGGGCGCCCTGGCCGACCTGATCGCGTTGGATGGCAATCCGCTCGAGGATATCGCGGTTCTCGTCGGGCAAGGCGAGCGGATTCCGCTCGTGATGCGGGATGGACGGGTGCTGAAGAACAGGCTAGGCTGAATTTCGCGGCAGGCCGGTCCCTTCATATCGCGGTAGCATGGACGGCCGGTTCTTCCCGCCGCCGCCCGCCTTCCTGACCGTCGGGCCTGTGGTTAGCATGTCGGAAGCGAGCATCGGAACGTAAGTGAGGAGGCTCGGATGTCGAATGGCGCGGCGGCGCGCGATTATTCGGCGCGCAGCTACGGCGCGAAGGACGTCGGCTTCGGCGCGCGGCCCGGCGTCGTCGTCATCGATTATCAGAAGGCATTCACCGATCCGAAATATCCCCTGGGCGGCGCGCCGCTGGTCATGCGCGGGCTCGAGAATACCAGCCGCCTGTTGCAGGTGGCGCGGCAATGCGGTTTTCCCGTCGCGGTCTGCAATACGGCCTACAAGAGCACGCGCGATATGCCGCATTGGAAGGTCGGCATGGTGCAGACGGATTTTATACATGGTCATCCCTCGACCGAGCTCGATCCTCGCATCTACGACCCCGACTACGATGTCGCGCTGTGCAAGACGGGCCCGTCCATATTCTTTCAGACGCCGGTCGTGCCCTTCTTCGTCAAGGAGCGCGTCGATACGGTGATCATCACGGGCTGCATCACGAGCGGCTGCGTGCGCGCCTCCACGATCGACGCGTTTCAGTGGGGCTTCCGCACCATCGTGCCGGAGGATTGCGTCGGCGACCATGAGGAGGGGCCCCATCGCGACAATCTGCGCGATGTCGGCCGCCGGTACGCCGACATTTCGAGCGCCGATGCGGTGATTGACTATTTCGAGGAGACGCGCCGCCGGAATCGTTAGGCGTCAAATCGTCGGGCAGCGCTCGATCGCCGTCCGGCCCATAACGAGGCAACAGGGAACCGCGACAGGAAACTCACCATGTGGAACATGACCAGACGCTTGGCCTTCGCCACTTTCGCCACGGCGGCGATGGCGACCGCAGCCCACGCCGCAGGCGATACCACCGGCGTCACCGATACCACGATCAAGATCGGCATACCGGGGCCGATGACGGGGCCAAATTCGAGTTTCGGCGCCGCCGCCTACGGCGTGCAGGCGGTCTATGACTACTACAACGCTCAAGGCGGGGTCAACGGACGGAAGTTCGAGGTGATCCTCGGCGACACGGCCTGCAACGAGGCGAAGGGCGTGGCCGTGGCCAAGAAGCTGATCTCCCAGGACAAGGTGTTCCTAATCAACGGCGGCATCTGCAGCGGCGTCGGCCTGGCCATGAGGCCGGTCATCGCCGAGGCGGGGGTGCCCTGGGTCATCTCGACCGCGGCCAATCAAAATATTTCGCTGCCGCTCGTGCCCACGATCTTCCAGGCCATACAGACCAGCCTCGACGTCGGCGTCTCGATGGCGAAGTTCGCGCTCTCGAAACCGGAGGTAAAAAAGATCGCGATCATCGAGCATACCAACGAGTGGTCGAAGGGCTACCGCGATCCGGCGGTAGAATACCTCAAGAGCCTGAACCTCGCGCCGGCGGTCGAGGTGACGCTCGAGCGCGGCCAGACCGACGCCACGGCACAGGTCTTGAAGTTGAAGGACGTCAAGCCCGACTTCGTGCTTGCGATCCTGTACGAGCCCGAGCTCGCGATCTTCCTGCGCGACGCCCATAAGTACGCCCTCAATACCCCGATCGTGGGCTCGCTCGGCGCTGGCTTCGAGAGCACCGAGAAGCGTGTGGGCGGTCCGGATGGGATGAAGGACTTCTATATGCCCTTGCAATACAAGGGCCTGACCGATGGCCCCCGTCTCAAGAAATGGCATGACATCATCATGAAATACCTGCCGAGCGGGGAGAAGATCACCGACTTCTCCTTCTACGGCCCCGGCAGTGCCATTGCCGTCGTCCATGTGATCCAGTCCCTCGGCAAGGATGTCACACGGGAGCGCTTCGTGGCGGCGATGGACAAGCTCGAGAGCTTCGATACGGAGATCTTGGCCGGAACGCTGAGCTTCTCGCCGACCAACCATCTGGGCGCGAAGGCGATGTTCACGATCGGCTATGACGGCGCCGGCAAGCTCTCGGTCTATTCCACCTGGGGGAAGAAGGAAGAATAGCTGAAATACGCGAGATCATGCGGGCGCCCTGAGGCATGCTGGCGCAGCTCATCCTGAGCGGGATTTCCCAGGGCTCCCTCTATGCGCTCATGGCGCTCGCCATGACCGTGGTCTATCGCGCGACGACGGTCGTCAATTTCGGCCATGGCGATCTTCTGATGGCCGGCGCCTTCACGGTCTATGTGCTGGTGATCTTCCTGAAGGTCGCCTTCATCCTCGCGGCGCTGATCGCCATGGGCGCCCTCTTCCTCTTCGGCCTCGCCATTCAACGCGGCCTCATCCAGCCGATCCTGCGCGGGCCCCATCTCTCGCTCGCGATGATGGCGATTGCCATCGGCTATTTCCTGCGCGGCGTCGCGCGCGTGCTCTGGGGCCGGGAAGTGCTGCCCTTTCCCAGGATCTACCCCGACCGAAGCTTCTTTATCGGCCCCGTCGTGCTCAACAGCAGCGACCTGACCGTCGCCGGCTCAATCGTCGTCCTGCTGATCCTGCTTTGGTGGCTGTTCGCGTCGACCTCGGTCGGCAAGACGGCCCAGGCGGTATTCCAGTCGCAGCGGGGTGCTGCGCTCGTGGGCATCAATGTCAGCGCCTTTCATGGCGCCATGTGGGGCCTGGGTGCCGCCATGGCCGCACTCGGAGGCATCCTGATCGCACCGGTGACGCTGCTCTATCCCGATATGTCGGCCGCGACTCTCATCCGCGGCTTCGCCGCCATGACGCTCGGCGGCTTCGGTTCCTTCCCGGGTGCCGTGGCCGGCGGGCTGATCCTCGGCGTGACGGAGCTCCTGGTCGGCGGCTATGTCGGCTCCGGCTATATCGACATCACGGCCTACCTCGCGATCATTCTCATGCTTCTCGTCCGCCCTGCGGGCCTGTTCGGCCGGCTGGCGCTGGTGCGCGTGTAGGCCGGACCATGGCAAGCGCGCGGGCCGAGGCAGGCAGACGCTGGCTGGGAGATCCGCGGCTCTTCTACCTCCTGCCCCTTCTGGCGCTCGCGGTCCCCTACCTCGTCAACGACTATATTCAATACGTCGCCAATCTCATCCTCGTGTACGTTCTCGTCGGCGTCGGCTTCAACATCGTGATCGGCAATCTCGGGCAGCTCGCCTTCGCCAACGCCGCCTTCTTCGGCATCGGCGCCTATACCACCGGCATCCTCATGTACCACCTCCAGGCCCCGTTCCTCCTGGCCTTGCTTGCGGCCGGCGCGGTCGGCGCCTTGGCGGGCGCGCTCGTCAGCCTGCCGGCCTTGCGCGGCATCCGCGGCTTCTATCTCGCGATCATCACGCTTGCCTTCGGCGAGCTCATGCACTGGGTCTATGTCCATGCCGAGCCGGTCACGCTCGGCTCCATGGGCCTTCATGTGCCGCTCCCGAGCGTCTTCGGTATCGCGCTCAAGGACGATTCGTCGAAATTCTACGTCTTCCTCGCGGTCGTGCTCATCGTGGTCGTCGCGACCTCCAATCTCCTGCGCTCGCGCTTCGGCCGGGCCTTCATGTCGATCCGCGACAACGAGCTGGCCGCCGCCTCGATGGGCATCCCCACCGCCCGCTACATCGTGCTCGCCTTTGCCTGGAGCGGCTTCGTGGTCGGCGTCGGCGGCGGGCTCTACGCAGCGCTCGTGCGTCAGGTTGCGCCGGACGCATTCAACCTGCTCGAGCTCATCGTCCATTTCGCGATCGTCACCGTGGGCGGGCTCGCGAGCCTCGGCGGCTCGGTCATCGGCGCCGTCGTTCTGACCGCGGCGCCCGAGTTCATGCAGGATTTCCCCGGCTTCGATGAACTGCTACTGGCGAGCCTGATGATCCTGATCCTGCTGTTCCTGCCGCGCGGTTTCGTGAGCCTGCTGGTGCGGGCCGTGCCTGCGCTTCGCGATCGTTACTATCGGGAGTGATCCGTGGCAGCGCTGCTCCAGCTCAGGGACGTGTCGGTCAGCTTCGGCGGCGTGCAGGCGCTCTCGGCCGTCGGCTTCGAGGTCGGCGCAGGCGAGGTCGTTGCCGTGATCGGTCCCAACGGGGCGGGCAAGACCTCGCTCTTCAACGCGATCACCGGCTACGTCGGTTTGAGCGCGGGAGAGGTCTCGCTGTCCGGCGCGCGCATCGACGGGCTCACGCCCCACGAGATCTCGTCCAAGGGGGTCCGGCGCACCTTCCAGAACGGCGGCTTGTTCGGCCAGCTCACCGTGCTCGAGAATGTGCTCGCGGGACTCCACGGCA
>JBIOEJ010000233.1:0-5327 GCA_044445965.1 Hyphomicrobiales bacterium
ATCGGCGCCTCCGGGCCGTCCCCAGCCGGTCACCTGCGGCCCGAAGAAATCGCGGTTGATCGCGATCCAGGAGTTGAGCTCCGCTGGAAGCCGGTCATCGGCGTGGATGGCGGCGACCGGGCACACCGTCTCGCAGAGGCCGCAATCGATGCATTCATCGGGCTGGATATACAATGTCCGGCCGCCCTCATAGATGCAGTCGACCGGGCAGGCATCGAGGCAGGCCCTGTCCTTCACGTCGATGCAGGCATCGGCGATCACATAGGGCATGGCGTCATTCCCCGCGCCATATGGGCTTGCGCTTCTCGACGAAGGCGCGCACGCCTTCCTGCGAATCGGTGGAGCGCAACGCGGCGACCACCGCCGGCAACCGCGCGGCCTGCGCCTCCCGCGCCGTCAGATGCGCGGTGCGCCGCGCCACCTGCTTGATGGCGCGCACCGAGAGCGGCGCGCAGGCGAGGATGTCGTGCACCCAGCGGTCGACGGCCGCGTCGAGCTCGGCGCGCGGCACGACCTCGTTGACGAGCCCGATGCGGAAGGCTTCCGCGGCCGGGATGCGCCGCCCGGTGAGCAGCATGCCCATGGCCTGGCGGAAGGGCACTTGGCGTTGCAGCAGCACCATGCCGCCATCGAGCGGCAGCCGGCCGACGCGAGCCTCCGGCAGGCCAAAGCTCGCTTCCTCGGCCGCGACGATGAGGTCGCAGCCGAGCGCCATCTCCAGGCCGCCGCCGAGCGCATGCCCATTGACGCGGGCGATCACCGGCACTTCGAGCGTATCGCGCAGCGCGATGCCGCCGAAGCCGCCTTGCCGCTCATTCGCCCAATAGTCGAGGCCGCTCGAGCCGGAGCCGCCCTTCATATCGGCGCCCGCCGAGAAGGCGCGCTCGCCCGCCCCGGTGAGGATGACGACGCGCACCTCGCGGTTGTCCTCGATCTCCGCCCAGATGCGTTGCAGCTCGCACTCCGAGGCGACGTCGATGGCGTTCAGCACCTCAGGCCGGTCGATGGTGACGCGGGCGACATGCTCCGCGACCGTGAAGCGGATCGGCATCAGCCGACGGCTTTCATGCGCGGCGCCGCGATCTCGGCGAGCACCTCGGCGGTGTGCTGGCCGAGTTCCGCCGGCGGGATGCGGATGGTGACCGGCGCATCCTCGAGATGGATCGGCGAGCCGACGACGCGCACCCGCTCCGTCGCGCCGTCGCATTCGATCACCATGCCGTTGATCGCGGTCTGCTCGTCGGCGAGCGCCTCGGCGAGCGAGCGCACCGGCGAGCAGAGCAGGTCCTGCTCCTCGAGCCTCGCGATCCAATGGGCGGTCGAGCCGCTCTTGAAGCGCTCGCGGAAGATCTGATGCAGCGCCTTCTTGTTCTCGACCTGCGAGGCATGCGTCTTGAAGCGCGCATCCTCCTTGAGCTCGGGCAGCCCGAGCGCCTTGCCGATATCGCCGATCGGGTCGGCCTTGAAGGCGCCGACCATGACGAGCGCGCCATCCATGGTCTCGAACACGCCGGTCAGCGGCATCGCGCCCCAATTGACCTCGCGCCCGCGCATCATATGCGAAGCCGCTTCCTGCGTCTGCGCCGCGAGCATCGAATCGAGCAGCGAGACGCTGAGGCGCTGGCCGCGCCCGGTCTTCTGGCGCTGCAGCAGCGCGAACAGCACGCCCTGCACGAGATGCATGCCGGCCGAATAATCCGCGAAGGTCGTCGAATAGACGGAGAGCGGCAGCGAGGCTTCCGAACGACGGGCCATCACGCCCGACATCGCCTGCGCCAGCACATCCTGCCCGCCTTTGTGCGAATAGGGGCCGGTGAGGCCGAAGCCCGTGCCGACCGCGTAGATGAGCCGGGGGTTGCGCTTCGCCAACTCCTCATAGCCGAAGCCCATGCGCTCCATCACGCCGGCGCGGAAATTGTTGACGACCACGTCTGCCGTCTCAAGGAGGCGCAGCACCGCCGCCTTGTCCTCGGGCTTCCTCGTATCGAGCACCACCGAGCGCTTGTTGCGGTTGAGCGAGCAATAGACCGGGCCGGTGAGCCCTGCGGGATCGTCGGGGAAGGAGGTGCGCGAGAGATCGCCGGTGCCCGGCCGCTCGATCTTGATCACGTCGGCCCCGTAATCGGCGAGGACCTGGGTCGCGACCGGGCCCATCATCACTTGCGTGAAGTCGATGACGCGGATGCCGGCGAGCGGCAGTTGATCGGCGCTGGTCACGCGGCTTTCTCCATGATCTTGGCATTGGCCGAGGGGCGATCGCCCGGATCGCCGCCCTGGGCGCGCACCCGCGCGCAGATCGCCGCGGGCTCGACGCGGCGAGGCGCGATATTGCCCTTGAGCGCCAGCGCCGCGGCAACGCCCGCCGATTGGCCCATCGACATGCAGGGCGGGATCTCGCGCGACATCTTCTGGGCGCTCTCGGTCGCCGAATAATGACGGCCGGCGACGATCAGGCCCTCGACAGTCCGTGGCAGCATCGCGCGGTAGGGCGTGTAGTAGTCGCGCCCGCGCGCCACCGTGTCGTGGAAATAGACGCGCTCGACCACGTCCTGCTTGGTGACCACGTATTCGCCTTCGAGCATGCGGGTCTGGCGCACGCCGAGCTGCGGGGCGACATCGACGACGAAACAGTTCTTGAAGCCGGGCACGGTCGAGCGCGCATAATCGAGGAGCGCCGCGATGCGCTTCCTGCCCTCGAAATCGGCGCGGGTCAGGTCCTCGACCTTCAACGCGTCATAGCCCGTCATATGCGGGCAGTTGCACCAGACGACCCCCGGCAGCGGCGTCTTCAGCCACCAGAAATCCCAGGAGCCGCCGATGGTGCGCTTGGCCTGGCGATCGATCTTGGCGAATTCCTCAGGGTTCGCGACGCGGAAGTCCTCGGCCTCCTCGGTGTCGACGCCGCCGAGGCGGAACACCGTGGTGATGATATAGCCGCCCTCGGTGAAGGCGGCGCCCGCCGAGGCCGCCACATCGAGATCGCCGGTGGCGTCGATCACCACGTCGCCGAGGATGGCCTCGCGGCCGGCCTTGGTGTCGCAGATGACGCCCTGGATGCGGCCGTCGCGCATGATCGTCTTGGAGAACCAGGAATGCAGCCTGACGCCGACGCCAGCCTCGGCGACCATCTCGTTCGAGACGCGCTTCCAGCCGTCCGGGTCGAAGGCGGCGGCCATCACGATCGGGGCGGGCTTCGTCTGGGCACGGAAGTCGAATGCCCCCCAGCGCGCCCATTTGCGATGCAGCTCGTGGCTCTGCTTGCGCTCTTCCGGCGGCGGATAGACGCACAGACCGAGCTTGGCCATGCGCTCGATCATCTCCGTGCAGATGCCGGTCACGGTGACCTCGTCGCCATTATGCATGTCGTCGAGCACCAGCACCATGCCGCCCGAGGCGAGGCCGCCGAGATAGGGATAGCGCTCGACGAGCGTCACCGAGCAGCCCTCGCGGCGCGCCGCGATCGCGGCCGCGAAGCCGGCCGGTCCGCCGCCGACCACGACGACATCCGAGCGCGCCGCGATGCGGGCCTGCCCCGCGGCTTCCGCGATCATGTCTGGTGTGGCCACTTGAGCGGTCATGGGCATCTCCTTCGAACGAACGGAACGGTTGAGCGATCCTCAGGCGGCGGCCTCTGGCTGCCAGCGCACGACGAGCCTTTCGGCGAGCGAGATCGCCATGAAGAACACGACCGAGAAGGCCGAGCCGACAAAGACCGTCGCGTAGAGCAGGGCCGAATCGAAGGCGTAGGTCGCCTGGATGATCAGGGCGCCGATGCCGTAATTCGAGCCGATCCATTCGCCGACGATGGCGCCGACCACCGAGGCCGATGCCGAAATGCGCAAAGCCGAGAACAGATAGGGCAGCGAGTTGTAGAGGCGCAGCTTCATGAACACTTCGCGCTTCGAGGCCGACAGCACCCGCATCAGCTCCATGGCCTGCGGGTTCACGGATTCGAGGCCACGCACCATGTTCACCAAGGTCGGGAAGAAGGAGATGACGGCCGCGATGGCGATCTTCGGCGCGAAGCCGTTGCCGAGCAGCAGCACCAGGATCGGCGCCTTGGCGACCACCGGGATCGAGTTGATGAGCACCACCAGCGGGAAGAAGGTCTCCGAGACCGTCTTGCGGTGCACGAAGGCCGTGGCGAGCGCGACGGCGAACACGTTGCCGATGATGAAACCGCCAATGGCCTCGACCACGGTCGGCCAGAGATTGTTCATCAAGAGGTCGAATTTCGAAATGAGCGTCTCGAGCACCACGAAGGGCGAGGGCGCGATGAAGGGCGGCACCTTGAGCCCGTAGACCAGCGCCGCCCAGACGCCGATGCCGATCAGGATGCCGAGGCAGGGCAGCATCCTGCGCCGCCATGTCTCGCGCTGCTTCAGCCGGCGATATTCGGCTTCGGCGGAAGCGATCTCCGTGCCCAGCACCTGGGCGATCTCCGAAGAGACGCTCATTTCCCGGCGCTCACGGCTCGCTTCCCAGTTCTTCGCTGGCAAGCAGGCCGCGCATCTTGGCGGCGACGCGGTTGAAGGGTTCGGTCTCGCGGATAACCAGCGCCCGGTCGCGCGGCAGGTCGATCTCGACGACGGCGCGCACCCGTCCGGGATTGGCGGCGAGCACCAGCACGGTCTCCCCGAGATAGATCGCCTCATAGACCGAATGGGTGACGAACAAGATGGTGGTGCGGGTCTCGATCCAGATGCGGCGCAATTCCTCGTTGAGGCGGTCGCGGGTGATCTCGTCGAGCGCCCCGAAGGGTTCATCCATCAACAGCAGGCGCGGCCCGCCGAGCAAGGCGCGGGCGATCGAGACGCGTTGGCGCATGCCGCCGGAGAGCTCGTGCGGGAAGCTCCCCTCCCAGCCTTCGAGGCCGACGAGCCGCAACAGCTCGCGCGGCGTCGGCGCGCCCTTGGGCAGGCTGCGCCGCCCGCCGACCTCCAGCGGCAGCTCCACGTTCTGGAGCGCCGTGCGCCAGGGCAGCAGCGCGGCGTCCTGGAAGACGAAGCCGAGCGCCCGATCGATGCGCGCCTCGCGCGGCGTGCGCCCGAGCACGGTCATCGTGCCGCTGGTCGGCATGATGAGGTCGGCGACCACGCGCAGCAAGGTGGATTTGCCGCAGCCGGATGGGCCGAGCAGGCTCAGAAAGCCGCCTGTCTCGACCGAGAAGGACACCGCGTCGAGCGCCGTGACGGTGCGCCGATCGGTGATGAAGCGCACCGAGACGTTGCGGCAGTCGACGGCCTTCGCGACGGCGGCGGCTATCGGCCGGGCGGGCGGCACGTCCTTCGCGATTTGCGCCAGGGACCCGGCCACGCCCTAACACC
>JBIOEJ010000234.1:0-5092 GCA_044445965.1 Hyphomicrobiales bacterium
GAGAGGAACCTCGGCTTGATTGCGGACAACGCCAACGGCAAGAACCCGATGAGCCGCGGTGCCCTGCGCCGAGGTGAGGCTCTGCTCGCCGGCCTGCTGCGCTGTGGCCATTGTGGGCGCAAACTTCACGTCGCCTACTCCGGCAAGGACGGCAACACCGGGCGCTACCATTGTCGGGGCGGCGCCAACAATCATGGCGGTGACCCTTGCATCTCGTTCGGCGGCATGCGGATCGATCGCGACGTGGCCGCCGAGGTGAGCGAGCGCCTGCAGCCGCTCGGTATCGAGGCGGCACTCGCCGCGCAGGCTGCGCGCAGCCGTGCGAACGAAGACAAACGCGGCCAAGTCGAGCTGGCGCTGGAGCAGGCTCGCTATGAAGTGGGGCGCGCGCGCCGCCAATACGATGCCGTCGATCCCGACAATCGCCTCGTCGCCGCCGAGCTGGAAAAGCGATGGAACGACCGGCTGGCGGTCGTGCGCAATCTGGAGACCGAGCTGGAGGGGCTGACGGCTTCGCCCGCTGTTGATCTCACCCCTGCCGACAGGGAGCGGCTGATGACGCTAGGCGGCGACCTGGAGCGTGCTTGGTCAAGTGCCGGCGTGGCACCCGAGACGCGCAAGCGGATCGTGCGAACGCTGATCGACGAGATCGTCGTCCGCGTCGAGGACAACGCGCTTGATCTGGTGATCCGCTGGCACGGCGGCGACCACTCCGCTCTCAAGGTCAAGAAGAATCGCTCCGGCCAGCACCGCTGGAGCGCAACGGGAGAGACAGTCGATCTCGTGTGCGTGCTGGCGCGGCAGATGCCGGACAAAGCGATCGCGTCGGTGCTTAACCGCTCCGGCAAGACCACGGGGCGCGGCAATGGCTGGACCAAGTCGCGAGTGTGCAGCTTGCGCAGCCACAACGACATTGCAGCCTATCGCGAAGGCGAGCGCCGCGACCGCGGCGAGGTCACTCTGGACGAGGCGGCCGCGGCCCTCTCGGTCAGCCCGTCAACCGTGCGACGTCTGATCAAGGACAGCCAGCTCGCGGCGAGCCAGCTTTGCAAAGGGGCACCTTGGATCATCAAAGCAGCCGATCTTGAGCGTCCTGACGTCAAACGAGCCGCCACCGCGCGGCGCCTCAGACGTCCGCCGTCCGGCAATCCGCTACAAAAAGAACTGGAACTCTAACGAGATAGAAAGGTGAGCATTATGAAGCGGGCTCGCACGGGCCGATGACGATCAGGTTCTGGTGGCGGTCGATCCAGTCGCCGGCGGCGAGCTTCTGGAACAGCGCCTTGTCGAGCCCGCGTAGCGCCTTCATGTCGACGTCCTCGACAATCGCCGACTGGCGCAGGCAGGCGAACTTGAGCCGGGTGGTGAGCCGTTTGTTCTCGCGTTCGATCGCCTCGCGGTCGATCATCATCGCAACGCGCTCCTCGAATGCGAGCGCCGCGATGTCGGGTTGCCGCCGCTGGTCTTCCAGTGCCTTGGCCATGCCGGTCAGCCCGAGCGCGATCAGACGGTCGTGGGTGGGATGCGTCAGCATATCTTCTCCCCTCAGTGGTAGTAGCCTCGCCCTCGGATGTTGGCGTGCCGGATCGGCTCGCCTTCCGGGGCGCTTTCCTGCGCGTAGGCCTTGTCGAGCCCATGCTTCAGGATCGAGGCGACCGAGCCGTAGCTGGTCGCGCCGATGTCGTTGCCGCGGTGGCAGGCGGCTTCAAGCCGCTGCGCGCCATAGCTCTTCTCCAAACGCAGGATGCCGAGACAGGCGCGGAAGCCCTGCTCGGGGTGGGGCTTCGCCTTCATGATCGCCTCGACCTGCGCGTTCCAGGCGATCGTGATCACCAATTCCAGACCTTCGTGATCGCCCATTCCAGAGGATCGTGATCACTGGTTCCAGACCATCGTGATCACTCGTTCCAGAGGATCGTGATCACGATTTCCAGCCGATCGTGATCGCTATTTCCAGTGATTGTAATCGGTGTGGAGAGGACGGGAGACGCGCACCACTGACAGTCTGCAACCGGGTAGCTTGGCCCTTTTGCCACCACAGCAAAGGATCGAGATGCCGACCGAGAGACTGTCCATGCGCCACATTCGTGAAGTTCTACGCCTGCACCACAGCGTCGGCATGTCCCAGCGCGCCGTTGCCCACAGCCTCGGCCTAGCTCAAGGCACGGTCAGCAAATATCTGAACCGGACGCGGCGTGCCGGACTGACCTGGCCTTTGCCGCCGGAGCTGGACGACGATGTCCGGCTCGAGAACCGCCTGTATCCACCGCCGTCCGATTTGCCAAGTGACGAGCGTCCGCAGCCGGACTGGGCCGTCGTGCATCGCGAGCTCCGCCGACCGAGCGTGACGCTGATGCTCCTATGGGAGGAGTATTGCGACAAGACCGCGGACAGCTTCAGCTATTCATGGTTCTGCGAGCGCTACAAGGAATGGGCTGGGCGCCTGAAGCTGACGCTTCGCCAAGTTCATATCGCCGGCGAGAAGCTCTTCGTCGACTATTCTGGCCACACCATGGAGGTGGTCGACGGGCTCAGCGGCGAAGTGCTCGCGGCGCAGATTTTCGTCGCCGTGCTCGGCGCCTCAAACTACACCTTTGCGGAAGCGACCCTCACGCAAAGCTTGCCGGATTGGATCTCATCGCACGTTCGTGCATTTGCCTTTCTCGACGGCGTGGCTCGGCAGACGGTGAGCGACAATCTCAAGGCGGGCATTACGCGGGCGTGCTTCCACGAGCCGATGGTGAACCGCACCTACGCGGATCTCGCCCGTCATTACGGAACCGCCATACTCCCAGCAAGGCCGTATCATCCAAGGGATAAAGCTAAAGTGGAAGTGGGAGTCCAAATTGTCGGTCGATGGATTCTGGCGCGCTTGAGGAACCGCCGCTTCTTCTCGCTCGCGGCTCTCAACGAGGCGATCCACGACCTTCTGGTCGATCTGAACGATCGGAAGTTGCGCGGCTGGGACCGCAGCCGGCGTCAATTATTCGACGAACTCGACCGTCCGGCGCTCATGCGGTTGCCGGACGAACCCTACGAGTACGCGGAATGGAAGCGTTGTCGCGTCAATCTCGATTATCATGTGGAGATCGCCAAACATTACTACAGCGTTCCGCACAGCCTCGCCCGCCAGGAGGTCGAGGCACGGATCACGGCCCGAACGGTCGAGATTTTCCTGCGTGGCAAACGTGTCGCGTCCCATCTGCGCAGCACGCTGCCGCATCGTCCGACCACCGTCGCCGAGCATATGCCGAGTTCCCATCGGCGCTATCGCGACTGGACACATGAGCGCATTCGCCGTGATGCCGCCAAGGTCGGACATGACGCCGACACTCTGATCGAAGTCATCCTGCGCTCACGCCCGCATCCCGAACAAGGCTTTCGCTCCGCCATCGGGATTCTCGGACTTGTGAAGCGCTATGGGGCAGAGCGCGTCGACGCCGCCTGCGCACGCGCCCTTCTACTCAACTCCCGCTCCTACAAGTCCGTCGCCGCCATTCTGAAGAACGGCACCGATAAGGCGGCTACCGCCACGCAGGAGACAGCGCCCATCCTCGTCCATTCGAACATCCGCGGTCGCGGCTACTACAATTAATCAGGAGATCATCATCATGCTCATTCATCCCACCGTCGAACGTTTGCGTTCGCTCGGCCTCGCCGCCATGGCCGATACTCTCATCGAGATGCAAAATAATCCTCAGGCGGCCGAGATGCCGCATGCCGATTGGCTGGGCCTCCTCATCGATCGGGAGGCGACCTTTCGAGACAACCGCCGCCTCTCGCGTCGATTGACCGTTGCCAAGCTCCGTCAGACCGCCACCATCGAGAACATCGACTATCGCACCGCTCGAGGGCTCGATCGATCTCTCTTCCAGGCGCTCACCACGAGCCAATGGGTCCGCGAACACAACCACTTGGCTATTGTCGGCCCAACCGGCACAGGAAAATCCTGGCTTGCCTGCGCTCTCGGTAACAAGGCCTGCCGTGATGGTTTCTCCGTCCTCTACAAGCGAGCTTCACGCCTGTTCGCCGATCTCGCCCAAGCTCGTGGGGAAGGCCGTCTTTCTCGCCTGATGACCATGTTGGAACGCACAAATCTCATCATCATCGACGATTGGGGACCCGAGCCGCTCACCGCCGAGCAGCGCCGAGATCTCCTCGAAATCGTCGATGATCGCTACGATAGAGGATCTCTTCTGATCACAAGTCAGGTGCCCGTGAAGCAATGGCACGACATTATTGCCGACCCGACGCTCGGCGATGCAATATTGGATCGCGTCATTCACAATGCTCATCGCATCGAACTCAAAGGCGAGAGTCTCCGCCGCGGGATCGACGAAAAGAAAAAGGCCTGAACCTCGCTCAGCCCCAAGATCGTTCCACCGGCCCACAGGCCCCTCCCGCGCGCGTCGCTACGTCGCTCGTGGGGACACTCCGCGCCGCGCACGGGGGCCCTCCCATGGACCGCTGGAACGATCTCGAACCACACCGCTAATCTTGACCAGGAGACTTTTCCAGGACAACATCAAACCGTCAGTTGTGTTCGCCGCCACGTCGATGCTCAGCACGTCAAAAAATCCATGCTGAGCTTGATCACGATCACCTGGAAACCGTGATCACGATCGCCTGGAACCGCCGATCACCATCACTGGAATGCGCACTCGACCAGCGCGATCGTTGATGGCCCGATCTTGGCGGCCGCGCCCATCATCCTGGCCGGCGTCCACGCGGCGTAGCGGCGGTGCGCGCTCGGCATATGCTCGGTAATGGTCGTGTGCCGATGCGGCACGGCCGAGCGGGCGTGGCTCGCAATGCGGCTGCCCTTGTGCAGGATCTCGACCGTGGTGGCGGTGATGCGCGCCTCGACGGTCGCGCGGATCAGCCGCGACGGCACCGAGTAGTAGTGCTTGTCGATCTCGACGTGATAGTCGGGCGCGACTCGGCACTTCTGCCATTCGGCGTAGCGGTAAGGCTCGGCCGGAAGCGCATCGAGCGCCGGCCGGTCGATCGTCTCCAAAAGCTCCGCCCGGCTCTTGCCGATCTTGCGCATGACCTTGGCGTTGAGGTCGGCCACGCACTCCCGGATGGCGGC
>JBIOEJ010000235.1:0-5069 GCA_044445965.1 Hyphomicrobiales bacterium
CCCCCACCACCACCACGTCGAAGGAGTGATCCGTGATCGGATAGGCCTTGCCGTTCTGGGCAGGAGCCGCGCCATTAGCCTTGCCGTTCGTCGCCATGGTCATCTCCTCAAACGAGCCGTGCCAGGCCGATCTTCAAGATCGCATAGACACCCGACAACCCTATGGCGAAGGAGAAGAAGGTGTTGGCGAGGAGGGCGAGCACCTTGAGCCCCTCCTTATGGACGTAGTCCTCGATGATGACCTGCATGCCGATGCGCATGTGGATGGCAGCGGAAATCACCGCGGCGAGCAGGATCAGGGCCGGGAGCGGATGCGACAGGAGGGCGATCGCCTCGCCATGAGACCTGCCCATGAGCATCAGCACGATCGCCACGAGGCCGATGGAGAGCGGCACATTGGCGAGGCCGGTGAGGCGCTGGCGCCAGAAGTGCTCGGTGCCGCCCCTGGCGGCGCCAAGGCCGCGGACGCGGGCGAGCGGGGTGCGCATCGAGGGAGTGGCGGTCATGGCGTCGGCCCTTTCTCTTGCCCGCGATCAGCGCCAGACGAGGGCGACGGCCCAGACGATGAGCGTCAACGCGATCGAGCTCGCGAGGTTTGCCCAGGCCAGGGCTTCGCGGGCGCTCGACTCCATTCCCCTGCCGGTATCCCAGACGAAATGCCTGATACCGCCCAGCATGTGGTGGAACAGCGCAAAGGTGTAGCCGAACATCACCAGCCGGCCGAGGACCGATGCGAAAACAGCGCTCGCGACAGCGTAGGCGTGCTCGCCGCTGGCGGCCGCGACCAAGAGCCAGATCAGCAGGAGCGTGCCGAAATAGAGCGCGCCGCCGGTGATGCGATGGGCAATCGACATCGCCATGGTGATCGGCCAGCGATAGACCTGGAGATGGGGCGAAAGCGGTCGGGAAGGCGTTGCTGTTTCGGTCATCGGCCGGAATCCCGGTATGGAAGCATCCCGTTGACGTAATCAAACTTGGTCCGCCATGCAATGCAGCATGTCGCAGGGGTGGGATGCTTGTCACAGGCAACGCGCGCGGCCATCATCCGGCCCTGAGCCGGGCGAGGACGAAGACGGAGGCGGAGATGGCGGTCGAAGCGGCTGGCGGGGCCATGAAGGGCAAGCTCGTTCTGCGCAATATCTCGACGCTGTTTTCCGGCGACCTCGCGCGCCCGGTGCTCGACGCGGACACGATCGTCGCGATCGACGGGCGAATCAGCGCGGTCGGCAAATGCAACGAGGTCGACACTTCGAAGGCCGATCTCATCATCGACGCCAAGGGCTCGGCGCTGGCACCAGGCCTCATCGACAGCCATTGCCACCCGGCCTTCGGGGATTGGACGCCGCGCCAGAACCAGCTCGGCTGGATCGAGAGCTGCGTCCATGGCGGGGTTACGACCTTCGTCTCGGCGGGCGAGGTGCATGTGCCCGGCAGGCCGAAGGACCGCCTCGGCGTCAAGGCCCTGGCGATCGCCGCGGAGCGGGCCTTCTCGAACTTCCGGCCGGCCGGAGCCAAGGTGCTCGCCGGCGCGCCGGTGCCCGAAAGCATCATGACGGAGGAGGATTACGCAGAGCTCGCCCTCGCCGGCATCAAGCGCATCGGCGAGATCGGGCTCGGCACGGTCAATACGGGTCCCGAGGCCAAGAAGCATGTCGGCTGGGCGCGCAAGCACGGCATCGAGACCATCATCCACACCGGCGGACCTTCGATTCCAGGCTCGAACCTGATCAGCCGCGAGGTGGTGCTGGAAGCTGACCCGGATGTGATCAGCCACATCAACGGCGGCCATACGGCGCTGCCGAAGGCCTGTATTTGCGCCTTGTGCGAGCAGGCGCGCGGCGCGATCGAGATCGTCCATAACGGCAATGAACGCGCCGCCCTCGTCGCGCTCGAGGCCGCCAAGGGCCTCGGCATCCTCGGCAAGGTGATCCTAGGCACCGACGCGCCGGCAGGCTCGGGCGTGCAGCCGCTCGGGATCTTGCGCATGATGGTGTTCCTCGCGAGCTTCGGGGGCCTGAAGGCCGGCGAGGCGGTGGCGCTCGCGACCGGCAACACGGCGAAGATCAGGAAGCTCGACGGCGGGCTGATCGCGCCGGGGCATCCGGCGGATTTCGTCTTCATCGACCGCCCGCAACATTCGGCGGGCAAGACCGTGAGCGAAGCGATCGAGCTCGGCGACATCCCCGGCATCGGCATGGTCGTGATCGACGGCGTCGTGCGGCTCGCCCGCTCGCGCAATACGCCGCCCGCCGACAAGGTGCCGGAGGTGGTGGGGCACTGAGTCGGACGGCACGGGAGAGACAACGGGCAACAGATGGACCAGCCCTCGCGCCGGCTCTTCCGTCATCGGTCGTCTGTCCTCTTGAATAGTCGCAACGCAGCCCGGCGCGACAAGGATTTGGGATGACCAGCACGTTCCTCGCCTTCCTCGGCGTCTCCCTCATCGTGATCGTCACACCGGGCCCGGATACGGCGCTCACCATCCGCAACACCTTGTTCGGGGGGCGCGGCGCCGGCATCGCAACCGCGGCCGGCGTCATCGCCGGACAAGCGGTCTGGGCGCTGGCGACGAGCCTCGGCGGCGTCGCCCTCCTCGTCGCCTCGGAGCCGCTGTTTCTCACCATCAAATATGCGGGCGCGGCTTATCTGATCGTGCTCGGCGTCCAGGCCTTGCGGGCGGCGCTGCGGCCGCCGCGGGAGCGCCCGACAGCGATCGGCGCGCCAGGCGCGAGAAAGCTCACGCTTGGCGCCGCCTTCCGGCAGGGCCTCCTCAGCAATCTCGGCAATCCCAAGATGGCCGTGTTCTTCGCGAGCCTGCTGCCGCAATTCGTGCCGCTGGGCGCAGCGACATTCGGGGCGTTCCTGACCCTCGGCCTCGTCTTCTGCTGCTTGACCTTGGTCTGGCTCGCCGCCTATGCGGTCGTGGTCGCCAAGGCCGGCGAGGTACTGTTGCGCCCCAAGGTCCGGCGCGCGATCGAGGCTGCGACCGGAGCGGTCCTGATCGCGCTCGGCCTGCGCATCGCCGCCGAGCAACGATAGCTTCTGGCTGGAATGCGCGGCAAAATCTCCCCGGCGGAGCCCGGCATGCTATGAGGCTCGCGATCGCTGCTTGCGCGCAAGCAGCGGACGCCGATCGGAACCCGGCTGGGCAACAACTGAGGGAGGCCAAGGCCAATGGCTCAACATGAGAAGATCGCGCTCGTCACGGGCGCCAGCAGCGGGGTCGGCAAGGCGACGGCCCTGGCGCTGATGAAGGCCGGCTACACCGTGGTGCTGGCCGGGCGGCGCAAGGACGCGCTCGAGAAGACGGCGGCCGAGGGCAAGGCGTCCGGCGGCAAATCCCTGGTCGTTCCGACCGACGTGACCGACCACGCCTCGGTGCAGGCGCTGTTCGCCAAGACCAGGGAAGCCTATGGGCGCCTCGATGTGCTCTTCAACAATGCCGGCATGGGCGCACCTTCCGTGCCGATGGAGGACATCACCTACGAGCAGTGGAAGAAGGTCGTCGACACCAATTTCACCGGTCCCTTCCTGTGTACCCAGGAGGCGATCAAGATCATGAAGGCGCAGTCGCCGCGCGGCGGGCGCATCATCAACAACGGTTCGATCTCGGCGCATACGCCGCGCCCGAACTCGGCGCCCTACACCGCGACCAAGCACGCCATCACCGGCCTCACCAAGTCGACCGCTCTCGACGGGCGCGCCCATGATATCGCCTGCGGCCAGGTCGATATCGGCAATGCGGCCTCCGAAATGACCGAGCGCATGAAGAGCGGCGTGCCGCAAGCCGACGGCTCGATGAAGGTCGAGCCTGTGATGGCGGCCGAGAACGTCGCCAACGCGGTCGTCTTCATGGCGGGCCTGCCGCCCGAGGCCAATGTGCTGTTCATGACCGTCATGTCGACGAAAATGCCGTTCGTCGGGAGAGGGTGAGGCACCGCGCCATGCAGGAAGGAATCAACCTCTCAATGTCATGGCAGGCCCTGCGCCCGCCATCCCGGTTCGCAAGGCGCCTGCCTGCCGACCGCGATGGCCGCCACAAGCGCCGCCATGACAGGAGAGGGATCGGCCTGTTCGCGTCATGACGGGCAAAAGCGCGCTTCGCTCGGCGCCTTCTCACAGGCTGCTGGCGCGATCGTGAATTGTGGGGCAGCTCTTGCCGGCCTAGCATCGCCCCCCGGCAGTTCCCCTCGAGGAGGCCCGTCATGACCAAAGCTCCAACCTCGGCGCTCAGCCGCCGCGAATGGCTCGAACTTGCGGCGGGCGGGTCGGCGCTGAGCGCGATGGCGGCATCGCCCTTGGCCGCCCTTGCCCAGGCCGGCGGCGCGAAGGTCAAGATCGCCACGATCGGCGCCGGCCGCGAAGGCGGCGCGCTCGGCACGCTCTTCGCCAAGGAGGGCCACCAAGTGATGTTCTCCTCGCGCAACCCCGACCAGCTCAAGGATCTGGTCGCCAGCGCCGGTCCGAATGCGCGGGCGGGCACGGTTGCCGAGGCGGTCGCCTTCGGCGACGTCGTCCTGCTCGTCGTCCCTTATACGGCGATCGAACAGATCGGCAAGGATTACGGCAAGGCGCTCGCCGAGAAGGCGCTCGTCATCGACGTCTCGAACCCGAGCCCGGGCCGTGACGGCGAGGCTATCGTGAAATGGGTCGCCGAGCAGGGCGGCGCCGGCCTCGCCACCGCCAAGCTGGTGCCCGGCGCGCATCTCGTGCGCGCCTTCAACGCGATCGGCTTCAAAGCCCTGGGTGCGGACGCGCATCGGGCCGGCGAGCCGGTCGGCGTGCCGATCGCCGGCGACGACCAGAAGGCAATCGAGCTGGCGACGACGCTGATCAAGGAGATCGGCGTCGAGCCGGTGCTCGTCGGCGGGTTGGCGATGGGCAAGTATCTGGTGCCCGGGACGCCGCTCGGCGGCGAGCATACGCCCGCCGAGATCCGCCAGATCGCTGCGAAATTGACGTGACCGGCCTCGACGACCGGCTAGCGACTCCGCTCGATCAGTCCACCGCCTCGGCGTCCGGCCCCGCCGGGCCGGCTTTCCGGCTGTTGCAGCGGGTCGTCGCGGTGC
>JBIOEJ010000236.1:0-5064 GCA_044445965.1 Hyphomicrobiales bacterium
ATTTTGCCCTCCCTATTTTTCCTGTTGCCCGTGGCGCTGTCGCTCGTCGCGGTCTCTCGATTCGTCCCGGAGAAAGTCCCGGTACCGGTGCGTATATCAACGCGCCGACGCCACGCCGACGGAAGGCCGCAGCGCAAGTGAGAGGAGGATATCATGGCTCAAGCTCGCGCGCGGGACTTGCCGAGATTGCAGCCGGTCATCCTGCCGGCGCCGCGGCAAGCCGGGGGCCGTCCGCTGCTGGAGGTTCTGGCGCAACGTCGCAGCTCGCGCGAGTTCGCGCCGCGCGAGCTGGATCGGCAACTTCTCTCCGATCTTCTCTGGGCGGCATTCGGAATCAATCGGCCCGACGGCCATAGAACCGCGCCATCGGCGCGCAATTGGCAGGAGATCGACATCTATGTCGCCTTGAGCCGCGGCCTTTACCTGTTCAACCCCGGGAAGTGCCGTCTGGATGCGATCTTGGATGAAGATATTCGCGACTTGACCGGAATGCAGGACTTCGTGGGGACGGCCCCGTTGAACCTCGTCTACGTCGCGGATCTCCGGCGCATGGATGCCGAAGATCGGACCGAACAGAGATTCTACTCCGCGGTCGATGCGGGCTTGATCGCCGAGAATGTCTATCTCTTCTGCGCGTCGGAGGGACTCGAGACCGTGGTCCGCGGGCTCGTGGATCGCAAGGCTTTGGCTGGGAAAATGGGCCTGCGTCCCGAACAGCGCGTGATCGTGGCGCAGACGATCGGTTTTCCGCAGCAGCGATAAGCCAGCGAGGGACACAAGATGACAATGCAAGCCGTGGCGCCGATCGAGGAAGAGGGCGCGGTGGCGCCGCTTCGCTTCATCCGCTTCTTCGCGGAAATCGGAAACGACGATGTCCCGCTCGTCGGCGGCAAGAATGCCTCTCTCGGCGAGATGTACCGGGAGCTCACGCCGAAAGGCATTCTGGTTCCGAACGGATTCGCCATCACGGCGGAGGCCTATCGGCACACGCTCGAGCAGGCCGGCGCCTGGCAATTGCTGCGGGAAACCTTGGCCGGCCTGCGCATCGACGACGTGACGGACCTCGCGCGGCGTGCGGCGATAGCCCGTGAGATCGTCTACTGTGCCCCCTTGCCGCAGGACGTGCTCGATGAGATCCGCGCGGCTTGGGCGAGGCTGGACCTCCAATACGGTCCGGAATTCAGTGTCGCGGTGCGCTCCTCGGCCACCGCGGAGGATCTGCCGACTGCGAGCTTCGCCGGGCAGCACGAGAGCTTCCTGAATATACGCGGCGAGGCCGCGATGCTCGACGCGGTGCGCCGCTGCTTTGCGAGTCTCTTCACCGATCGCGCCTTGCACTACCGGGTCGACAACGGTTTCGACCATTTCAAGGTGTTCAACTCGGTCGGCGTGATGAAGATGGTGCGCTCCGATCTCACGGCCTCCGGCGTGATCTTTACCATCGATACCGAGACCGGCTTCGAGGATGTCATCTTCATTACCGGCTCCTACGGGCTCGGCGAAAATATCGTTCAGGGTACCGTCGATCCCGATGAGTTCTATGTGTTCAAGCCGACCTATCGCGCCGGCAAGCAAACCATCCTCAGACGCACGCTGGGGGAAAAGAAAATCAGGATGATCTACGCGGAGGGTGGCCGCGCAACAACGCTCAACGTGCCGACCGACCCAAAAGACCAGAAGCGATTCTGCATCTCGGATGCGGAGGTGCTGACGCTCGCCGGGCAAGCCTTGGCGATCGAGGCGCATTACAGCGCCAAGGCCGGCATGCCTCGGCCCATGGACATCGAATGGGCGAAGGACGGCCTCGACGGCCGGCTCTACATCGTGCAGGCGCGTCCCGAAACCGCAGCCTCGCGCAAGGACCACAACGTCCTCGAGGAATACCATCTAAAAGGGCATGCGAAGGCCAAAGCCACGGGCCACGCGGTCGGCGCCAAGATCGCCTCCGGCAAGGCGCGCGTCATCGAGCGGCTGGAGGAACTTTCGCAATTCGTCGCCGGCGAAGTGCTCGTCGCCGATGCGACCTCGCCTGACTGGGGTACAGTGATGAAATCGGCCGCCGCGATCGTCACGAACCGCGGCGGGCGTACCTGCCACGCGGCGATCGTGGCGCGCGAGCTCGGCATTCCGGCGATCGTCGGCACCGATACGGCGACGCAAGCCATCCGCACCGGCGAAACCGTGACCGTCAGCTGCGCGGAGGGTGATATCGGCAAGGTCTACGAGGGCGAGATCGGCTACGACATCGAAAGGACCGACCTGTCGAAGCTGGGGCGCCCCGCGACCCATATCATGATGAATATCGGCGACCCCGACAACGCCCTCGCGCGCGCGGCCCTGCCCAATGACGGCGTCGGGCTCGCGCGCATGGAATTCATCATCACCGAATCGGTCAAGGCGCACCCGATGGCCTTGCTGCATCCGCAGATGGTCAAGGACGAAGGCGAGCGCAAAGCCATCGTCGAGCTCACGGCCAATTACGCCAGCGGCGCGGATTACTTCGTCGAGCGCCTGTCAGAGGGAGTGGCGACGATCGCCGCGGCCTTCTATCCGAAGCCGGTGATCGTGCGCATGTCGGATTTCAAGACCAATGAATACGCCTCGCTCCTTGGGGGGCGCGGCTTCGAGCCTGTGGAATCGAACCCGATGCTCGGCTTTCGCGGCGCGGCGCGCTATACCCATCCCGCCTATCGCGAGGGTTTCGCGCTCGAATGCGCCGCGATGAAGCGCGTGCGCGAGGATATGGGTCTCGTCAACGTCAAGCTGATGATCCCCTTCTGCCGGCGCGTCGAGGAGGCCGAGCGCGTGATCGCCATCATGCGCGAATTCGGCCTCGAGCGTGGGCGCGATGGGCTCGAGATCTATGTGATGTGCGAAATCCCGAACAACGTCATCTCGGTCGATGCGTTCGCCAAACATTTCGACGGCTTCTCGATCGGCTCGAACGACCTGACCCAGCTTACCCTGGGCGTCGATCGCGATTCGCAGACCGTCGCCTTCGATTTCGACGAGCGTGACGAGGGCATGAAGACGATGATCCGAATGGCGGTCGAGGGCGCGCATCGCAACGGGCTTCATTGCGGCATTTGCGGCCAGGCTCCCTCCGATTACCCCGAGATTGCCGAATACCTGGTTCGCCTCGGCATCGATTCGATCAGCCTCGACCCCGACGCCGTGCTGCGCACGACCCGTCTGGTTGTCGAGATCGAGCGCGCATTGGGACGGCAGCCGCGATAGGAGCCCCCGCGAACAGCGCCCGGGAAACGCGCCGACTTCAGGATGTCGTCGGGGTTTCAGAGTTAAGCGAGAGCTTGGCCTTCGATTGGCGACAGAAGACGAACTCGCGGCGCGACGGCGCCGCCTCTCAGCGCCTCGGCCGACAAAGCGACCGCAAAGCCGCTGCCCGTCGCTTTCTCAGCTGATCGCCAGGCGATCTTCCACCGCATGCACGCCGGCGGCCGACCAAGCAGCGCTTTCGGCGGCGAAGCGCTCGTCCCAGCTATGCACCGTTCCCTCGAGCGTGACCTTTCCATCGACGGCGGTCACGCGGATGCCCTTCGCCTCGACAGCGGCGTGGCGTTTCAACGCGTCTTCGATTCGCCCTTGGATGTCGGCAACCTGAAGCTGGGGGTTGATCTTGATCTCGTTATGGACGCCCTGCACCCCCGAGAGCCTCCGAATGTCGTCCTCGGCTGCCTGCTTCTGGAATTGCCAGTCGACGGCGCCTGTGAGCGTCGCCCATCCATGCTGCACGGTAATCATGATGGCATCGGATGGGACCTGGATATTCCAGCTCAGGATGTCGGCCGCCCGCTTGGCGAGCGCATCGTCGGAGAATCGGCTTTCACCATCGGATTGCACATGGATCTCCTGCGCAATGGCACGAACCCCCCTGACGCGGCGCGTAGCGTTTTCGGCCGCGATTTTCTCGGCGTAGCTCGCCACATGGCCGGTGAGGGTCGCGACACCGCTATCGACCGCGACGCCGATATTCTTCGCATCCAAGCTCGGCTCGAATTCGAGCTCATCGAGAACGTCCTGGCGCAATCTCTTGTCGCTCATCGCCTGCTCCTCCAAACTGACACGGGAAGCCAAGTACGATCCAGGCGTTGCGTCATTGACGTGAATCAAGCGACGAGACGATTGTGGACCTTCAGCAGCGACGGGCGTTCTTTTCTGGACCGCATCACCTGCGCATCACGCTATGTGTGGGACCGCCGAGCTTCAGCTCGCGATGCCCCTTCCCCTTCTCCAGCGCCCAGCCATAATCGAGGAGCGGCCGGCAGGTCTCCGCGAAGGCGAGCGCGCGCCGCGGCAAATCCGGCGATTGCACATCGCCATCCAGCAGCTTGCGATCGACCACGAAGGAGTTCCAAAGGAGGTAGGGCGCGATCGGCTCGTCGCGATGAGCCTCGAAGCCGCGTGGCAGCCTCTTGCGCTCCTCCCCGCCGGCAAGCGGAAGGCCTTTCTTTTCGAACGCCCGAGCCAGCCCCAGGAACTTCGCGGGCTTGCGGACCATCTCCTTGCGCCAGGCATCGAGCAGCTCCGGCTGCGGCTGCCAGAAGCCGCAGGCGAGAAACGACGCGCCGGGCTCGATATGGACGTAGAGCACCCCGGGGTCGTGCCGCGATCCGCTGCGGGTCAAGGCGGCGCTGGCGACCGGCCTGTAGGGACGCTTGTCCTTCGAGAAGCGGATGTCGCGATAGATGCGGAACACCGACTTGACCGGATCGCCGGTGAGCGGCAGGCCCCGCTCCTGCGCGGCATCGGCCAGCGCGGCGACGAGCGCCGCCAGCGGCGCCTTGACCTCCTTGTCATAGATCGCCTTGCGCGGCTTGAACCAGGCGGCGTCGTTATTCGCCTTGAGCCCGCGCAGGAAGGCCAGGGCTTCGGGCTTGAAGCCGGAGAAGCTGGTGCTCATGGATCCCCCTTTGGGAGTGCGAGCAGCGAATGGCGAATAGCGAATAGAATGCTCCTGATATACGCTTTTCCCCACACCCCACACCCCACACCCTACTCGCAACTCGCCATTCGCTATTCGCTATTCGCCAAATGCCCCTACCC
>JBIOEJ010000237.1:0-5055 GCA_044445965.1 Hyphomicrobiales bacterium
GAACTTCTTCTGCAGACTGAAACACTTTAGACGCATCGCCACCCGCTACGAAAAAACCGACGAAAGCTTCGCCGCCATGATCTATCTCGCTAGCTCCGTCATCGCATTGAGGTGAATGTCCACAGGCCCTAGTGCAGCTTTTGAATCCGAAATTCGCCCCGCGCGTTGCTCCAATGTGATGCGAATTTCGGATTCGCTGCACTAGGCGAGGGCGCCGCTACTGATTTCCGGTCTCGCCGCCTTGTGACGCAATGATGAAAAAAGGCTTGCCAGCGGCAATCGCAAACCCGCATCATTACAGATGAACGATGCAGAGGATCGAACCGAATTCGTGACCGTCACAAATTCCGCGGGTTGCCTGCACATGCCGCCGGATTGACCGAGCAACGGTGGTAGCATGATCGACAGCGCGCACCCGCAGGTGATCATCCAGCCGGATGAGGGCACCGCCCCCGTCGCGGCCCTGATCGCCTCGGCCCAACAGTCGCTCCTGATCAAGCAGTTCACCTTTACGGCGCCGGAGCTCATCGAGGCGGTGGCGGAGCGCGCCAGGGCCGGCGTCGATGTCAGGGTGATGCTGAACCCGCAACGCTCATCGGGCACAAGGGCGAATGACGAGACGATGAAGACGCTCGCCGCCGCCGGCGTCAAGGCGAAATGGTCGAGCTCGCGCTTCGCCGTCACTCACGAGAAATCGATCGTCATCGATTACGAGCGGGCGCTGATCGCGACATTCAATCTGTGCGAGAAATATTTCACCCACACCCGCGACTACGGGATCGTCATCGACGACATCGAAAGGGTCGGCGAGATCGTCGGCGCCTTCGAGGCGGATTGGGAGGAGAAGCTCTGGACGCCCAATCCCGATAGCGGCCTGCTATGGAGCAATGAGAATTCGCGCCGCCTCATGTCCGAGTTCATCGATGCCACGCAAGAGCGGCTCGACGTCCAGCACCCGAAATTCGTCGACGCGGTCATCCTCGAGCGCCTCATCGATGCCGCGGACCGCGGCGTGCGGGTGCGGATCCTGTGCGGCGGCAGGCACGGGATCTCCGCCTACGACATACTCGACACCTTCGCCTGCCTGCGCGTGCTGACGAAGGCAGGCGTCAGGGTCAACAAGCAAAAGCAAATGCGGCTGCACGCGAAGCTGCTGATCTCCGACCGCAAACGCGCGCTGGTCGGGTCGATGAACATCGATCGCAGCGCCTTCGACCTGCGGCGCGAGCTCAGCGTCTGCGTCGACGAACATGCGGCCGTGAGGGCGCTGCGTGACGTGTTCGGCGCGGACTGGGAGCTTTCGGATCGCTACAAAGTGCCCGACCCGCTCGTCGCATTCGAGCATCACGAAACCGATTTCCCGCACGATCCGGAGCTCGATCATGAGTGAGAGCGCGAGTGAACACGCTCCCGCGCCCGAGGTCTCGCTCTGGCAATTGGCATTTGCCTTCAACGAGATATCGCTTGCGAGCTTCGGCGGCGGCCTTTCGGCTTGGGCGCGCCGGGTCATCGTGGAGGAGAGGCGTTGGCTGTCCGACGTCGAGTTCCTGAGCGCGCAGACCCTCTGCCGCGTGCTGCCCGGCGCCAACCAGATCAACATGGCGGTCTATGTCGGGGCGCGCTTCCGCGGGCCCATCGGGGCGATCTTTGCCGTCATCGGGCTGACGGCCGTGCCGGTCGCGTTGATCCTGGCGCTCGCCATCGTCTACTTCCGGACCAGCCAGTTGCCGCAGGTCAAGTCGGTGCTGGCCGGGATCGCGCCGGTCGCCATCGCCATGTCGGCCTCCACGGCTTGGAAGGCCGGCAAGGTGTGCCTGACGGGCATCGTGCCGATCGCCTTTGCCGCCGTCATGTTCGCGGTGAGCGCCTATTGGCGCCTGCCGCTTTATATCTCGCTGCTGCTGCTCGGCCCGCCGGCGCTGTTCTGGGCTTGGCCGAGGCCGCGGCGAAGCAGGCGCTGACATGGACGGCTCGGTCCTCGGGCGCCTCGCATTGATGTTCGGCTCGCTCTCGGTGATGTCGATCGGGGGCGGTTCGTCCCTGATCCCGCAAATCCACCTCGACGTGGTCGGCAACTACCATTGGATGACCGATGCGCAATTCGGCGATATTTTTTCCATCGCCCAGGCGGCGCCCGGCCCGAGCATGCTGATCGTGACCTTGATCGGCTATAAGGCGGCGGGCCTGCTCGGTGCCTGCATCGCCACGGTCGCGATGATCGTTCCGGCGAGCATCTTGATGTATGTCGCGACGCGCACCTGGCAAAAAACGGATGGAGCCGTTTTGCACGATGCGGTTCAAACTGCCCTTGCGCCTCTCTCCATCGGCTTGATCGCGGCGACCGCCGTCCTCATGGCGAAGGCCATCGACATCTCGTGGCGCAGCTTCGCCTTGCTGACGGCGGCGACCGTCGTCATGGCCCTCACCAAGATCAATCCGCTCATCCTGGTGGCACTGGGCGCAAGCCTGGGCTATCTCGGTTTCGTGTGAGGGGGGCACGGGCAGGAGGCGAGGCTGAAGGATATGAAGCGCGCAGCGATATTGGCTTTGTGCATTGCCCTCTGGGGATGCGGGTCGAGCTCGGATGAACGGCAGCTCGGCCTCGACGTCCGGCCATTGTCCGACGGCGAGAAGCAGGCTCTCGGCCGCTCCTTGTCGCAGACCTTGGCGGAACCCGGATCGGCGCAGTTCAAGTGGATGCCCGTCCTCGTCACGCATACGGAGGAATCCAAGTGGATTCCGACATTCGCGACCTCGACTCCCAAGTTTCCGCCGGTCGGCTATTGCGGTCTCGTCAGCGAGAAAGGCGGCGCCTTCCGCGTCTTCGCCGCGACCATCGCGCAGGGCTCCGGCGGCCAATACGATCACGGCAAGATCGAAGGCGTCGATAGCGCCCCTGCCATCCCGGCCGGCTCCCGCGCCACGAAGCCCGCCGCAACGCATGGCGCCGTCGAGGAACGCTGCGGGAAGCTCGGGTACTCCGAGTTCAGCCTGGCGAGCTGAGGGGACGGTCAGATGAAGCGCAAGGGGGGCGAGAGGCCGAGCAGGTGGGCGCCGACCGTCTCGAAATGCGTGGTGCTGGCCTGCACCTGCTGGGTGACCGTGTTGATGTCGCGGAAGCGGCGCTCGAACGGATTGGCGTCGAAGATCGCGGTGGCGCCGGCCTGGTGATAGGCCACGTCCACGACTTCCTTCGCCTGGTGAGTGGCGAAGGTAGCGGCCATGCGGATTCTCATCCGTTGGTCGAGCGTCATGGCGTCGGCGTTACGCAGATCGGCGAAGATCTCCTTCAGCGTCTGGATGAGGAAGGCGCGGGCGGCGCCGAGCTTCGCCTCGGCGAGCGCGACCTCTCTTTGCACCACCGGGCTGTCGCGCAACATGCGGGCGGCGGCCCACGGCGTCTTCTCCCGGGCGAGCGACTTGAACGCGTCGAGTGTCGCGCGCGCAATGCCGAGCGCGACGGCGCCGAAGCCGGAGGCGTAGAGATGCATGGACGAGAACTTGTACAAGGTTCCGGCCTGGCGCCGATCGGCTGGGTCGTCGCGAATGACCGTGTACTCCTCGGGGACGAACAGATCGGTCACCGAATAGGTGTCGCTGCCGGTGCCGCGCAGGCCCATGACGTTCCAATTCGCGGTCATGACGGCGCGCTGCTTGCGAAACAGCATGCTGCGCTCGATCGGCTCGCCGTCGGCGCCGCGGCGCAGCGTGCCGTCGCGTTCCTGCACGCGCGAATGGCCGCCGAGCCAGGTGGCGTGGCGGCTGCCGCTGGCGAAGCTCCAGGTGCCGGTGACGACGAAGCCGCCATCCACGACCTTCGCGAGACCCTGCGGTCTCGCGCCCCAGACCAGCACCGCGCGAGGATCATCGCCCCAGATCTCGGCGGCGTTGTCGGGGCGCAGATAGGCCGCGGCCATCGAGCAGCCGGAGCTCTGGCCGATGCACCAGGCGGTCGAGGCGTCGGCGGCGGCGATGACCTCCATCACCTCCACATAGTCGGCGGGGGCAAGCTCGTCGCCGCCGAGAGCGCGCGGCAGCAGGGTGCGGAACAGCGAGGCTTCGTGCAACGCGTCGAGCAAGGGCGCGGGGAGCTCGCAGGCAGCCTCGATCGCCTCGGCAGCGGCGGCGATCAGCGGCGCGACGGCACGCGCGCGGGCGAGCGGAGGTGGCGTCGCGGTCATGCCGGTTCTCGCACCGCGATCTCGTCCGAGGGCGGCGAGACGCCGCCCCTCCAGATCACGCGGCAGACCTTCGTCCGCGGATTCGCGGTGGCGCGATCAACGCTTCCGCCGGAATGCCCCAATCGCGGTGAAGCTTCCAGGCCATTTTCATCGTGAGGCGACGCTTCCTTGTCAGGATATCGGATGCGCGTTGGCGCGAGCCGAGCAGGCGGCCTAGATCGGCTTGGGTGTAACCGCCAATCTCCATGCGGTAGCGGATCGCGTCGATCGTGTCGGGAGGTTTGATCGGCCACAGCTTCTTCTCATAGTCCTCGATGACCAGGGCGAGGAGATCGAAGCGATCGGCTTCCGGCGTATCGGGTTTCGGTTCGTACTCGAAGTATGGCTCGATCTCCTCGAGCGCAGCGTCATAGTCGGCTTCGGAACGAAGTGGGCGGATCATTTTCTTTGCCATGATACGGTCTCCGGATCGATGCGGTCGTACGTCGCGTGCGTGCCGATGAATTTCACGAGCATTCGGCCGAACGTAAAGGACACATGAGCAACCAACCGATATTTGTTACCGCCGAGATCGAAGATGACCCGATTGTCCCCCACGAAGTCGACTGTGTTGCCGAATTGCCGCTTGATCTCGCTCGGATTTGCCCAACGCGCTTTGGCCACGACCGCGAGCCAAGCGCGGATCGGGCCCTCGGCCTGCGGGTGACGCGCCCAGAACTCCTTCAGCGTCCGGCGGGCGATCACCTGCATTGTGGGTTCATAGCATGTCACCAATCTGGTGACAACTCGCAAATCTCAGTTTCGCCTTAGGGCTCGTCCGAGAATAATTGAATCCATTTGGCTGAAAGAGCCCCCCACCCGTACCCTCCCCACC
>JBIOEJ010000238.1:0-4925 GCA_044445965.1 Hyphomicrobiales bacterium
AGTGGGAGGGCATCTATCGCGCCGCGTGGGATATCTACTACACGCCGGAGCACATGCTCACGATCATGCGCCGCGCCGCCGCCTTCGATCTCGGCGTCTCGCATCTGCAGGGGTTGCTGTTCATGTTCTCGAAGGCAGTCGCGATCGAGAACCTGCATCCGCTACAGGCTGGCATCTTCCGCCGCAAGTACCGCACCGACCGCCGCTACGGCATGCCGATCGAACCGGTTTGGAAATTTTATCCCAAGCTGATCTGGGAGATCGCGCGAAAAATCAAGTTCATGACGGGCTATTGGCTCGAACTCGACCGCATGCGGCGCATCGTGCAGAAAGATCCTAACCGCAGCAATTACACCGATGCGGCGCTCACGCCGGTCGTGGACGGCGAGACCGAGACACTCGAAATGTTCACGCACAACGAGGGCGCGCGCAACGAGGTGTTGCGGACACGCAAGATCCACGACCTGACTCACGGCCAAAAGCGAGATCAGACACTCGCGGAGGCGTAATCTCGTCGTCCGCTCGCTTGCGCGGGAATGAGCGGGGGATTGGCTTTACGCCCCGGCCTTGGCCACCTTCTTGTTCTGCCGGTTATGCACCAGATCGTCGACCACGGCCGGCTCGGCCAGCGTCGAGGTGTCGCCGAGATTGCCGAATTCGTCCTCGGCGATCTTGCGCAGGATGCGGCGCATAATCTTGCCGGAGCGCGTCTTCGGCAGCGAGGGCGCGAACTGGATCAGGTCGGGCGAGGCGAACGGGCCGATCTCCTTGCGCACCCAGGCGACCAGCTCCTTGCGCAGGTCCTCGCTCGGCTGCTCGCCCGCCATCAGCGTGACGTAGGCGTAAATGCCCTGGCCCTTGATGTCGTGCGGATAGCCGACCACAGCCGCCTCCGAGCATTTTGGATGCGCCACCAGCGCCGACTCCACCTCGGCGGTGCCGAGGCGATGGCCGGAGACGTTGATCACGTCGTCGACGCGGCCAGTGATCCAGTAATAGCCGTCCTCGTCGCGGCGGCAGCCGTCGCCAGTGAAATATTTGCCAAGATAAGTCGAGAAGTAGGTCTGCACGAAGCGCTCGTGGTCGCCGTAGACCGTGCGCATCATTCCCGGCCAGGAGTCGGCGATACACAGATTGCCGGAGCCGGCGCCTTGCAGCTCCTTGCCTTCGGTGTCGACGATCTGCGGGATAACGCCGAAGAACGGCAACGTCGCAGAGCCGGGCTTCTGTGCGATGGCGCCCGGCAGCGGCGTGATCAGAATGCCGCCGGTCTCGGTCTGCCACCAAGTGTCGACAATCGGACAGCGGCCCTCGCCGACCACGTGGTAGTACCACTCCCAGGCTTCCGGATTGATCGGCTCGCCGACGGTGCCGAGCAGGCGCAAGCTTTTGCGCGAGGTCTTCTTCACCGGGCCGTCGCCCGCCTGCATCAGCGCGCGAAGCGCGGTCGGCGCGGTGTAGATGATGTTGACCTGATGCTTATCGCACACTTCCCAGAAACGCGACACGCTTGGATAGTTTGGCACGCCCTCGAACATCATGGTGATGGCGCCGTTGCAGAGCGGGCCGTAGACGATGTAGCTGTGGCCGGTGACCCAGCCGACGTCCGCGGTGCACCAGTAGATGTCGCCCTCGTGATAGTCGAACATGTACTGGTGCGTCAGCGAGACATAGACGAGATAGCCGCCGGTGGTGTGCACGACGCCTTTGGGCGCGCCCGTCGACCCCGAGGTATAGAGAATGAACAGCGGGTCTTCCGCGCTCATCGGCTCGGCCGGACAATTGGCGGTGACCATCTGCTCCGCCTCGTGCAGCCAGACGTCGCGGCCGCTCTTCATCGCGATGTCGCCGCCGGTGTGCTCGACGACGATCACGGTCTTGACGCCGTGCGCCTTTTCGAGCGCGACGTCGACATTGGCTTTCAGCGGCGCCTTGCGGCCGCCGCGCAAGCCCTGGTCGGCGGTGATCACGACTTCCGACTTCGCGTCCTCGATGCGGCCGGCCAGCGCGTCGGACGAGAAGCCGCCGAACACGATCGAATGGACGGCGCCGATGCGCGCGCAGGCGAGCATCGCATAGGCCGCTTCGGGAATCATCGGCAGATAGATGGTGACGCGGTCGCCCTTCTCGACGCCGTGCGCCTTCAGCACGTTGGCGAAGCGGCCGACGCGCTCGGCGAGCTCGGCGTAGCTGATGTGCTTCGATTTCGCGGGATCGTCGCCTTCCCAGATGATCGCGGTCTGGTGGGCGCGCTTGGCCAGATGGCGGTCGATGCAATTGTAGGCGACGTTGGTCACGCCGTCGGTGTACCAGGCGATCGAGACATCGTGAGAATCGTAAGAGGTCTCCTTGACCTTGGTGTAGGGGGTGAACCAGTCGATCCGCTTGCCCATATCGCCCCAGAAGCCGTTGGGATCGGTGATCGAGTGCGCGTAGAGCTCCTCGTACTTGGCTTCGTCGACGTGGGCGCGCTCCGCCCAACCCGCGGGAACCTGATACACTTGAACTTCCGACATGAACCTCTCCCGGGCCTCACCCGAATGCGCGCCGTGTGCGACGCTTCGTCGTTACGGCATATGCCTCGAGCAACGCGCGAAACAAGCGGCCGAGAAACCTGCTTTGGTCGTAAGCCGATTGGGCGGCATAGTTTTGCTCGAGCTGACGACATGTTACTCTGGCGGCGGAGGCGTCGAAATGGCTGAACCCTCGTCGCGGCGGATGACGCCGGAGGAATTCTACGTCTGGCAACTCGACCAGGACGAGCGTTACGAGCTCGTCGACGGCGCGCTCTACGACCGGCTGGAATTCGCCGGCTGATCGAGAGGCGAGGGCGCGGGCGGCGCCAGACAGGGGTCCGGGCGGCCGTGATGGCGGTGGTTGAGCACGATCTCGCAGGAGAGCTGGTTGATCGCCTGGATGTGGAATATCTGCCCGCTGAGCATCACGCCGGCGATGACGAACCAGACTGCGGCGCGCCAGCGACCGCCGCCGCGGAACAGAAGGCGCGCGAGGGTCGCGACGAGGATCGCGACGGCAGCCAGCGTCACGAAGAGATCGCGGCGGTCGATGTCGGGCCAGCTGAGCGCATGAACGAACGCGGGACCCTTGGCGAGCGCCGCCGCGGCGGCCACGCCGATGAGCGCGGCGAACGCGAAGGCGACCAGCGTGCGGGATGGGACGGGCATCGGAGCCGGAGAGCGGTGAAGCCCTCAATCTAGCGCCGCCTCGTCAACCCGACGTTAAAGCCCGCCCATCGCCAAGACGAAGTCCCATTCCTCGTCGCTGACGGGCTGCACCGAGAGCCGCGAGTTCGCCACCAGCGCCATCTTGGCGAGCTTCGGCTCGGCCTTGACCGCGTCGAGCGTCACCGGCTGCGGCAGCGATCTCGACGCCTTGATGTCGACCATGCCGAATTTGCCCGAGGCGTCGCTCGGGTCGGGGCGGAAGGTCGCGATCACCTCGACCACGCCAACGATGGCCTTGCCCTCGTTGGAATGGTAGAAGAAGCCGGTCTCGCCGAGCTTCATCGCCATCATGTTGAGCTTGGCGGAATGGTTGCGCACGCCGCTCCAGTCCGTGCCCTTCGCGCCTTCCCTCGTCAGCTTCTCGAACGAGAATGCCGAGGGCTCGCTCTTGAACAGCCAATGGGCCATGCGGGCCTCAGCCGAGCGGAACGCCGATGGCCTGGCGCCATGGCTTGATGTCGACGCTTTCGAACAGGCCGGCCTTGGCGTAGGGGTCGTCGGCGAGCAAGGACGCGATCTCCTCGTCCGACTCGCCCTCGAGGATCAACAGCGAGCCGAGCACGCCCTGTTCGTCGTCGGTGAGCAGCGCGCCGCCGGCTCTGACCTTGGGGCCTAGGTTCTGAAGAAAGGCGAGATGGGCCGGACGGGTGGCGAGCCGCAATTGCAGACTGTCGGGCTTGTCGGCGCAGGTGGCGATGAACAGCATGGCAGAGCCTCCTCGAAGCGGTGAGTTAATTCGAAATTGCGGCAAAGGCAAAGGCGCCGAGGGGGCCGGGGATCGATTCCCGCCTTCGGCGCCGGAAAACGACGGGGTCGGAAAGGCGGATTCCTCCGAAGGCGAATTATGTTAGAGTGGGCGCAGAGGTTCCCATGGCTGAGCCATCGTCCCGCCTGATGACGCCCGAAGAGTTTTTCGAGTGGCAGCGCGACCAGGACGAGCGTTACGAACTCGTGGACGGCGCGCCGCGCCCGCTCCGGGCGATGACCGGGGCGAGCAACGCCCATGACGTCATCGTCGTCAATTGCATTATCCAGATCGGCAACCGCCTCGAAGGCATGCCTTGCCGCGTGAGCACTGCCGACACCGCGGTCAGGACGAAAATCCGCACGCTGCGCAGGCCGGACGTCACCGTCGAATGTGCGCCGCCGGAGCGGAAGAGTTATGAAGCGCTCGAGCCGAGGGTCGTGGTGGAAGCGCTTTCACCCTCCACGAGCAAGTTCGATCGTTTCACGAAGCTCGACGAATACCGACGCCATCCGACAATCCGTCACGTGTTGCTGATCGACCCGGACATGATCGCAGCGAAGCTCTATTCCCGGCCTCGAGAGGGCGAATCGGGCGACGTCGAGTTGCTCGGACGCGACGCGGTCATCGAGCTGTCCGAGATCGACGTATCGCTGCCGCTGGGCACGCTCTATGCGCGCCTGTCGTTCGAATAGGACTTCGCCGCCTCCGCGCTGCCGCCCATCGACGCCGCGAGATTGCGGGACGCTGCGAGGTTTTGGCGCCTGCACCTTCGACGGGGTGCAATCCGCCCCTTCCCGGCCGCCGCCGAACACCCGCCGCGCCCTGGCGCTCGCGGGCGTCGGCGAGGCGCCGCGCTCGGTCGTCGGGCCGGCGGCTTTCGCTTTGCGGGGCTCGGCGCTACAAGCGCCCCCCGACATTCATCACGAGTTCCG
>JBIOEJ010000239.1:0-4835 GCA_044445965.1 Hyphomicrobiales bacterium
CATAGGCCCCGCGCGCCCCCAAGGTCACGACCGCGGCGCGCGCGCCTCTGGCGACGAGCTCGCGGGCGGCGCGCGCGGCTTCCTCGATCGTCTCCGGCTGGAAGCCGAGAAGGGTCAAGGCTTCGGTCTCGTTCGGAGTGATGACGTCGATCAGCGCGTAGAGATCGGCGGGCAGGCCGCCGGTGGGAGCCGGAGCCGGATCGAGCACCACCGTCACGCCGCGCCGGCGCGCCGCGCGCGCCGCCGACCGGCATGTGGCGAGCGGGATTTCGAGCTGCAGCATCAAGACCTTGGCGCGCTCGAGCGCCGGCAGCACCTGCCGCAGCTCATCCTCGCCGATCCGCATATTGGCGCCGGAGACGACCGTGATGGCGTTATGCCCCTCGCCGTCCACGCCGATGATGGCAATGCCGGTCGCCTCCGCCTCGCCCCGCGTCGAATGCCTTGTCGACACGCCGAACGCCTCGAGGCGATCGAGGGCGAGCTTGCCGAAGGCGTCGGCGCCGACCCTGCCGACGAACTCGACCGGAACGCCGAGCCTGGCGGCCGCGGCGGCCTGGTTCGCACCCTTGCCGCCGAGCTCCATCTCGTAGCGGTCCGCGAAAATCGTCTCGCCGAGGCGCGGCAGCACCCTGCCATAGGCGGTGATATCGGTATTGATGCTGCCCAGAACCATGATGGTCATCGAAGTCTCCAGATTCCGCCCGCGCTCGACTGCTCACCGCGCCTTCGCCGCGATCAAGATGCCGTGTATTCGGCCTTCCGTCTTCGGCCTCGTTCTAAAGAACGACGATTGCCGCCGAATTTCCATCTTGCCGTCGCGAGCGGACGCTTTACAGTCTCCGTCAAGAAGGCTGGCATGCCAGCCGCCAATTGCTTGGGCATGCCCAGCCGCTGGTAGCAACAGCAGCCGTGGGAGGAAAAGTGATGAAGCTATCCGATTTGCGCGTCTCAGGCGCGCCCATCTTGAAAGCCGCGCTGTTCGCGAGCGCGGCCGCTCTAGCCCTGGCAGTCTCGGCCGCGCAGGCGCAGACCAAGGACCCCATCCGCATCGGCGTGATCGCGGAGTCGCAGGCGGTCGCCGGCTCTTCCATTCCGGACGCCGCCCAGCTCGCCGCTGACGAGATCAACGCCGCCGGCGGCGTCGATGGACGCAAGATCGAGATCGTCTCCTACGACAACCATTCCTCCGCGGTCGAATCGGTGCGCGCCTTCCAGCGCGCCGTGAGCGAGGACCATGTGAACGCGGTGATCACGAGCTATATCAGCGAGGTCGTGCTGGCGCTCGAGCCCTGGGCCGGACGCCTCAAGACGGTGATGGTCACGCCGGGCGCGGCTTCAGACGTCATCACCCAGAACATCGCCAAGGATTACGAGCACAACAAATACACCTTCCACGGGTATCTGACCTCCTCCGCGATCGCCGGCCTCGTCTGCGACGCCGCGAAGGACCTCCTGGTCGACGGGCTGAAGATGAAATCGGCCGTGGTCATCAGCGAGGATGCCGCCTGGACCACGCCACTCGACGAGAGCTATGTGGCTTGCCTGCCGAAAATCGGCCTAAAGGTGCTCGACCATATCCGCTTCTCGCCCGACACGACCGATTTTACGCCGATCTTCAACAAGATCGAGGGTGAGAAGCCCGATGTGATCATCACCGGCATCTCGCATGTCGGAACGCAGCCGACCGCGCAGTGGAAGAGCCAGCAAGTGCCGATCCCGATGTTCGGCGTCTCCTCGCAGGCGACGAACTCGACCTTCTGGAAGGAGACCAACGGCGCGACTGAGGGCGTGCTCTATCAAGGCGTCTCAGGGCCGGGCGTGGCGGTGACGCCGAAGACCCTGCCCTTCGTCGCTGCCTTCGAGAAGCGATACGGCCATACCCCCTCCTATTGCGGCTACACGTCCTATGACCAGGTCTATTACCTCGCAGATGCCATTCATCGCGCGGGCTCCACGGAATCCGACAAGCTCGTGGAGGCGCTCGAGAAGACGGATTATGTGGGCACGATCGGCCGCGTGCAGTTCCTCCCCAAGGGAGATCCCCATGTGCACGGCCTCAGGACCGGCAAGGGCTTCATCACGGGTTTGATGCTGCAATGGCAGGACGGCAAGCAGGTCAATCTCTGGCCGAGCGACGTGGCGAACGGAAAGCTCAGATTTCCGCCCTTCATCAAGGTCAGCAATTGAGGCTGCGCTCACCGGCGTCACCTCTGCCGCCTGGATCGGGCGGCAGAGGCTTGAGAGCTTAAGTCTCAGCGGATGCTGTTCTGGCAAATCCTGGTCGATGGCTTCGCCATCAGCGCCCTCTATGCGCTTGCCGCCACCGGCTTCACCCTGATCTTCGGGGTGTCCGGTGTGCTCAACCTGTCGCATGGCGCCCTCATGGTCGCGGCCGTGGTCGCCGCCTGGGTCGCCGGCGCCGATCTCGGCATCGGCAGCTATCTCGGCGCGGCTTTCGGCGTCGGGGTCGGGCTCATGGCCACCATGCTCACCTATTTCGTGGTTGTCCGGCCGCTGCAGCAGACCCGCAAGATCCGCGAGCAGGAGAAGGAGATCTTCATCCTCACGGCGACCTTGCTCTGGGGAATCATGATCCAGGAGCTTGTCGCCTATTTCTACACCAACAACGCCAAGACCGTGCTGCCGATCGTCGAAGGGGTCGTGGAGATCGCCGGTGTGCGCACGCCGGCGAACAAGATCTTCACCGCCGTGATCTGTTGGCTGGTGATCGGCCTGCTCTGGCTGCTGGTCAATCGCACCCGCGCCGGCAAGGCCGTGCTCGCCGCCTCGATGAACCCGCGCGGCGTGACCTTGCTCGGCATCGAATTGTCCACGATCTACATCGCGGTCTGGGCGATCTACGGCCTGCTCGTGGGCATCGCAGGCGTGCTGCTCGGCATGTTCCTCGGCGTCTCCTCGTACAGCGTCGGGCCTTTGACCGCGAGCGCCTTCTCGATCGTGGTGCTGGGCGGGCTCGGCAGCGTCTCGGGCTCGCTGATCGCGGCCTATGTGGTGGGCTATCTCGAGACCATCACGGCCTATCTGATCTCGCCGGCCTATCGGACGATCCCGGCGCTGCTGCTGCTGGTGTTCGTCATGTATGTGCGCCCGCGCGGCCTGCTCGGGCGGCGGTGAGCGATGATGGGGTGCTCCTCATCGCAAGCTGCGGCCGCGCGCTCCCCTTCTGCGGCTCTTGCGGGAGAAGGCGCCGACCCTCGGCTTCCCGATATTGGGCCGGCCGCCCCAAGAATTGGAGCCGGGGGGAAGTCGAGACGGATGAGGGATGATTCCGCAAGGCGTCACCCTCATCCACCCTTCGCTCACGCGAAGGGTACCTTCTCCCGCAAGCGGGAGAAGGAGAGGCGCGTAACGATCGGCGCTTCACATGTCAGTTGCGACCGCCGCTCACGCCTTGCTGCGCGCGTCGGCGCCGGTGACCTCGAGTACGAGGCTGTCGCGGTGTTCGCGGCCATATTCGTCGACGGCGCGCACCTTGATGCAATGCGTGCCCGATTCGAGATCGGCCGGCAGCCGCGCCACCCAGATATGGGAGGAAGGCTCAGCCTTGACCCAGGGCTTCTTCGTGGCCTGGTTGCGCGCGAACACCTCCTGGACGAACGGATCCGGACGCACATCCTGGGCCATCGCTATGACCGGGCGATTGCCGATCTGGTATTCGACCTTGGAACGCGGCCCGCCGTCGAAGAAGTTTACGACCACCTCGGTCGCATAGACATTCTCCTGCGGAATGGGCGAGCCGAGCAATTGGCCCAAGCGGAAATCGCGATAGATCTCGCTCCGGCCGCGATGGAACTCACTGTCGAGGACGATGCGCAGCTGGCGCGCATTCGGCTCATTCGCCGGCTGGAACCTCGTCGTGTAGCGATTGCCCTCGACGCTGAGGATGTGGAAGCCGTTGGGGCTGCCGTCCCGGCTGTCGGCGACGGCGACGCCGCGGTGATCGTAGGGGCCGCTCCACCGCGAGCCGCTCACCGCGGTCATGACGTTATGGTGATGCGGGCTCTGCCCGGTGAAACCGTCCTCGGCGCCGTAATAATGATGCTCGGTCGTGTGCGTGTGGCCGGAGAAGCTTACCGTGTTCGGGCGATCGGAGATGAGCTTGAGGAGCGCGGCGCGATTGACCGTCTGGACCGCGGGATCCTTCAGATCGAGATACGTCGTCAGCGGGATATGCATGCCGATGACGACGAGCTTGTCGGCCGCAATCTCCTTCAGGAGATTGGCGATGAAGGTGAGCTGCTGATCGTCGAGCCGGCCTTCATACTTGCCGCCTGCCCTCGGCTTCGACGGATCTCCGCCGAGATAGTCGACATTATCGAGCATCAGGAAGAGGGCGCCGCCATATTCGAGCGCGTAATAGGCAGGACCATAGACGCGCTTGAAGGTCTCGCGCGACAAGCTGCGGTTCGGGGCCTCGTAGTTCAGGTCGTGATTGCCGCCGATGCTGTACCAGGGCACGCCGATCTGGCCGACGATGCGGTTATAGCGGCCATAGAGCGACAGATCGTCGAACATCACATCGCCCATGGTGAGGCCGAAGGCGGCCTTGGTGCCGATCAGGGAGTTGACGACATCATCGCGGATGAAGCTGACCTCGGCATCGCTCTCGGGCTGAGTGTCGGTGAACAAGATGACCTCGAAACTCGACGGCTCCTCGGCTTTCCGGAGCGCGAAATCGACCGAGGCCGGCAGCGCCCCTGTCGGATCGATGCCGCGGAAATGCAGCTTGAGATCGGCGGGCGAGCCCTTCGGCTGGTGGATGTAGAAAAAGCGCGGCAGGTTGTTGTCGTCGAGCGGCACGGAGTAGCCGG
>JBIOEJ010000240.1:0-4823 GCA_044445965.1 Hyphomicrobiales bacterium
GCGCATGCCGAAGCCGCCCCCTCCGAAGCCGCCCCGCTCGCCCCCGCCGCCGAAGCTGAATCCCTGGGCTCCGGCGCTTTCCGGAGCGCCGAGAACCACGGCAAATCCGCAACCGGCGATCAACGTGGCGATGACGGTCGCCCGAAGCCATGCGACACGCTTGGTCGTGGCACTGCTGGCCTGTCCTAGCATCAACGCCTCCCGGAGCATCGTTCCTGGCACGCTTGAGCGAAGACGTCGAAGGGACGATGCGTTTGAGGCTTTATTGCGACGGAGCGACGAAGCGCACGACGCCCTTCTCGGCGCCGAGGCGCGCGATGACGCCGTCGCGATCGGCCTTCGACATGCCCTCCGCGCCGATGCGCAGCTTGAAGAACCCGCTCTTCGGACCATCGACGATGACCGCGTGGGCCCCATCGAGCACGCGTGAGATGTCGGCGGCTTTGGCGTCGGGCGTGAAGGCCACCTGCGCATAGCTCACTTCGAACTTCTGCTCGCCGAAGGCCGTTTCATAGCCGGTGCCGCCCGGCGCCTGCAGCAGCGTGCCGATGTAGCCCGCCTGCGCTACGAGCAGCAGGGCGGCGGCGATGCCGGCAAACGCCAATTGCCGCGGCGCCAAGGATTGCAAGCGCTCGCCGATCCAGGCGAACAAGTCCTTGGCGACCCTGCCCGGGGATGTGCGCTCGGGCTCCGCGTCGAGCATCGCAAAGAAACGCTCGGCCGCGCGAGCCGACGGCAGGCCGAGCCCCTCATTGGTCTCGACGGTCGCCGCCTGCTCCTCCTCGACCAGGGCGAGCTCGCGCCTGAGCGCTTCGTCGGAGGCGAGCGCCGCCTCGATCCGCTGCATTTCGGCCAGAGGCAATCGGCCAGTGGCATAGAATGGCAGAAGGTCCGCCAATTCGCGATTGGGGGATGTTCCGTTCGTGTTCATGGCCAACCTCTATCCAGTCCCTTGCTCTTGGCAATCTCAGCCAGTCTCTTGCGTGCGTGAAACAACCTCGTCTTCACGGTATTCTCCGGGATGTCGACGATCAGGGCGCACTCCTCGATCGACTTCTCCTGGTAGTAGACGAGATCGACGATCTCGCGATGTTCGGCCGTGAGGCCGGCGAGACAAGCGCGAAGGATTTCGCCCTTGTCCCTCTTTTGTGCCTCGACCTCGGGATCGTCCGCCGTATCCTCGATCTCGGCGGCTGCCTCCTCGTCGAGCTCGGCCTCGCGCGGACGCCTGAGCGCCGACAAGGCCTTGAAGCGCGCAATCGCCAGGACCCAAGTCGAGACGCTGGAACGCCCCTCGAATCGACCTGCCTGCCGCCAGATGTCGATGAAGACATCATTGAGCAGGTCCTCGGCCGTGCTTTGGTCACGCACGATTCCGCACAAGAAGCGAAACACACGCACCTGGTGCCGCGCAAAAAGTGCCCGCATCGCGAGCTTGTCGCCGGCGGCGATCCGCTCGATCAGCTTTTCGTCCGTCGTCACTTCCATTGCCCGGCCCCTGCACGCCCTGTTGTCGCGCGATGCTGAACAGAGGTTCATCTTTCCGGCGTCATTTTTCGCGCCTCATGCGCGGGCAAAGCCGATGAACCTCGTTCGCGGTCACGACGACAACACCGCCAGACCCAGCGTTGCGCGATCCCGAACACCGCTTGGGTTCAAAGGAGAGGCTATCATGAAACCCATGGAATTGGTGAAGACGCTCGGCCTGGTCCTCGCCCTTGCCGGCGCGACCGTTCCCACAATCGTCGCGTCGAGCACCACAGCGCTCGCTCGGGGCGATGGTGGAGGCGGAGGCGCGGGCGGCGGTGGCGGCGGAGGCGCCGGGGGCAGCGGCGATGGCGGAGCGACAGGGGGCGGTGGCGGCTTTGCCAGCGTCGCGCCGGCCCGCACTCCACCCATCCACATTCCGCCAGGAAGAGGCAGGCCGATTGCCATTCGATCGATCGGCCTCGGTCCCGAGCCGCCGTCCTGCATCGATTATCGCCGGGGCATGTACAGCTATTACGGCTACCCGATCCCGGTGCGCTGCCAGCCTTACCTCTACCCCTACTCGATCGACTAAGGCTTTTCCCGGTTCGACCCCGTCGGACCGGGAACTCCTGCTTCTCGCCTTTTTGCAATTTCCGCGGCGAAGCGGCTCGAAGCGGCCGCCCCTGATTCCATCGGGGCAGCAAAGCCTCTAGACTGCGCGGCTGTTGATCCGACCGGCAACCCACGCAGCCAAAGGGCCGAACCTTGAGTGATCTCGACGGAAAGGTCGCCCTCGTCACGGGCGCCACCCGCAGCATCGGCGAATTCATCGCGAGAGGGCTGCACGCGGCAGGCGCCAAGGTGCTGATCACCGGCATCGAGGACGCGGCCGGCGAACGTGTCGCCGCTTCCCTCGGGGAAGGCGCGGTCTACCGGCATCTCGACGTGGCGGAAGACGAGGAGATCGAAAGCTGCCTCGCGGAGAGCCATGCGCTCTTCGGCCGGCTCGACATCGTGGTGAATTGCGCCTGCTCCTATCTCGACAAGGGCTTGGCGACGCCGCGCGCCGATTGGCTGAAATGCCTGAACGTCAACATCGTGGGCCCGGCGGTGCTGGTCGAGAAGGCCGTGCCCTATCTGACGAAACCGGGCGGCGTGATCGTCAATATCGGCAGCGTCTCGGGGAAATTCGGCAGCGGATCCAGAGGCCCCTACTCGGCCGGCAAGGCGGCGCTGATGCATTTCACCAAGCTGGCCGCGGTCGCTCTCGCCCCGCTCGGGCTGCGGGCCGTCACCGTGTCGCCGGGCTGGACCTGGTCACCGCCCATGGAGGAGATGACGGGCAATGACCGCGCCTTGGCGGACCGCGCCGGCGCCGATGTCCACCCTCTCGGGCGGGTCGGACGCATGGAGGAGGTGGCGAATGTCGTGGCGTTCGCTTGTTCCGACAAGGCCTCCTGGGTCAATGGCTGCGACCTTCCGGTCGATCGCGGGTTCTCCGCGCTTGGACCCGATCAGGGCAAAGGACCGCGATATTGGTGCGACGTCCATCGGTCGGCGACCGAGGGCTGAAGACTTGTCCGCGGAGGAACGAAGCCGATCGAAAGCTCTCGACGAGATCATCAAGGAAGGCGGGCTGCAGTCCAGCTTCGATGCCCGACGGCCAGCCCAATGCCGGAGGGTTGCAGCTCATCGACCGGCCTCGTCCATGTTGCGGTGCAACGTCTGTTAATAACAGGCAAAATACAGTTGGAGCGCACTTTTTCGGGGGCTGAGCACCCCGCACCATGTTGCGGTGCAGCGTCGCCCGCGGGGCGCCTTAACGCCGAGCTGCCAGCGATCCGATATTCAGCTTTCAAACAACCGCAACCGCGGTTGCGCAGAGCGACAGTTGATCGATAGCCGGGGCGCCGCGGGAACGCAAGGAGAACCCGCATCCCTCGATCCGAAAGCGTGGCGGAGCTGATGAAGGTCCGGCACGGGCCGTAGCCCTGGCCGGATTTGCCGGCTCCGGCAAAGGTCGCGCCGGCGCGCTTCTCGGGACCCTGCGGAAACAACCGGAAATAAGAGAGACATCAAGAGACCTCACTCTCTTTGCATGTGACGTTCACATGCTTGCGAGCGGATGAACGAAGCCATGACTTTCGACGATTCCATTCCCGACACCCCGAAGATGCGGCCCGCTCCCGATGACGATCGGATACCCGATTCCTTTCCCGAGCGTCTGAGGGCGGCACGCGAGCTCAGAAAATGGAGCCAGGAAGAGCTCGCCGAGCGCGCCGCAACGCATGCAAGCTCGATCGCCCATTACGAGATCGGCTCGCGCAAGCCATCGTTCGAAGCCCTTTATCGCATTGCGAACTGCCTCGAGATCACCACGGATTATCTGCTCGGCCGGGTGGAATTTCCGGGGCTTGCCGAAGTCGGCGATCCGCTGTTCCAAAGCCTCGAGAAGCTGACCGGCGAGGATCGGGAGCTCGCCAAGAGCTTTCTCAAAATGCTGGCCGGCAGACGCGTCGGCGCAAGGGATGAAGCCGCGGCGGGATAGAGCGATCTTACCCGCCGCCGCGTTCGGCGCGCTCGAGGGGGCGTCGGCAGCGACGAGCCGGCGCGCGGGCCGGACTTGATGCTCGAAGCATCGGGCAGCGGCCGAGGTCACCTTCGGGTTCGATTCCCTCTCACCCACCTGTTTCCACACTCTCGTTGGCACGTCGGTTTCGGCAAGGCGGTGCAGCTGTTTGCCGTCGCTATTCGATAAACTCGACAGGATCGGCATGTCGAGAGTGCCTTTTGTCGAACATCCCCAGGTCGTGTTTCACCTGCCTCGCCCTCGGCTCGGCCGCCGATCTGCAATCGAGCGTTGCCATTTGTACGTTTAATTATTTTGGGTAGAAACGATTCGCTCTTCTGTAAGAGTCGCCATGGCGAAGTTGTCGACTTTATTTTTGACGACTTGAATTGACGGACCCGACATGTTAGTCATGTCGATACCAAAGTAAAATTCGGCGGTAATGTGTTATTGTGGCAACAGTACTTGGAATATGCTCTTGCCGACGCGACAAATACGCTATTCGGAATTGAATATGTTTACGCCATGAGTATGGTGTGGGCGTGGCAGGGCGTCCTGCCGCTGGCGCTGTCGACGCGGTGATTCTTCGGGAACGAGCGGCGACAGCGATCAAGGTTGGGGATGCCAAGGCAAGGTTCCTTAAGGGGGCCTCGGCGACGGTGAAACCCGATCCTAATGGGTCTAACTTTTGGAGGTCTCAATGAAGCTCGTGAAGAGCCTTCTCCTCGGATCCGCCGCTGGTCTCGTCGCGGTAGCCGGGGCTCAGGCCGCCGATCTTCCGACA
>JBIOEJ010000241.1:0-4764 GCA_044445965.1 Hyphomicrobiales bacterium
CTTCATTGCGGATTCCGACGAATGCGGCCGGGTATTCCGATTGAACGCGACCACGCGTTCCGATTGAAGACGGCCACCTGTTCCGATGAAGGCGGCCGGGGTGTCGTTGCCGGCATGAGGAGTTGACTCAGGTTTTCTTGGCGGCGTCAAGCTTGGCGCGCTGGGCGGTGATCTTGCGCATGCTGTCTCCCTTGAGGTCGAGCCGGTGGGCGTTGTGAACGAGGCGGTCGAGAACGGCGTCTGCGATGGTGGGGTCGGCGATGACTTGGTGCCAATGATCGACCGGCACCTGACTGGTGATGATGGTCGAGCCGCGTTGATGGCGGTCGTCGACGACCTCGAGGAGATCGCGACGCTGCTCGCCGGAGAGCGGGGCGAGCCCCCAGTCGTCGAGGATAAGGAGATCGACGCGAGACAACGCCTTGATGAGCCTGGCATAGCGTCCGTCGCCGCGCGCGAGGGCGAGCGCTTCGAACAACCTCGGCAGTCGATGATAGAGGACGGAACGATTGTCGCGGCAGGCCTTGTGGCCGAGTGCGCAGGCGATCCAGCTCTTGCCGGTTCCGGTCGAGGCAGCGTCACAATGCCGGGTGTCCGGCGTTCGAGGTTTTGATCCTCTATCCGTTCCATCCTCGGGCTGGGCAGATGGTGCAGGTCGAGCACCGCAAGCGCTTCGCCGGCGAGGACCATCTGGTCGTGGTGCAGCCCGACGGGACACTCGCCCTGATCCCGGCCTGGATGAGCGAGGATATTGCTCGCTCCGCAATGCTTACAGCAAGCCCTCGGTTGGCTGTCGGACGGCTCGTCGAACTGCGCGCGCGAATCGATGCGCTTATCGCCTCTCAAGGCGGGGCATCGCCCCCGCGTGAAGGAGGGGATCGTGCAACCAAAACGCCACTTGCAACGGAGCCTGTTCGAGGAGGATCGCAAGACGCCGGATATTCAGGCGTCGCAGAGAAGCACTCTCGTCCGCCTGATCGAGGGCCTGCTGGTCGAGGCCCTCGCCGACGGCGCCAACATCGAGACGGGCACGCCAACCACAGAGACGAGGGAGGCCGCTCATGAGCAAGATCACGCCTGAGCACCTCGCCCGTCAGGCCGTCGTCTACATCCGTCAGTCGACGCCTGATCAGGTCGTCCACAACCTGGAAAGTAAGCGCCGCCAGTACAATTTGCCGGAGCGCGCGCGACAGCTGGGCTGGAGCGATGTTGCCGTCATCGATGACGATCTCGGCCGCTCCGGCGGTGGCGTCGCGCGGCCGGGCTTCGAGAAGCTGCTGGCCTCCATCTGTGAGGTACGCGTCGGAGTCGTAGTCTCGATCGAGGCGTCGCGGCTGGCACGCAACGGTCGCGACTGGCACACACTGCTCGAGTTCTGCGGTCTCGTCGGCACATTGATCGCCGACGAGGACGGCGTCTACGATCCGCGACAGCCCAACGATCGCCTACTGCTCGGTATGAAGGGCACCATGAGCGAGATGGAGTTGTCGGTGCTCCGCCAGCGCTCGCTCGAAGCGCTGAAGCAGAAGGCGCGCCGGGGCGAGCTGTTCATGACGGTCGCCATCGGCTACGTGCGGGTCGGCCACAACCGCATCGAGAAGGACCCGGATCGGCGCGTCGGCGAGGCGATCGCGCTCGTCTTCGCCAAGTTCGCCGAGATGCAGTCGGTGCGTCAGGTGCACCTCTGGTTCAGACACGAGCGCGTTCCGTTACCCGCCGTCACCTATGGCGCCGAAGACCGCCTGATCGCGTGGAAGCTGCCGGTCTACAACACGATCCTGCACATTCTGACTAACCCAATCTATGCTGGCGCGTATGCATTCGGCCGCACCGGCAGCCGCATCAGCATCGAGGCCGGCCGCAAGAAGGTGGTTCGCGGCTTCAAGAAGGAGCGCAAGGATTGGGAGGTGTTGATCCCGAACCATCATGAGGGTTATCTGAGCTGGGCAGACTATGAGAGGAACCTCGGCCTGATTGCGGACAACGCCAACGGCAAGAACCCGATGAGCCGCGGTGCCCTGCGCCGAGGTGAGGCTCTGCTCGCCGGCCTGCTGCGCTGTGGCCATTGTGGGCGCAAGCTGCACGTCGCCTACTCCGGCAAGGACGGCAACACCGGTCGCTACCATTGTCGGGGCGGCGCCAACAATCATGGCGGTGACCCTTGCATCTCGTTCGGCGGCATGCGGATCGATCGCGACGTGGCCGCCGAGGTGATCGAGCGTCTGCAGCCGCTCGGCATCGAGGCGGCACTCGCCGCGCAGGCTGCGCGCAGCCGTGCGAACGAAGACAAACGCAGCCAAGTCGAGCTGGCGCTGGAGCAGGCTCGCTATGAGGTGGGGCGGGCGCGCCGCCAATACGATGCCGTCGATCCCGACAATCGCCTCGTCGCCGCCGAGCTGGAAAAGCGATGGAACGACCGGCTGGCGGTCGTGCGCAATCTGGAGACCGAGCTGGAGGCACTGACGGCTTCGCCCGCTGTTGATCTCACACCTGCCGACAGGGAGCGGCTGATGACGCTAGGCGCCGACCTGGAGCGTGCCTGGTCAAGTGCCGGCGTCGCACCCGAGACGCGCAAACGGATCGTACGAACGCTGATCGACGAGATCGTCGTCCGCGTCCAGGACAACGCGCTCGATCTGGTGATCCGCTGGCACGGCGGCGACCACTCTGCTCTCAAGGTCAAGAAGAATCGCTCCGGCCAGCACCGCTGGAGCGCATCGGGAGAGACAGTCGATCTCGTGCGCGTGCTGACGCGGCAGATGCCGGACAAAGCGATCGCGGCGGTGCTCAACCGCGCCGGCAAGACCACGGGGCGCGGCAATGGCTGGACCAAGTCGCGCGTGTGCAGCTTGCGCAGCCACAACGACATCGCAGCCTATCGCGAAGGCGAGCGCCGCGAGCGCGGCGAGGTCACTCTGGACGAGGCGGCCGCGGCCCTCTCCGTCAGCCCGTCGACCGTGCGACGTCTGATCAAGGACGGCCAGCTCGCGGCGAGCCAGCTTTGCAAAGGGGCACCTTGGATCATCAAAGCGGCCGATCTTGAGCGTCCTGAGGTCAAACGAGCCGCCACCGCGCGGCGCCTCAGACGGCCGCCGTCCGGCAATCCGCTACAAAAAGAACTGGAACTCTAACGAGATAGACAGGTGAGCATTATGAAGCAGGCTCGGTCGCTCCGGTGATGAGGAGGTTGTGCTTGCGGCTGATCCACTCGCCATCGACGAGCTTGGCGAGGAACGAGCGATCGATCCCGCGCGGCGTGCGCAGGTCGATGTCTTCGATGACGGCGGTTTGGCGCAACGAGGCGAACTTCAGACGAGTGACGAGCCTTCTGTTCTCCCGCTCGGTGACCTCGCGATCGATCATGAGGCCAAGCCGCTGCTCGAAGGAGAGCGTGTCGATATCGGGCTGTCGGAGCTGATCGTCGAAGCTCTTGGCCATGCCGGCGAGGCGCAGCGCGATGAGACGTTCGTGGCTGTGGTTGACGAGCATGTGTGGTCTCCTTCTTGCGGTCAGTGGTAATAGCGCTGGCCACGGATGTTGCCGTGGCGGATGGGGTCGGCATCGGGAGCGGTGTCTGGAAGGAAAGCCTTGTCGAGACCGTTCTTGAGGATCGAAGCGATGGAGCGGTAGCTTGCCGCTCCGATGCCGATGCCGCGACGGCATGCGGCTTCAAGGCGAACCGGACCGTAGCCGCGCTCCAGCGAGATGATGCCGAAGCAGGATCGGAAGCCCTGCTCGGGATGCGGCTTGGCCCGCATGACCGCCTCACACAGCGCGACCGTGGAGGGGCCGATCTTCTCGGCGGCGGCCAGCAGCCGCGCCGGCGTCCACAAGGCGTATCGGCGATGCGCACTCGGCATATGCTCCGGGATCGTGGTGTGACGGTGCTGCACCGCACAGCGCACGTGGCTTGCGACGCGCACGCCGCGATGGAGCACCTCGATGGCCAACTCCGTGACCCGCACCTCGACGACTTGGCGGATCAGACGAGAGGGCACCGAATAGAAGTGCCCCTGGACTTCGACATGGTAATCCGGCGCCACGCGAGCACGACGCCATTCGGCGTACTGATAGGGCTCCGCCGGCAGTGGCATCAGGGCGGGCCGATCAATGGTATCGAAGAACTCGCGGCGGCTGGCGCCGAGCTTGCGCATGAGGCGCGTGTTGAGTTCCTCGACCAGGGCGCGAATGGCCGAGTTCAATTCGGCCAGCGAGAAGAAGCGCTGGTTGCGCAGCCGCGCCAAAATCCAGCGCTCGACGATGAGAACCGCGCCTTCGACCTTCGCTTTGTCGCGCGGCTTGCGCGGGCGCGCCGGCATGATGGTCGTGCCATAATGGGCGGCGAGGTCCTGGTAGGTCCGGTTGACGCCCGGCTCGTAGCGGCTTGCCGTCGTCACGCCGGCCTTGAGATTGTCGCAGACGATCGCCTTCGGCACCCCGCCCAGATAGGCAAACGTGTTGACGTGGGCACAAATCCACTCCGGCAGCGCCTCGCTGAAACGGGCTTCCGCGTAGGTGTAGTTCGATGCGCCCAGAACCGCGACGAAGATCTTGGCCGCGCGCGCCTCGCCGGGTGAAGGGGTGCCCCCGCTCGATCTCGTCGTCACCATGGACGACGCGACGAGCGAGATCTACTCGGCATTTCTGGTCGAGGAGGAAGGCACGGTTTCGACGTTGCGGGCGCTTCTCGAGGTGTTCGCGGCACTCGGCTTGCCCTCGAGCCTCTATACCGACCGCGGCAGTCATTACTTCTTCACCCCGAAG
>JBIOEJ010000242.1:0-4529 GCA_044445965.1 Hyphomicrobiales bacterium
AGGATGACGGCGAGGTAGACGAAGCCGTCCAGCAGCCGGACATAGGTGATGTCGGCGACCCAGATCTGGTCGAGGCCCGAGGGTATGAGGCCGCGCACGAGATTGGGGACGATGCGGAAGCTGTGCCGCGAATCGGTAGTGCGCGGAACATAGGGCTTGGCGCGCAGACTGAGGAGATTGTCGTCGCGCATCAGCCGCAGGACCCGCTTTGCGTTGACCAGCCTGCCTTCGCGCCTGACACACTGGCGCCCTGCTCACGCGACGCTGCTTCCCAATCGATCCATCTCGCCGCCGATGGCCGGGCCGAGCCGTTGGTTACGTAAAGGCTATGGGAAAGGCTGCGAGTCGCGCTTTCGGCTTAGTCGCCGATCAATCCGTTCCTGCTATTGCCGTTCACAGCACGAGAGGGTGAAGTTGTTCCGCCACTCACGGGCTGCGAGCCGTCGAGAATAGCCCTCCCTATCCTCGGCGGCTCACCCCCTCAATCGATCAGCCCCGCCTTCCTGGCCTCGCGCTCGGCGAAGGCGCGAGCCGCCGTCTCGAATGCGGTGCTAGGCAAACGCGCTTTCCGATTTCTACGCAAACCGACGCGCAACGTCCTTCGATCGGGATGATCATTCCCAACGTGGAGGGTGTAGCGATGACTGTGCGCCACATGCCGCACCCTGATGATCTCGGCGGTCAGGCTCTCGACCGTGAATTCGTCGGCCATCGCGACCCTCGCCGCCCCCGCTTACGTCAACCATTATGCGGGAAGATATTTGCCAGGGCCGCCAGGAAAGGCCCCCCCGCCTGTGATCTCTCAATACCCTTGCCGGAGCAACACCACCACGGCGATCGCAATCAGCAACACGGCGATCGCGACGATAGCCATTTTCATCGTGCTCATGGAACCACTGGCCGCGGCGGGGTGCTGGCCGCGGCCGGGTAACGGGAGGGGCTTCTTAGCCGCGGTTGCCACCAAGCCTACCACAACGCGCGCCAGGGCCGCCAGGAAGCCCGTAGGCGGAGCGTGCTGAGAGGTCGCGCTGGCTTGCTGTCACGGCGGCCCAGTCCTAGCGTTCGGCCGTCTCCCGGAGGTTTCCTCCTATCCCTCCGGGGTTGATGCGCACACTCACCCCGCCTCGGCGCAGCGCAGCGCCAGGGCTTCGTCGGTCGCGACAGCCCGGCCGGCTGCGAGCGCGGCTTGGATAGGGTCCGCGTCGACCCCAGCCGAGATCAGGGCGATCACTTGGTCGTTGGTGTCGACGGCGACAAAGATGGGCAGGTGCATGACTGGCACTTATAGGCCTGATCGGGTGCCGGGTGAAGGCCGCGCCGAAGCCTTCAGGCCTTCCAGAAACGGCCTCGGGTCCCCCGGCCGCTACCCATGTGCCCGCCCGGCGGCCGAAGGGCTTCCTGGGCCATCCTAGAGGGTCGGGGCGCGGCGTGACGTTACGGGCCTGGCGGTGACCGCAACAGGCCGTCATCGGTCCAGGTGAGCGCGAGGCCAGGAAGGCGGGGCTCATCGATTGAGGGCGCGCGCAAAGGCGAGCGGCGTGTGATGCCACCGCTCGCCCCTAGTCATTGTTGCGCGCGGAGACCCTCCCCGTCGCGCCCTTCGAATATGTGGCCATAGGGTGGTTACCGGCGGCTTTAAGGCCGGGCTTCCTGGCGGCCCTGGCGCGCGTTGTGGTAGGGTTGGACTCAACCGCGGCCTGAAGCCCCCCGAAGGTAGCGGCCAGGACCTCGCCGCCCTCAGCCGGACAGGCGGGGTCCGCCCTCGACGCAAAGAAAAGCCCCGCGCTCGGGAGAGGCGGGGCTGGTTTGGCTTACGGGCGGGTTGCTGGTGCGGAAATTCCGCATCCTCTCCTTTGTGTCCAATTTGTATCCCGGTAGGTTCACACTCATGGCTCTTCATACCCGGCGCCGCGGTGGCCCCCTACATTGGCGACCGAGCCTAGAGCGCCAGCCACGCCGCGAAGGCAATCCACGCCGATGTGAGTTCGCCCCCGACCAGGAACGCGGGTACCAATAAACACGTCTGTCCAGCGCCTGGGCGCTACCGTCTCTATCTGGGCTTTGGCGCTCTCTCTACATGGGTTTTTGTGATTTCCTCCGCTTTGCGCGCGAACGGGATGCCAAGGCTCCGCCATGCCAGGGTGGTGTAGGCGATGAGCCGAGACGCTCGCCTACGGGCTTCTTGGCGGCCTTGGCGCGGCGCGTGGTACCCGTCTGGCCGGTGCGCCAGGGGCGCTTTCTCGGTGCGGGCTCTGCTACGCTCGGCGAAATGGCGAAGCCACCCCGCAAGCCACGCGAAATCAAACACTCTAGCGATATCGTCGCCGAGCGTGTCGCGAGCCGCCCGATCGTGCGGCGCACCAATGAGCGCCAAGCCGGCCTCTTTGATCAGGCGCCCATCTGGGTAGCGCCCTGCCTGCCCGCTCTCGTCAAGACGGCAGCAGGCAGACCATCTCGAACAGGATCTGGGCCGCAAGATAGGCGGTGAGGTTGCCGAGGTCGTGAGGCGGCGAGAGCTCAACGAGATCCATCGCCACGATGCCATTCGCGATCCTCGCGAGCGCGCGGAGCGCTTCCAACGCCTCGAAGCTCGTAGGCCCGAAAGGTTCGGGGCTGCCGATGCCGGGCGCGGAGGCGGCGTCGACGAAATCGAGATCGAAAGTGACGTAGATCGGCGAGCCCTCGAGCCGCGCGAGCCGGGCGCCCAGGCCCTCGCGCAACCCCGGACCCATCGCCTTCAGCTCGCAGCTCGTGATGCGCTCGATGCCGTGCCTGCCGAGGAATTCGATCTCGCCGCGGTGGTAGTGCTTGCGGATGCCGATCTGGACCGTCTTCTCGGGAATGATGATGCCCTCCTCCACGGCGCGGCGGAAGACACTGCCGTAATGATAGGGGGAACCAAACTGCGTATCGGACACATCGCAATGGGCATCGAAATGCACGACGGAGAGCCGGCCATGCCGCTTATGGGCCGCGCGCAGCAGCGGCAGGGTGACCGAATGGTCACCGCCCACCGCGATCGGCAGCATGCCCGACGCGCAAATCTTACCGACGCCTGCCTCGATCGACCGATAGGCGTCGAGAATCGAGAAGGGCGAGAGCAGGATATCCCCACAATCCGCGATCCTGTGGATATCGAAGGGCTGAACATCGAGCTCGGCATTGTAGCCGCTCGTCCGGAAGCTGCTGTCCCGCAAGGCGCGCGGCCCGAAACGGGAGCCGGCCGTGCGCGAGCTGCCGCCGTCGAACGGAATGCCCACGATGCCGATCGTGGGATCTGGGAGGCTCGCGAGCGGCTGCGCCTTCAGAAAGGTCGCAAAACCGCAGAAGCGGCGTGGATCCTCGGCACCGACGAGATGTCCCTCGTCATAGCCCCCTGAAGCTCCAAGTAGGCCCGTGACGTAGCCCGGCGGAGGCGTCGCGGCTGGATCTATCATGCTCATTCCTTTCCTGATCTGCCTCGGGCCGGCTCTTCCATCACCGAGGCGCGATCCTGCGAGGCTTGCGGCAGCATCCCGCCTGAAAAAAAGGGTTGGCTCAGGGCATCCGCCGGCAAATGACAGCTGATCCAATGTCCCTTGCGAGGGCGGACGATGGGCGGCTCCTCGTTCTCGCAGATCGGGCCGATCTTGCGTGGGCAGCGGCTGTGGAACCGGCATCCGCGGGGCTGTCCTGCCGGCATTCCCGGATCGCCCCGCAGCCTCGTCCTTTCCCCTGCTGAAGAGGGATCGACCGAGGGGACGGCAGAGAGCAGCGCCTGCGTATAGGGGTGGAAGGGCGGCGCGAGCAGCGCCTCGCTCGGGCCCTCCTCGCAGATGGCGCCGCCGTACATCACGGCGATGCGGTCCGCGATATGGGCGACCGCGGCGAGGTCGTGCGAGATGAAGAGATAGGACAGGCGCAGCCGGTCACGCAGATCGGCAAGGAGATTGAGCACCGTCGCCTGGACCGAAACGTCGAGGGCCGACACCGGCTCGTCGCAGATCACGAATTTGGGGTCGCTCGCGAGCGCACGCGCAATGCTGACGCGCTGGCGCTCCCCGCCGCTCAGCTGGTGCGGGAACCGCGAGGCGAACTCGCCCGGCAGGCCGACCGCGTCGAGCAAGGCGCCGACCCGCGCCTCCCGATCCGGGCCCGAGACGCCGCCCAGGAGATCGAGCGAGCGCCCGATCGTCGCCCCGACGCGACGGCGCGGATTGAGCGAGGAGGTGGGGTTCTGGAAGACGATCTGCACCTCGCCCCTGAAGCGGCGAAGGCCGGTGCCGTGCGCCATCGTGACGTCCTCGCCGTCGAAGATGATGCGCCCCTGGGTCGAGTCGACGAGCCTCGCGAGGCAGCGCCCGAGCGTCGACTTGCCGCTGCCGCTCTCGCCCACGAGGCCAAGCACTTCGCCTTCCCTGATGGCGAGGGAGACGCCGTCGACAGCGACGACCTCACGCCGCTCGAGGTTGAGCCAATGCGGACCGCCGAGCCTGATCCTTCGCCCGAGCGGGTAGGTCTTGCGGAGATGCTCGGCCGAGAGCAGCGCC
>JBIOEJ010000243.1:0-4470 GCA_044445965.1 Hyphomicrobiales bacterium
CGCGATCATCGGCGCGGCCTATGCGGCAGGCCTGAAGGCGACACGCATCCGCGCGCATGCGCTCTCCGCTTTCCGCAACCGCACAAGGGTTTTCGCCAGCTTGTTCGAGGCGCGGGTCGGTCGCCTCGGCGATCTGTTCGCGCGCGGCAATCCGGTCCTGCTCGACGGCGAGCGCCTCCTCGATAGGTTCTGGCCGGATGAGGTGCCGGATACCTTCGAGGAATTGACCATCCCCTTTACGGCGGTGGCGACCGACTACTACGGACGCGGCGAGGTCGCCTTTTCCTCGGGTGCGCTGGTCAGCGCGGTCGCGGCCTCGATGGCGTTGCCGGGTCTCATCAGGCCGGTCGGGATCGGCGGCCGGCTGTTGATCGATGGAGGGGCCGTCAATCCGCTCCCGTGCGATGTCGTGACCGGCAAGGCCGATATCCTGGTGGCGGTCGACGTGACGGCCGCGCCCTCGGCGGAGGAGGCCCGCGCGCCGAGCGCCTTCTCGACGCTGTTCGCGGCGGCCCAGATCATGCAGACCGCGATCGTGACGGCGAAGATGAAGGTGCATGCGCCCGACATCCTGGTGCGGCCGCAGGTCGAGGGGTTCGGGGTCATCGATTTCTTCAAGGCGGCGCGCATCCTGGAGGCGGCAGCTCCGGCGAAGGCGAAATTCAAGGAAGAGCTCGCGGCGCGGCTGAACGGCCGACCGCCTTAGGGCTGTATGTCGACACGCCCTGGTTCTACCGCGTTGTCCGCGGCGAACCGCAGACCAGCCCCGCCTTCGCGGGGGCATGCTTGCCGGAAAAGGCTTCAGCCGCGCTTTTCCCTGAAGAAGGATCGGAGCAGCTCCGCGGCCTCGCCTTCCCTGATGCCGCCATAGACTTCCGGCCGATGGTGGCAGCTCGGCTGCGAGAATATGCGAGGCCCGTTCTCGACGCCGCCCAGCTTGGGGTCGGGAGCGCCGAAATAGAGCCGCCGCAGCCGCGCGAAGGAGATCGCGGTGGCGCACATCGGGCAGGGCTCCAGCGTCACATGGATATCGCAGCCGGTGAGCCGCTCGGAGCCCAGGAGGGCGCAGGCCGCGCGAATGGCGATGAGCTCGGCGTGCGCCGTCGGATCCCGCAATTCAAGCGTGCGATTGCCTGCGGATGCGACAAGCTCGCCGGCGCGGATGACCGCTGCCCCGACCGGCACCTCGCCACGCGCGGCTGCGGCACGCGCCTCCCCGAGCGCGACCGCCATCGCATCGAGCCGGGCAGCGGGTTTCCTGGTCTGCGTCATGCGCCGCCCGCACCTCGCTGAGAGAACGACGGGAGGACATGCCAAGGGCAATTCGCCGTTGGTATTGCCCGAGCGCTCTGATAAGCCCTCATGATGACCGACAAAAATGGCGAAAATGACGGAGCGGGCGAGCGCATCTCCAAGGTGGTGTCGCGCGCCGGCATCGCCTCGCGGCGCGACGTCGAGCGCATGATCGCCGAGGGTCGCATCGCGCTGAACGGCCAGACGGTCACTACGCCGGTGACGCTCGTTCAGCCGGGCGACCGCATCTTCGTCGACGGCGTCGCGCTTGCGGCGAAGGAACGCACCCGCCTGTTTCTTTATCACAAGCCCGTCGGCCTGGTGACGACCGAGAAGGACCCCGAGGGGCGCCCGACGGTGTTCTCGGCCTTGCCGCCGGGCTTGCCGCGGCTCGTATCGGTCGGCCGGCTCGACCTCAACACGGAAGGCCTGCTTTTGCTCACCAATGACGGTGGCCTCGCGCGCGTGCTGGCCCATCCGACGACCGGCTGGCTGCGCCGCTACCGCGTGCGCGCCTTCGGCGAGATCGCGCAAGAGCGGCTCGACGGGCTGAAGGACGGCATCGAGATCGACGGCATGCATTACGGGCCGGTCGAGGCGCAAATCGATCGCGAGCAAGGCTCCAATATGTGGCTGACGCTCGGCCTGCGCGAGGGCAAGAACCGCGAGGTCAAGCGCATCCTCGAACATTTCGGGCTGCAGGTGAATCGCTTGATTCGCATCTCCTTCGGCCCCTTCCAGCTCGGCGATCTCGCGGAGGGCGCCGTCGAGGAGGTGCGCACCCGCACCCTGAAGGAGCAGCTCGGCGCGCAATTGGCGCGCGAGGCCCATGCGGATTTCGACGGCGAGGCCGAGAAGCGGCCGGAACGTCCGTCGCGCCGCGAAGCCTCGTTCGGCGAGCGCGCAGGACGGGCGGGCCGTGCTTCCCTCGAGCGGCCATCCAAGGGCGACGCCGGTCCCGACGAGGCGCGGGCCCTGCGCAAGGCCGCGGCGATCGCGCAAGGCCGGCGCAGCGCCGCCCATCGCCATAGCTGGCGCGATGCCGAGAGCTGGGCGGCGCGCGGCGAGCGAAAGGACGGCGCATCGGGAGGGGCGCCGAAGGCGCATCGCGAGCCGGGGCGGGGGAGCAGGGGACCGAAGGTCGATGAGCGCCAGCATCTTCGCGGCGGCAGGATCGCCGACCGCAAGGGGCGCAGCATCCTGGTCGAACGGGTCGTCCAGGACCCCGCCGCCTCGGCGCCTTCGCGCGAAAGCGTCGGGGAGCCGCGTCGTCCCCGCTCGCATCGGGAAGAGCGGTCGCATGTGGCGCCCCGCGAGAACGATGTGCTGCGCCGCAGGACGCTGCGCGAGCGTGGGCTTGCGCCGCGCGGACATGGCGATGAGCGTGAGCGAGGCCCGCCTCCGGCGCGCTTGGGCAGGGATCGTCCCGTCGGGGATGGCCGGCCCTTCGGCACGCGCCGGCGTGAAGATCGCAGAATAAACGAGGCGCAAGGGGAGACGCGCGCGCCGCGTCGCTTCGATCGTCCCGATCCGAGGAAGCGCGAAGACAGGCCGCCGCGCCGCGAAGGCGCCGACCGTCCGTATCGCAAGCCCGACGATCGCCCGGCACGCCCCGCCCGCCCATTCCGCTCGCGAGAGGAACGGTCCGCCGCCGCAGATAGCACCCCCCGGCCGCACCGCGACGTTGCCGTGCGCGAGGCGCGGCCGCCGAGCGGTCCCAGGCCGCAACGGCGCTGGGATCGAAAGGATGAAGGCGGTGCCGCGAGGCGGCCGGGTGAACGGCCTCGCCGTGATGGATCTCGTGGCGACGGACCTCGTGGCGACGGACCTCGCGGCGACAAACCTTGGGCCGAAAGATCGCGGGGCGAGAAATCTCGGGACGACGGAACCGCTGGCTTCAAGCCGCGCAGCTCGGGCCCCGGAGGATCGCGGACTGGGGGATTCCGGACTCGCAAGGATCGGCCCGCCAAGGATCGGCCTTTTAGGGACAGGCCCGGCGGAGCACGGCCGGTGCGGCCGCCGCGCAAGCCTCGGTCATAGGTTTCCCTCGATCGAAGGAGTTACGCCTGATGCCCCATTCAGCTCTTGCATCCGGCAACGGCGCGGTCGTGACCGGTGCCGCCAGCGGCATCGGGCTCGCGGCCGCGCGTCGCCTGGCGGCAATGGGCTTGAACGTGGTGCTCTGCGACAAAGCCGGAGAGGCGCTCGAGCGCGCTCGGCGCCTCGTCGCCGACGCGGCAGGGGCCGAGGCTCTTGTCCAGGCGATCGCCGCCGACGTGTCCCGCTTCGAGGAGGTGCTGGCCCTGAAGGACAAGGCGGAAGCCCTGCTGGGCACGGTTTCGGTGCTGATGAACAATGCCGGCATCGGCGGCAATCGAGGCAAGCCGTGGACCGACCTCGAGGGGTGGCGGGCGCTCATGGACGTCAATCTCTGGGGGGTGATCCATGGCGTGCAGGCCTTCGTCCCCGCCATGTTGGACAAGGGCGCACCTGGCCTCATCATCAACACCGGATCGAAGCAAGGGATCACCCTGCCGCCCGGCAACAGCCCCTATAACGTTTCGAAGGCAGGGGTGAAGGCCTATACGGAGCTCTTGGCCCATGAGCTGCGCAACACGGGCAGCGGAGCCGTATCCGCCCATCTCCTGATCCCGGGCTTCACCCATACCGGCATAACCGGGCGGGCCGAGAAGCCTGCCGGCGCCTGGACGCCCGAGCAAGTGATCGAGTTCATGCTGGCCAGCCTCGAGCGTGGCGATTTCTACATCCTGTGCCCGGACAACGATGTCGACCGCGCCATGGACGAACGCCGCATCCTGTGGGCGGCCGGCGACATCATCGAGAATCGACCTGCCTTGTCGCGATGGCATCGAGATCACCTGGAGGCCTTCGCCGCCCATATGCGGAGCAGGGCGTGTTGACATACAGCCCGTGGCCGGGACGCTGGTCGTTTTGGTCCGGCAAGCAGGAGGCGATCGCAGCCAATATGTCGATATTGGCGAGATCGACGACGAACTTGCAGGCCAAAACGGCCGCGCCCCTTCGGGGTTTGGACGAAATGGCCATCTGGTGCGTCGAAAACCTCGCCGATACCGGAGTATCGGCATCGATTTTCTCCTGCCAGCTGGCCATTTCGTCTCAAATCCCGGCTCACGCGATGTATGTCAACACGCCCTA
>JBIOEJ010000244.1:0-4303 GCA_044445965.1 Hyphomicrobiales bacterium
CAGGCCAAAACGGCCGCGCCCCTTCGGGGTTTGGACGAAATGGCCATCTGGTGCGTCGAAAACCTCGCCGATACCGGAGTATCGGCATCGATTTTCTCCTGCCAGCTGGCCATTTCGTCTCAAATCCCGGCTCACGCGATATATGTCAACACGCCCTAGAACCTGCCCCACCGGAAAGGACGCTGACCGGGCTTTTGAACGATCCGGAAGACGGTCTGATTGCCGGCCTTGTCGAATGCGATTTCCTGCGCGGCCGTCGTGAGGAAATAGCGGATCGAATGGTCGCGAGATCCTTCGGTCGCGCCTGTAGAGTGTTTGTGATCGGAACGTCCATCGTGATCTGGATGCATGCGCCAGTCGTGCGACCGCAGATGGGCAACGATCAAGCGCCGATCGCGTTTGAGTGACGGTAAGCGCCTCAGCTTCCCTTCTCCCGCGGTCCCCAAGGCAGCGGTTGTCCGGGAGCCGGTATGAAGCTTCCTTGCGCCGGAGCGGATGCCGACGCGTCCGGCGCCGATGTGGCCGGCTCGATGCCGGGCGATGCTCCGGAAGAGGCGAGACCGGCTTCGCCCGTCGCTCGGCTCCAAGGGCCCGCTGCCGGCGCAGCGGGCGCTGTCGGATGCCGCAGCCTCGAGTCATCGACCACCGCGTCGCGGTCACCCCCTGCATATTTCACCAAGGCATCGATGCGTGCCCCGATCGGCGGATGAGTATCGAACAAACCGGAAAAGCCGCTGCTCGGGTTCTCGATGAAGGCCTCCTGTATCAGCGAAGGCACATGATCGATCTGCGCATGGTCCTCGATCCGCTTCAACGCAGAGATCATGGCGTCCGGATCCTTGGTCAGCTCGACCGAGCCGGCATCGGCGAGATATTCGCGCCGCCGCGACAAGGCGAGCTTCAACAGGATCGCCAGAAACCAGGAGAGCGCGGCCAGCGCGATCGCGATGACGATGGCGATCGCCGCGCCGCCCTTCTTGTCGTCGCGGCTGCCGCCGCCGAAGTTGAGCAGCACGCGCACCGTCATCTGGCCGACGAAGGACAAGATGCCGGCGAAGATCGCCGCGATCACGATGAGCCGTACATCCTGGTTCTTGATATGGGCGAGCTCGTGGCCGAGCACGGCGGTGAGCTCGCGGTCGTTCAGCGTCGCCAGCAAGCCGGTGGTCACCGTGATCGAGGCGTCGTTCTGGCCGAGCCCCGCGGCGAAGGCGTTCAGCGAATCGGTCTCCATCACCTTGATCTTCGGGGTCGGCATACCGACGCTGATGCAGAGCGGCTCCAGCAGGCGGAACACGCGGCGCTGCTCGGCCGGCCCCGGAAGGGTGGCGCCGGTCGAGGCGTCGATCAGCGTCGAGTGCAGCGCGAAGGCGATGGCGAACCAGGTCAGCGAGAAGGCGACCGCGTAGATCCAATCCTCCCGCATGTTGCGGGAGGCGAGGCCCATGATCTGGCCGATCGTCAGATCGTCGCTCGAATAGGAGAAAGCGATGGCGACGAGGTTGAGCGCATAGGTCAGGATCAAGATCAGCACCACGAATCCGCAGAGGATCAAGACCGATTTGATCTTGTTCGCGCGGATGTGGGTGTAGAGCCCGAAGGATTGGAACATGACGGGGCCGTCTCGCCGAGGCCCGCTACTAGAACTTCACGCTCGGGGCCTGGGCGACTTGGGTGCGCTCCTCGCCGAGATCGAAGAAGGTCTCTGGCGAGAAGCCGAAGGATCGCGCGAAGAGCACCGCCGGGAAGGCCTGGATGCCGGCATTGTACTCGCTCACCGCGCCGTTGTAGAAGCGCCGCGCCGCGGCGATCTTGCCTTCGATGTCGGCAAGCTGCTGCTGCAATTCGAGGAAGTTCTGATTGGCCTTCAAGTCGGGATAGGCTTCCGAGATGGCGATCAGGCGCCCGAGCGCGCCCGACAGCGCCTGCTCGGCCTGGGCCTGCTGCGGGGAACCCTGCGGGGCGGCGATGGCGGCGGCGCGCGCCTTCACCACCTCGTCGAGCGTGCCCTTCTCATGGGCGGCGTAGCCTTTGACCGTCTCGACCAGGTTCGGGATGAGGTCGTGGCGCTGCTTCATCTGCACGTCGATATCGGCGAAGGATTGCTTGCAGCGCTGCCTCAAGCTGACGAGGCTGTTATAGGCCATGACCGCGAGACCGGCGACCACGACGATGATGATGAGGAGTATCGTCCCAAAGCCCATCAGCTGCCCTCCTGCGCGGCCGCTTCTCCGCATTCCGCCTGCGCCCGGCCGTCAGGCGCGCTTGCGGACTCCAACCTAGCATGTTTGCGCCCGCGTCGCATTCGTTATAGGCGGTGAATGGGGTAGAGGTCCAAGGAAAGACGAGAATCACGCATGACGATGAGCGCCGGCGTCCTCGCGGGCAAGCGAGGCCTCGTGGTTGGGGTCGCCAATAGCCGCTCCATCGCCTATGGCATCGCCAAGCAGGCTCGCGCCAACGGCGCCGAGCTTGCCCTCACCTATCAGGGCGATGCCCTCAAGAAGCGCGTCGAGCCGCTGGCGGCAGAGCTCGGCGCGCTCGTAGCCGGCCATTGCGACGTCACCGACAAGGCTTCGATCGATGCCGTGTTCGCGCAGCTCGCGGAGCGCTGGGGCTCGCTCGATTTCCTGGTGCATGCGGTCGCTTTCTCCGACAAGAACGAGCTCGAGGGCCGCTACCTCGACACCTCGGAAGTCAATTTTTCGAACACCTTGCTCATCTCCTGCTACAGCTTCACGGCCCTGGCGCAGCGCGCCGAGAAGCTCATGCGCAATGGCGGTTCCCTCCTCACGCTCACCTATTACGGGGCGGAGAAATGGATGCCGCACTACAATGTCATGGGCGTCGCCAAGGCGGCGCTCGAGGCCAGCGTCCGCTACCTTGCGGCGGATCTCGGCGTGCAGAACATCCGCGTCAACGCGGTCTCGGCCGGCCCCATCAAGACGCTGGCCGCTTCCGGGATCGGCGATTTTCGCTACATCCTGAAGTGGAACGAATACAACTCGCCGCTGCGCCGCACCGTCACCATCGAGGAAGTCGGCGATACGGCCGTCTACCTCCTCTCGGATATGAGCCGCGGCGTGACCGGCGAGGTGCACCATGTCGATGCGGGCTATCACGTGGTCGGCATGAAGAACCCCGACGCGCCGGATATGGGCCGCGCCAAGGATGAATGACGGGCGCTCGGCGCGAGCCGCACGGAAGCTTGATTTGCCAAGCGCCTGCCGCATTCCCACATGTACGCACGTGGTTCGAACTCAGGAGCATGCCATGCGGCAATCTCAGGGATTTGCGGCCTCGCTTCCCCGTTTGAGCAAGGTGGCGGTCGCCTTCGCCTTGTTGCTGGGTGCCGGCCAATTCGCGGGGTCGGTTCCGGCGCGGGCCGGCGGCGCATGGGATAATGGCGGCCACGACGGCGGGGGGCGCAGCGACGACTACGGCGCCGATCACTCCGAGGTCTACCAGGTGCAGCGCGGCGATCTCGTCTGCAATTCGCGCCGGGCCTGCGGCGGGTCCTTGGCCATTCCGATGAACCGGCCGGGCTGGTTCTACCTGCCGGGGGGCTACATCGTCGCGCAACAGTCCGCCGTGCCGGCGCGCCATCTCCGCCGCAAGCAATGATGCCTTTGCCGCGGCCGACGAATTGACGAACGCAGCCCGGCCCTCTAGCCGGGCAGCATGCTTTTTCTGATCCGCCATGGCGAGACCGGCTGGAACGCCGACGGGCGCCTGCAAGGGCAGCTCGATACCGAGCTGAATGCGCGCGGCCGCGCGCAGCCATGCGAGTCGGCGAAAGTGCTCGCCGCGGTCCACCCGAGCGTGGCCGCCGCCAGCTTTGTGGCGAGCCCGCTCGAACGGGCGCGCCAATCGCTCGACATACTGATGCGCAAGCTCGTGGCGCTCGACGCCTTGGCCGCGCCCAAGCCCTACGGTACCGACGATCGGCTGAAGGAATTATGCTTCGGGCGCTGGGAAGGCCTCACCTGGAAGGAGGTGCGCCGCGGCGACCCCGTCCATTACGCGGCGCGCAACGCCGATGTCTGGAACGTCGCGCCGCCGGGCGGCGAGAGCTATGCGGCGCTGGCGCTGCGGGCCGGGCCGCTGCTGGCTTCGCTGCCGCCGGGCGCCGTCGTCGTGTCGCATGGCGGCGTCGGCCGCGTGGCGCTCAACCTGTTCGCCGGCATGACGCCCGGCGAGGCCGCCAAGGCCCCGATGCGCCAGGGCGATGTGCTGGTGATCGATCAGGGGCGGGCGCGCTGGGGCACGGGTGCGCTGGTCGGCGCGGAGGCGAATTGAGCCG
>JBIOEJ010000245.1:0-4212 GCA_044445965.1 Hyphomicrobiales bacterium
ACGCCTCCGTGCTTGGCCTCGAGCGCAATACGTCATTGCCGGCCCCGCAGATGACGTCGGACCCAAAGAGCGGCGCGCCGATCTACACCTGGGCGGTGGACGCGGATGGCGGGAAGGACATCTTGCAAATTGAAGGCTTCGGACCGTCGCAAGGTCGATGTCAGGCTCACCTACGACGTGATTGCGCGTTAGACTAGGACTGAGACCGGCTCGAGATCGATGTCGAGGCGGACTACCAGCCCTGTCCCGACGCCTTCCCGCTGCCTTGAGGAATTGGAGAGACGCCATGCGGCTTGCCGGAAAGATCGCGATCGTCGTTGGTGCCGGGCAAAGCCCGGGTGAGGGCATGGGCAATGGCCGGGCGACGGTGCTGCGCTTTGCTGAGGAAGGGGCGAAGGTGCTCGCCGTCGACAACCGCCTCGCCTCGGCCGAGGAGACCGCCGCCATGGTTGCGCAGGCGGGTGGCGAGTGCGTTGCCTACGAGGCCGACGTCACTAAGGAGGCGACGCTCGTCAAGGCGATCGAAGCGGCGCATCGCCGCTGGGGCCGCATCGACATCCTCCACAACAACGTGGGTGTCAGTATCGCCGGCGGCGACGCCTCGCCGCTCGAGATCACGGAGGAGGCCTTCGACCGCATCACCGCGATCAATCTCCGCGGCACGGTCATGGCCTGCAAGCATGTGCTGCCGATCATGCGGCAGCAGCGCGCGGGTGCGATCATCAACATCTCCTCGACCGCCGCCTGGGAGGACTATCCGCTGGTCACGTACAAGGCGACGAAGGCCGCGATGATCGCCTACACGAAGCAGGTCGCGATGCAGAACGCTGAGTATGGGGTGCGCGCCAACGTCATCCTGCCTGGCCTGATGGATACGCCGATGGCGGTCGACACTCGCGCCCGGGTCAGCGGCAAGAGCCGGGCCGAGGTGGCGGCGATGCGCGATGCCAAGGTGCCGCTCCGCCACCGGATGGGCACCGCATTGGATGTCGCCAATGCCGCGCTGTTCCTCGCCTCCGACGAGGCCAACTTCATCACCGGCGTCGCCTTGCCGGTCGACGGCGGCGCCCTGGCGCATATGGGTTCGTAGGCGCCTTTAGTGCCAGAAGCGTGGATTGCTCAGGGACGGACTTAGTGTGTCGACTGGAGGAGAGAATTGATGCCGCGCGACCACGCCGCCGAGATAGCCGCCATCATGGCACACCCGGCCTTTAAGATGGCGGTCGCTACGCTGGACGCTCAGCATGAGCGGACGGTTGCGGACATCGTCGCTCTGACGGAAATCCCGGCTCCGCCCTTTAATGAGGAAAAGCGCGCTGCTGCCTATCTTGACATGCTCGCGGCTCACGGCCTCGCCGAGGTGGAGGGTGACGAGGTCGGCAACGTCATGGGGCTGCGGCGGGGTGAAGGCAACGGCGGCCTCGTCGCAGTCGCAGCCCATCTCGACACCGTCTTCCCAGAAGGCACCGAGGTGAAGGTGCGGCGCGAAGGCACGAAGCTTTTTGCGCCGGGCGTCGGCGACGACACGCGCAGCCTTGCCGTGCTGCTCGCCTTCGTCCGCGCGCTCGACGCCGCCGGAATCCGTACCCGACGCGACGTCCTGTTCGTTGGCGATGTCGGCGAGGAGGGGCTCGGCGATCTACGTGGAATGCGCCACCTCTTCACCAAGGGCCGCTACCGCGACCGCATCGAAGCCCTCATCACCGTCGACAGCCCGGACATGGACAAGCTCGTGGCGACGGGCGTGGGCTCTAAACGCTACCGGATCGAATTCCGTGGGCCGGGCGGCCACAGCTTCGAGGCCTTCGGCGTCGTCAATCCCGCCTACGCCATGAGCCGCGCCATCGTCGAACTCGGCAAGATAAAGGTGCCGCAGACGCCACGCACTACCTTCTGCGCCAGCATTGTACGTGGGGGCACCTCCATCAACGCGATTCCAGCCGAAGTTTCGGTCGACATCGACTTGCGCTCCGAATCAGCGGCTGAGCTGGCGCGGCTGGACGATGCCTTCCGCGCCATCGTCACTGCAGCAGTGGAGGAAGAGAACACTACGCGCTCGACGATCGACGGCCAAATCACCGCGGAGATCGTAACCCTCGGTGACCGTCCCGCCGGCATGACGCCCTCTGACGCGGACATCGTGCGCTATGCCGCGGCGGCGATCGCCGCCCAGGGCATTGCGGTCGAAGAGGAAGCCTCCTCAACCGACGCCAACCTCCCGATGAGCCTCGGCATCCCGGCGATCAAAATCGGCTCAGGCGGAAGCGGCGGCCGCGCGCATTCGGTCGAGGAATGGATCGACGTCGAGAAGGCCGAGAGCTTGCGCGGCATGACGGCCGGCCTCGCGACCATCCTGGCGATCGCAGGCTTGGTAACAGCGATGCCATCCAGTCGAGTGTAAAATATCTTTCACACTCAAACGGCTAACAAGCCGCCTACGGTCTTGAGTAGATTTTCTCGCTCAACAGCGCGAACGGGCGTCACTTGTCGTCTGTCATTTCCGCGGCCTCACCGTATTTCTAGGCTCTGCGTCTCCTTGAAGTGAACACGACGACTCACGACAAATCACTTGCCGCGCATCTGCGCCGGCGCTGATCACCATCCCGAACGGCGGTCAGGACAGGAACGTGTGGCGACGGTACGTCGCCGACCAGGCCGTCGAGGCGCGCTGGACGAGGTGTCCTCGCACGCTGGCGTCATCCGCCGGGTGGGGTGCGGCCTGCTCTCGGGCCTGGAGCATCCCCGGCGGCTCGGTCCCGGGGTTAGCGGCTCGTAGGGGCTTACCCGGGGGCACTTGCGGGAGGGAGGTTCCCCCGTGCCTCTCTCCGTCCCGTTCGGCACGAACGCCGTTCGAGACAAAAGGCTAGCGCCCGCCGATGGAGCCGCTCCTTGGGGAACGGGTCGTCGGCGACTGGACGGAGGAGAGGCACGGGTGAGCATCGTCATTGGTCGGTGGCGCTTACGGCAGGTCGACACGCTGGTCGAAGGCCGTCGGCTAGAGCCACGTCCAATCCGTCATCGACCGCGAGCCGCCCGACCAGTGGGAGCGATCTGGACGTGGCCTGAGGGTTCACGCTCGACGACATGACGATGATCTCGACGTGGCCTGGGAGTTCCCGCTCGCCTGACACCCGCCACGGTGCCCGCCCGCGCGGCAGGGGCTGCGGGATCGGACGCCACGAACGGCGCGGGAGGGCCGCCGAGGAGGATGAGATATGCGAGGCTCGTCAAGCCCCTGCTGGCCGCGGCGATCGCTGCCCGTAAACGGTCGACGCGCGAGGCGTCCTCCCCTACGGCTTCGCGAGGTCAAGCGCCTTGAGAAGCGCCTTGGGGTGTGACGGTTTGACTGGTCTATTTCCAGGCCATGCCGAAGAATAATCCCGCGAAGATGGCAGCATAAAGCATGGCGCCAATCATTCTGTCGGCAAACGGATGACGGTGCACGAGACCCTCCCTTGCCAAGCGGGTTCCAGTAAAGCCCCGCGGCGTCCGAGAGTCGAGGCCGCCCGCGCCTTCGCCGAGCGCGAGGCCAGGAAGGCGGGGCTCATCGATTGAGGGCGACCGCGCCTCGCATGAACGCGGTTAGGCCTCGGCCGGTTCCGAGCGCGCTAACGCTTCCGGAAATTGGGATTTAGCTCCAAGTGCCCGTTTGGGCCGTCCTGGCGCATCCTAGGCTTAGGGCTGGCCTAATGCGCGGCGCGGGCGTCGTCGGCCTTGACGCCCCGCCGTGAATGCCGACATGAACGGCGCCATGAACCAGGGCGTAATCATCACGGGCGTGGAGCCCTTCAAGCGCACGGAGCCACCGAAGATCGGCTACTGCGTCCGCGAGGACGGAGGGGGACCGGCGATCGTCGTCAGGGATGGCGAGAGCGTCGCCATCTACGTGTTCGCGGCCGGCCCCGGCTGGGTGCTCGCTACCGAAGGCATGTATGTGCGCACGGTCGACAAGGCAGCATGGGACCTGCGGTTCCTCGGAAAAGGCGGTGATAGCATCAGGATTCCGCGCATCTATGTTCATGGCGCCGGAAGCTTGCTGCCCGTCCAAGCAGTGTCCGGGCGGCGACCAAGGGATTCCCAGAGGATATGGGACACGAGTGCCAGCACGACGATCGCGCCGCCGATCAGCGTGCGCTGCGACGGCACCTCCGAATGCACCAGCCAGACCCAGATCGGCGCGAGCACCGGTTCCAATGTCCCGATCAGCGCCGC
>JBIOEJ010000246.1:0-4174 GCA_044445965.1 Hyphomicrobiales bacterium
AAAGCGCGGCGAGTACGATGGCGTAGCCGCCGAGCGCGCCGCGCGCCGGCGTCTTCAGCATGACGCCCTGAAACGAGGAGCGCTTCTCGCGGCAGGTGATCTGAGTGCCCGCGACGCCGCGGGTCACGACGATCTCTCCGGTCGCTCCGACCAGCGCCGCCCCGGCCCTCGTCGCGCGCCACCCCGCTTGGCTTGCCGGGCCGGACGCGCTTATAGCGTCCGACCCGGCCTCCAGCCTGGCTTCGTCCAACATTCGACGCCCCTGTAAAAGGCTGCCGGGCTCGTTTTCTTTATCCCGGCTTTCGTTGCGGCGATCATGCCGAAATTCCGCTGGCGAAAGCTTAAGGCGCGTGGTTAAGACAGTTCGCGTCGGCCTTTTTCGGACCGCTTCGTCGTAACTTGCTTGACGAAGGCTTATCAGGCTCTCTCGAAGGGAAGCGAAATGTCCCCAAATGCGCCACTCGGCGCGGCGATGATTCACGCGGCGCTGTTGATGCTGATGGCCGTGGTGCTGGCGCTTGTCGTGATCAACGCGCGGCGCGGCGCGAAAGTCGGGCTCGGCGACGGAGGCAACAAGGCGCTGGCGAAGGCGATCCGGGTGCATGCCAACTTCACCGAATACGCTCCCTTGGCGATCGCCTCCTACATCCTGCTGGCGCTCGGCGGCATCTCGGCCTGGTTCATCCATGCTCTCGGCGCCGCCTTTCTCGTCGGACGCGTCGCGCACGCCACCGGCCTGATGCAGCATGAAGGCGCGAGCCTCGGCCGCTTCATCGGCACGGCCGTGAGCTGCACGGTGTTGATCGTCGCCGCCATCCGCCTCCTGATCAGCGCGCTCGGATGACGGGAACGACGCCGATCGGGGCCGCCGGGCCTTTGCCCTGCGGGCAACCCGCGGATCTCCGAGAGCTCGTCCGCGCCGCGGCCCTGGAAGGGGGCGCGCTGGCGATGCGCTGGTTCCGATCCGGCGAACGCACGGCCGCGCGCGTCTGGACGAAGGGCAAGAGCTCGCCGGTCACCGAGGCGGATGTCGAGGTGGACGCTTATCTCCGCCGACGGCTCGCCGCGGCGGGGCCGGAATTCGGCTGGCTGTCCGAGGAGACGGTCGATTCGCCGGAGCGCCTCGAGCGCCGGCTCGTCTTCGTCGTCGATCCGATCGATGGAACGCGCGGTTTTCTCCAGGGCGATCCGCGTTGGTGCGTATCGATCGCCGTGGTCGCCGACGGCGCGCCGATCATTGCCGTGGTGCACGCTCCGGCCCTCGAGGTCACGCACGAGGCAACGAGCGACGGGCCGGCATTGCTGAACGGCGCGCCCGTCGGCGTGTCGCGCCTCGCCTCCTTGTCGAATGCCCGCATCGCGGGGCCGCGCTTCATGCTCGATGCGCTCGCAGGCGCCGGAGCCGGGATCATGGCGGTCGGCAAGATCCCGTCGCTCGCGCACCGGCTGTGCAAGGTGGGCGACGCCTCGCTCGACGCGGCGCTCGCCTCCTCCGACGCCCATGACTGGGACATCGCCGCGGCGCACCTGATCGTCGAACGCGCCGGCGGAAGGCTCGGCGATTTCGACGGGCGGGCGCCCCGCTATAATCGCGAAACGACCGTCCATGGCCGCCTGCTCGCGGCTCCCGCCGCCGGCTTCGAAACCATGCTCGCCGAGGTGCGGCGCGTTATCGGCTTGCCCGAGACCGCCCGGCCCGCTACCGAGCGATCCTGATCGGAACGAGGCACAGAGGATGGCGGATAGGCGGACCGAAGCTGCTCCCGGGAAGCAATTGCTGCATCTCGTCTTCGGCGGGGAGCTGAAGAGCATCGAAGGCGTCGAGTTCAAGGATCTCGGAGCGCTCGACATCGTCGGCGTGTTCCCGAGCTACGCGACCGCCTACGCCGCTTGGAAGGCCAAGGCGCAATCGAGCGTCGACAACGCCCAGATGCGTTATTTCATCGTGCATCTGCACCGTCTCCTCGACCCCGGCTCCTGAGCGTTCCTCGGAAGCGGGATCGCGCGGCATCGCATCATGCTGAAGCGCATCGGACGAACACGGCCCGTGCAGGCAGCGCTCGGCTTCGGCATGGCGAGCTATCTGCGGCTGTTGCGGCGCACCACGCGCTTCGTCCTCGACCCGCCCGATCTCTATGACGATGTCGACAAGGACAAGCCCTTCATCGCGGCGCTTTGGCACGGGCAGCATCTCATGCTGCCCTTCATGATCCGCGATGTCGACGACTGCACCTGCCTGATCTCGAGGCATGGCACGGCGGAGATCAATGCGCGCGCTGTGCGCCATCTCGGCATCGGCGTCGTGCGCGGCTCGGGCGCCGGCAAGGGCAGCCAGCGCCGCAAGCGGGGCGCGAAAGCCTTGCGCGGCATGCTCGATGCGCTGGCATCCGGCCTCATCGTCGGGGTCACCGCCGATATTCCGAAAACCCGTCGCGTGGCGGGGCCCGGCCTCATCCTGCTCGCCAAGCTCTCCGGCCGGCCGATCCGGCCCTGCGCCGTCGTGGCCAGCCGGCGCATCGACTTCGACAGCTGGGACCATGCCAGCATCGGCCTGCCCTTCGGCCGCGGCGTGATCGCGCTCGGCGAGGCGATCCGGGTCGCGCCCGACGCTTCGCCGGAGGCGATGGAAGAGGCGCGCCGCGCCCTCGAAAGCGGGCTCGACAGATTGCATGCCCGGGCCTACGCCCTGATCGGCAGCGTCGATCCGGGGGGAATGGGCGGAGAACGCGCATGACGAGCGCCGGGATACCGACGACGCTGAGACTCTACCGGGCCGTGACCCGGATGGGGCAGCCCTTGGCGGGGGCCCTCCTTGCGCATCGCGCCCGTCTCGGCAAGGAGGATCTCAGCCGCGCCGGCGAGCGCAGGGGCCTGGCCGCCAGGCCGCGCCCCGATGGCCGCCTCGTCTGGCTGCACGGCGCGAGCGTCGGCGAGACGGTCTCGCTGTTGCCGATCGTGGCGCGGCTTTGCGAGAAATCGCTCAACGTGCTCGTGACCTCGGTCACCTTGACCTCGGCCGAGAATCTGGCGCGCCGGCTGCCGCCCGGAGCGCTGCATCAATACGCCCCGTTCGACGCGCCGCTCTTCATGCAGCGTTTCCTCGATCACTGGCGACCCGATCTCGCGCTGTTCGCCGAATCGGAGCTGTGGCCGAACGCCATCATCGAATCGCGCCGCCGCCACGTGCCGCTGGCGCTCGTCAACGCCCGCATGTCCGAGCGCTCGCTGGCGCGTTGGCGACGCCTGCCGCGCACCATCGGCGCGCTCACCGGCTGCTTCGATCTTTGCCTGGCGCAGAGCGAGATCGACGCGGAACGCTATCGCTTTCTCGGCGCCCATACGGTGATCGCGGTCGGCAATCTGAAATACGATGTTCCCGCGCCGCCCGCCGACCAGGTGGCGCTGGCTTCGCTCAGAGGCATGACGGCGGGGCGGCCGATGCTGCTCGCCGCTAGCACTCATGCGGGCGAGGAGGCGATCCTCGCCGAGACTCACCGGGCGCTCGCCGGGCGCTTTCCGGGCCTGCTCACCATCATCGCGCCGCGCCACCCCGAGCGGGGAGGGGAGGTGGCGGCCGTAGTCCACGCGGCGGGCCTGCGTCCGGCGCTGCGCTCCAAGCGCCTCGGCCCGGACAGCGCCTGCGACATCTATGTGGCCGATACGATGGGAGAGCTCGGCCTGTTCTATCGCCTCACGCCGATCGTGTTCATGGGCAAGTCCCTCGTTCCGCATGGCGGCCAAAACCCGATCGAGCCGGCAAAGCTCGGCGCGGCCATCCTGCACGGGCCGCATGTGCACAACTTCGCCGGCGTCTACGAGGCGCTCGATGCCGCCGGCGGCGCGCGGCAGATATCCGACGGCCGGGCGCTGGCTGCCGCTTTTGCCGAGATGATCGTCAATCCTAAGCGCTTGCGGGACATGGCGCGGGCAGCGGCCCAGGCGGTCGAGCGGCTGACCGGAGCGGTGGACAGGACCATGCGGGCGATCGAGCCTTATCTCGCATATTTGGCGCCGCAGGCGCGCTAGATCATGCGAGAAAAAGCGCCCGGCATCTGCCTCCTCCCGCGAAGCGCTGGCTTGGCCCGGATCGCGGTCGGCATGCACACATCTCCATGTGAGTGCGGTCGCGGACTCGCCCCCCACCCGGCCCTCCGCTCGCTATGCTCGCTTGGGC
>JBIOEJ010000247.1:0-4030 GCA_044445965.1 Hyphomicrobiales bacterium
ACGATCGCTGTGTACGCTTCGCCGTGGTCGTCACCTTCCACGACGCAACACTCGCTGGCAGGAGGACGCTACTCCTTACCTGCGCCGGACTTGCACCGGCTGGATCGCGCCAGCTTCGCCTGGCGCACCACTGTCACCGTATTGCCCTCCTGCCCGAGGGAACGGCGAGCGTCGCGGCTGCGTCGACCGCCCCTGTCAAAGCGTTCGGATGCTTGCTACCTTATCACGGCCGAACATGCCGAAAAGGCTCTCGGACATCAGTCGACCAGGGAGGATCACATGCCAGAGAGCGTCTACAAGGTCGTCGAGCTCATCGGAACCAGCACCGAATCCTGGGAGAAGGCGGCCAAGGCCGCCGTGGAACGCGCCGCCGAGACCTTGCGCGACCTGCGCATCGCCGAGGTGATCGCGCAGGATGTCCAGCTGAAGGACGGCAAAGTGGAATTGTATCGGACGAAGATCAAGGTCTCCTTCAAATACGAGGCGGGCAAGGACTGAGGCTCGCTCAAAAAGCGCCGACCGGCGGCTCGCCGGCGATGGTCGTGCGATGCATGAGACGGCGCTGTCCGTCGTAATCGTTGACGGCGTAGTGAAGCGTGCAGCGGTTGTCCCAGATGGCGAGCGACCCCCGTTCCCAGCGAAACCGGCAAGTGAACTCCGGCCGTATGCAGTGCTGGAACAGAAAGTCGAGCAGCGGCCGGCTCTCCGCCTCGGTCATGTGCTCGAACCGCACCGTGTAGATGGCGTTGACGAACAGCGCCTTGCGCCGGCTCGACGGGTGCACGACGACGACCGGCTGCGCGACCTCGCGGTCGGCCTCGCGATTGTCACGCTCGATCGCGATCGAGCGGCTGGTGCGCACGTCCCTGGGTGGCCGCGCAACCCCGTAGGGCCGGCCGCTATGCATGGTGCGCAACGGATCGAGCATGCGTTTCATGCCGTCGGAGAGGGCCTCGTAAGCCTCGTACATGTTGGCCCAGAGCGTGTCGCCGCCATGGCTCGGCACCTCCCTGGCGTAGAGGACGGACCCCATCGGCGGCGCCTCGAGGAAGCTGAAATCCGAGTGCCAGGCATTGCCGAAGGCGCTGATGTTGCGCTCATCGGCTTCCTTGAGCACGGCGATGATATCGGGATACTCGTCCATGTGCTTGACGTAAGGCACCCGCGACAGCGGTCCGAAGAGACGGCTGAAGTCCAGGTGCTGGTCGGGCGTCAGGTCCTGGTCGCGGAAGAACAGGACGAGATGCTCGACGAAGGCGCGGCGCAGCTCGTCCGCCGTCGCGCTCGGCAGCGGCCGCGTGAGATCGACGCCGCGCACCTCGGCGCCGAGCGACCCCGCGGCCGGTCGCAGCTCGATCGATTGGTAGGACATACGGTCACCTCCTGTCGATATTTCCTGCCTTATCGGGTCGTGGATGACCGCACCGAAATCCCGCGGGTCTTTCACGAGTCGCAGGATAGGCCATCGGCGCACACCGAGTGAGCGCTGCTGCGGATGTTCCGAACGCGCCGAGCGAGGTTACCGCCCGGCCTCCCCGTCCGACCATGGCAGCGACAGCAGGAGGCGAATGAGCTCGGTTTGCCGGCTCGTCTCCGTCTTGCGGAACAGCGCGGCCAAATGGCCTCGCGCCGTCGATATCTTGATCTCCAGAGCCGCAGCCGCCTGCTCCGGCGTGTCGCCCATCAGCAGCCGCTCCGCCATGCGCGTTTCAGTTGCGGTCAGATCATAGGCCTGCCGAAGTATCGATCTTGGGCGCATTGGGGTCGCGTCCGGGTCCGTAATCAGAATAAAGGCCACGGGCGCAGGCCCCTCGAACGGCGTCGAACCGGGGGTCAGCGGCGCGACCACGACTACATAGTCCCGCAGATCGGGTTTGCGCCGAAGGCGCATTACGCCGCTGCGCGGAGCGTCGACCCTGTCGATCCGGCCGGTGGCCCGCGCGATCAGGCGTCGTAAGCCGGCGTCGTCTTGAGGCCGTAGCGCCTCCATCCGATCGAGGCGCAGGAGAAAGCCGTCCGACCGGTCCGCCATCACCCTGGCGGCGCGGTTGGCGAAGCCGATCCTGCCGCTCGAGTCGAGAAGCATGATCCCGGTCGCACTGGCCTCCAGCAGCTCGGTTGCGGCGGCAAACATCGTTTTCGAATGCCGCAGATGCCGCGTCGTCGTCGCGGCGCGCTGGAGATGCGGCAGGAAGGACCGGCCGAGCTCGACGTCGGACTTCTCGTAATCTTGGGCCGAGCGCGGACGCAGCAACGATATGGATTGGTGCACCCCGTCCTCGACCCGCAACGACAACCGCAGCAACGCATGCATGTCACGAGGTTTCATGAAGCCGCTATAGTAGGCGCTCCGCAGCAGATCGGATTTCGGCAAGATCTCCCGATCCGTGACGATTGCACCCGCTTGCCAGACCTGCGTCCGGGTGTTGAAGACGTTGCGGTCGCGCCAAACCTCGAAATATTCGCGGTTGCTGGCGGCGTCGGCGCCGACGCCGATGCCGATCGAGCACCCTTGCATCGTCTTCAGATTCCGGTCGATCAACGTTACGCTGTGACAGCCAAAGGCCCGTCCCAGCCGATCGAGCGCGACGGGCCAGTGCTCGGGTGCAACTGCGGCGTCGTAAATGGCGTCGAGCGTCCGCGAGAATGTCGTCTCGTCCATGTTCCGCGCCCCGTCCGCAAGGGTCGACGAATGCAAGATAAGCCTAAGAGCCCGCCGGAGTCCCGGATTTTATACGCCTCGGACTGCATCGGTTCCCATCCGATTGTCGCCATTTAGCGCCCAATCGCGAGTCGCGCCAATTTCCGGAACGACCGCTTTCCACCATTGCGGTCGTTCGGTCCGGTCTGCTTGTGCGAAATAGAAGCGGGTTCGATGGATCGGGCCGAAATGCCAGCCGTGCTTCTAAGACCTTCACGGGATCTTGGATCACCACCCGCGGCGGCATGCTGCCCCGCTGCACAAAGCCCAAGCTGCTCGGAGCCTATTCGGTGCCTACTTGACGGGAGCGATCGGACCCCGACCATTCCCCGACTGCGTAATCGAACGGGGCTTCAGCATGAATCGGATTTGATAGACGCCCACGTCACATGAGTCGTCAGAAACTATATCTCAACCCTGCGCCGACATGCACCCGTGTGCCGACATGAGAGCCGCCCGAGACCCCGTCGGCGAGAAGATCGATTGTCGCATTGGACGTCACCTTGTAGCCGACCCGCAGCCCGTATTCGGCCCAGGCCGCGTTTTCGAGCTTTGTGGGCACGAGCGTGCCGAAGCCCGCCACCGTCGCCTTCAGCCCGCTCGTGGCATCGAAGGCTTTCGCGGCGGCGGCCCAGATCGTGGCGTCGATCTGCGGCGTGAAGACGTGGCTCCATTGCGCCTTCACCTTGACCACGCCGAAGGCGTCCGTCGCCGTGCCGTAGCTCGCCTCGAACGGATTGGTGGGCGTGAGCATCTCATAGGCCTTGCCGGTGCGCAGCCATTCGCGGCCGATCTCGCCCGAGATCGCCGCCTCGTCGGACGGTGTCACCGCATAGGCGACGCCGGCCCGCCCGAATGCATAGGAGAGCTGCCCGCGCGTCGAGAACTTGCCCACGGCTTGCCCTGAGCCGTTGGCGTAGAGCCGCTTGAAGGCAAGGCTCGCGTCGGGCGCCGTCCAGCCGCCGATCTCGGCGAAGGGACGCCAGGCGCCCCACTCGCCATAGACATAGCGCAAGGCGAGCGCGCCCATCACGGCGTCCTTGACCTCGACATCTTTGAGCTTCTCCTGCTGATAGGAGAGGCCGCCGAGGACCGAAAAGCCGTTGCCGAAGGCGATGCGGCCCGAGCCGCCGCCATCGGCGGAGCCCGCGAGCGCGAAGACGCCGATCTCGGCGCCCGAGCCGATCGTGCCGTTCTCGCCCAGCAACTGCGCCGCGAGCCCATGCTCCTGCGCCATCAGCCGCTCGCGGGCATGGTAGAGCTGGTCGATCGAAGCTTGTACCGAGGCAAATGTCGTCACGCCCGCGATCGCCGGTGGGGGCGGGGGCG
>JBIOEJ010000248.1:0-3944 GCA_044445965.1 Hyphomicrobiales bacterium
CCACCGTGTCGCCGTGATGTATGCGGGGCGGATCGTCGAATCCGGCCCGGTCGCCGATATCTTCAAGCGGCCGCGGCACCCCTATACGCAATCCCTGCTGCGCAGCCTGCCGCGCATCGACGCGCGCGACGAACGCCTCACCCCCATCCCTGGGCAGCCGCCGAACCCGGCGCTGCTGCCGGCGGGATGCGCCTTCCACCCGCGCTGCCCGATCATGCGCGGCAGGCCGCTTTGCGCCGGCACGGAGCCGCCGCTCCGTCTTCTCGGCGCGGAACATCTCGCCGCCTGTCATTTCGCCGACGAGGATGCCGGGGCCGCGGTGGAGCCTCTCATGGCGGCGCCTGAGCCGCGGACCGGAGGCGCCGACCCGCGCAAGGCGGCGAGCCCGCTGCTCGTCGTCGACCGGCTGCAGGTCTATTTTCCCGTCCGCAAGGGCATTCTGCGCCGCCGCGTCGGCTGGGTGAAGGCGGTCGACGGCGTGAGCCTGACGCTCGATCGCGGCGAGACGCTCGGGCTCGTCGGAGAATCGGGCTGCGGCAAGACGACCACCGGCCGGGCGATCATGGGGCTCATCGCCGCGACCGGCGGCCGCGTCGCCTTCGACGGACAGGAGATCACCGGGCTGCCGCTCGGCGCCTTGCGCCAGGTCCGGCGGCGCCTGCAATATGTCTTCCAGGATCCCTATGCCTCGCTCAATCCGACCCGGACCGTCGGCGAGATCGTGGCCGAGCCGCTGCGCATCCACGGCATCTATGAGGAGATGGGCGGCGCCCGGCGGATCGCAGAGCTGTTCGACCTCGTCTCGCTGTCGCGGACCATGGCGGGGCGCTATCCGCGCGAGCTTTCGGGCGGGCAGAAGCAGCGCATCGGGATCGCGCGCTCGCTTGCGCTGAAGCCGCAGCTTCTCATCCTCGACGAGCCGGTCGCCGCGCTCGACGTGTCGATCCAGGCGCAGATCGTCAACCTCCTGCGGGATTTGCAGCGCGAGCTGGGGCTCGCCTACCTGTTCATCGCCCATGATCTGTCGGTCGTGCGCCATATCGCGGACCGCGTGGCGGTGATGTATCTAGGCCGCATCGTCGAGGAGAGCGTGAAGCGCGTGCTCTACGACACGCCGCTCCACCCCTATACGCAATCGCTGCTGTCGGCCGTGCCGGTGCCGGACCCCGAGCCCCGCAACGCCCGGCGGCGCATCGTGCTCGAGGGCGAGATCCCCAATCCGGCGGCGCCTCCCGCGGGCTGCACCTTTCACCCGCGCTGCTTCAAGGCGATCGATCGTTGCGCCGTGGAGGCGCCGCACTTCTTGCCCTATCCGGGCCTGCCGAGCGGCGTCGCCTGCCATCGCGCCGGGCCGCTCGCGGACGGCGCCTCGAGCTCTCATCCGCTGGCACGGCAGGAGGAGAGGGCCGCGCCATGGCAGTGAGGATACGGCGCATCCTTTCCCTCTCGCGGCAGGTGCTCGCATTCAAGGGCGCCGCGCTCGGCGCGGTGTTCCTCGCGGCGCTGACGCTCCTCGCTTTGCTCGCTCCCGTGCTCCCCTTCGATCCGTTGGCGCAGGACATCGCCAACTCGCTGATGCCGCCCTCCTCGCGGAACTGGTTCGGAACCGACGAGCTCGGACGCGACATCGTGGCGCGCGTCGTCTACGGCGCCAGGACCTCCCTCGTCACGGCCGTCGGCGCGGTGTCGATCGCCGCCGCCGCCGGCATCCCCATCGGCCTCCTCGCCGGGTTCTTCGGCGGCTGGCGCGATGCCATGCTCATGCGCCTCGTCGACGTTCTGCTCGCCTTGCCGGGAATCCTGCTCGCCATGGCGATGATCGCGGTGCTTGGGCGCAGCCAGGCCGCGGCGCTCGTCGCGGTCGGCATCACCGGCGTGCCGAGCTTCGCCCGCATCACGCGCGCCCAGGTCCTGTCGCTGCGCAAGCGCGATTTCGTCATCGCCATCGAGGCGCTCGGGGCCACTTCATCCTACAATATGTTCAGGACCGTGCTGCCCAATGCGCTGAGTCCGATCCTGGTGCAGGTCGTGGTCGTCTCCTCGGTCGCGATCCTGCTCGAAGCCGCCTTGGCGTTTCTGGGCGTCGGCATTCCGCCTCCGACGCCGAGCTGGGGCGAGATGCTGCGCACCGGCAAGACCTATCTGCACGAGGCGCCCTATTATGCCGTTCTGCCCGGCCTGGTGCTGACCTTGACCATACTCTCCCTCGATGCGCTCGGACGGGCACTCTCGGCCGTGCTGGAGGATCGCGGCGAGATGGGCGGCGATTTGGCGGTCGAGCGGGGCGGCGCATGACCGGCTTCGTGCTCAGGCGCTTGGCGCAGATGCTGCCGGTCCTGCTCATCGCGTCCTTCGGGATCTGGGCCATGATCTTCGCCGTTCCCGGCGGGCCGGTCGCCATCATGGTCGGGGAAAACGCGACGCCCGAGCAGGTGCGCGCCGCGACCGAGCGGCTGGGTCTCGATCAGCCGATCCTCGTGCAATATCTCGCCTGGCTGAAGGGCGCGCTCGTCGGCGACTTCGGCGTGTCGATCCATAGCCGCGATTCGGTGCTCGGCCTGATCGGCGAGCGGCTGCCCGCCACGCTGCAGCTCGGCGTCGCCGCGACCATTATCGGCCTCATGGTCGGCGTCCCCATGGCGCTGGCGAGCGCCTTGCGCCCGAGATCCTGGATCGATCGGTTGCTCTCGGGCTGGAGCGCCGTGGCGCTCGGCGTTCCGACCTTCTGGCTCGGCATCCTGCTGATCCTGTTCTTCGCGGTCGAGCTCAGATGGCTGCCTTCGGCATCGGCCTATGTGCCGTTCTGGCAGTCTCCGCTCGAGGCGCTGCGCAACGTGCTGCTTCCCGCCTTGACGCTCGGAACCTATGTCTCGGGCATCTTCGCGCGCTTCCTCAGGGCCTCGCTCATCGCCGAGATGAAGGCGGACTATGTGCGCACCGCCCGCTCGAAGGGCCTCACCGAGCGCGACGTGATCGGCGTGCATGTGCTGCGCAACGCGCTGCTACCCTTTGTAACCATCGTCGGCCTGATGCTGGCCAATTTCATCGGCGGCGCGGTGGTGACCGAAGCGGTGTTCACCTATCCGGGATTAGGGCGCCTCCTCATCCAGGCCATCAGCACCAGCGATTACCCGCTGATCCAGGGCTGTATCCTCGTCATCCTGATGATCTATGTGGTGATCAACCTGATGGTCGATGTGCTCTACGCTTATATCGACCCGCGCATCGAGTATGCGTGAAGAAACTGCGATTATGCGCTTTCTCCCTCCTCCCGTGCGCTCCGCTCATTCCCGCGAAGGCGGGAACCCAGAACTACCAACCAGACGGAGACTCTGGATCCCCGTTTTCGCGGGGATGAGCGGAGAAGGGGTTGGACGGAAGACAAGGAGCGACCGATGATCACCGACGCGGATGTCGCCTCGTACGAGGATAACGGCTTCATCGTGGTCGAGGGCATGCTGGCGCCCTCCGATGTCGCCGAGCTGCGCGAGGTGACGGACCGGCTCATCGAGGCGTCGCGCGCGGTCACCGCCCATGACGATGTCTACGACCTCGAGCCCGATCATACGCCCGAGCGGCCGCGCGTGCGGCGGATCAAGGCGCCTCATCTGCGCCACGAGGTCTTCGCCCGGATCGCGAGGCATCAAGGCATTCTCGCCGCGCTGCGGCGATTGATCGGCGCGGCGATCAGCCTCGACACCTCGAAGCTCAACGTGAAGGCCGCTGGCGGCGGGGCCGCCGTCGAATGGCATCAGGACTGGGCCTTCTATCCGCACACCAATGACGATCTGCTCGCGGTCGGGGTGGCGATGGACGATTGCTTGTTGGAGAACGGGCCGCTCTTATGCATCCCCGGCAGCCATAAGGGGCCGGTCCACGATCACCATGCCGAGGGACGGTTCTGCGGCGCCATCGATCCCGCGAAGTCCGGCATCGACTTCGGC
>JBIOEJ010000249.1:0-3896 GCA_044445965.1 Hyphomicrobiales bacterium
GGAGCAACACGTTCCCATTGCTCTTGCGTTAGAACCGTGCGAATCAAAGCTGAACTCCTTTTTCAGCCTTGAATCAGAGTCTTATCGGCTTGGGAATCCCCCAGCCCTCCTCACATGACACGAATGTCCACAGGCCCTAGCCGATGTCGAAGAACGATGTCTTGGGAGACCGGTAAATCGTGGCGAGCGCCGGGTCGGAGATGTCCGGGCGGTAAATCTCGACCAGTTCGGTAAAGCCCTTGGCCGGAAACCGCCCCAACGGCGTTACCTTCTGGCCGAGCTCATCGGCAAAGGCCGCCGACATCAACAATGGCTCGTCGAGCGTACGGTTCATATCGGCGACCCGGCTCGCCAAGCTCACATCACGCCCGATCACGGTGAAATCGAGGCGCGTCCCGGAACCGATATTGCCGTAGGCCGCCTCGCCGTAATGCAAGGCGATGCCGGCCCGCATCTGCGGCTTGTCCGGATGCTCCGCATTATAGACATTGAGCGTCGCAAGCCCATCGCGGGCCGCGGCAAGGGCGCGCTCCGAGGCGTCGCACCCGCCATCCTTGGCCTGGCGAAAGATCGCCAGCAGCCCATCCCCCATATATTTCAGCACTTCTCCCTGGCGCGACTCGATGGCGGGGACCAGACAGTCGAAGAAGGCATTGAACAATTCGACGGCCCCGACCGTGCCGAGCGCGACCGTGTGCTCGGTCGAATCGCGCATATCGGCGAACAGGATCGCGGAGCGTATCGTCGAGACTTGGCCGCGCTTGACGTTGCCGCTGAGAATCGCCTGGCGCGGCTCGTCGCCGACATAGATGCGCAACACGTTGCGCAACGTGCCCCAGGCGACCCGAAGCTCGAGCATCGCCGAAAACGTCGGCAGGATGGATGCGATCACCGCGAGATCGCGCTGCGAGAACCCGTCGGCCGCGCGCGTCGACATGGTCGCCCAGGCGGTCATGCCGTTCACGAAGGTGATGGGCACGCAGATATAGTGCGTATAGCCTTGCGCCTTGAGGTCGGGCACGATGCCGAAGCGGTCGTCGGGCGTCTCGGCAAGCCGCATCTCGACCCATTCCTTCGTGGACAGTGCCGCGTAATACGGGCTGCGCAGGAAGGACGGGTCGTCGGGGCCCGGGCTCACATAGACGCTCTCCTTGACCCCGCCATCCTTCAGCCAGATGCGGCCGACCGCGTCATGCTCCGCATGCAGCGTCGAAATCGAGATGGCGACCCTGTCGATCGGAACCCCCATGGCGAGCAGGCGATTGCACAATTCCGTGACGTTTTTGGAAGGGTCGTCGGAGCGGCGCGCATCGCCCAACAGCCAATCACGCATCGCGGCGACTTCGAGCGTCGCCCGCGGGCCCATCAGATCGCGCAATTGCCGCGAGCTCATCTTGGAGATCGTCTTGGCGTCGAGCAGCTTTCCGCCCGGCGCCCTCCTCATGTGGGTGGAAGGGGCGTTCGCCGGGGAGGCGTCAAGGACAGGTTGTTCGTTCGGCATGGAGCCCTGATATGGCCATTCGCCCTGGGGAGACAAGGGTTTATGAACGTGCTGAGATCGCCTCCCCAACCCTTGGTCATAGCGGAACTGGAATGCCATGCGCGCTCATCGCCTCGAGCCTGAACCTTCGAATGTCCATTGGGGCTTCTTCGACGCCACGCTCCCGCCGGTGCTGACCATCCCCAATGGCGGCCGGGTGAGGGTCTCGACGGTGTCGGGAACGCCCGAGGCCTTGCCGCCGCCGCCATTCGTCATTCCCCCTCAGCTCCCGGCCATCCACGCGGGGGTGACGGCGAAGCTGCAAGGGCATATCTGCACCGGCCCCGTCGCCGTCGAAGGCGCGAAAAAGGGGCAAGTCCTGCAAGTCGATATCGAGGCGATCGAGCCGTATTACGATTGGGGCTACCAGGTCGTGCGGCCGCTCGCCGGCGCGCTGCCCGATGATTTCTCCGAGAGCCGCCTGTTCCATATCGGGCTCGACCGCGCCCGCAAGACCTGGCGGCTGCCCTGGGGACAGGAGGTTCCGCTCGCGCCGTTCTTCGGAGTGATGGGGACCGCGCCGCCTCCCGCATGGGGCATGGTCTCGACCTTGCCGCCGCGCCGGAACGGCGGCAACCTCGATAATAAGGAGCTCGTCGCCGGCACGACCCTCTATCTGCCGATCTTCGTCGACGGCGCGCTGTTCTCGGTCGGCGACGGGCATGGCGCGCAAGGCGACGGGGAGGTGTGCATCACGGCCGTCGAAACCGGCCTCACCGGCAGCTTCCGCCTGACGGCGCGCGACGATCTCAAGCTCCAATGGCCGCTCGCCGAGACGCCGACCCATATGATCACCATGGCCTTCGATCCCGATCTCGACGATTGCGTGGTGATCGCGCTGCGCCAGATGCTCGATCTCGTCTGCGCGCGTGCCGGGATCGACCGCTACCAGGCCTATGGGCTCGCGAGTCTCGCGGCCGATCTGCGCATCACGCAGGTCGTCAACGGCAATAAGGGTGTCCATGTGATGCTCGAGAAGCGGTATCTCGAGCGCCCGTCAATATAGTCCGCTCAGCGCCACATGCCCGTATTCTCGGCCCATCAGGAGGCCGCGCTCGCAGCGGTCGCGGCCTGGCTCAAGGCAAAGCCCGGAAAGCGCGGCACGCCGCAGATATTCCGCCTGTTCGGCTATGCGGGGACCGGCAAGACGACGCTCGCCAGGTACCTGGCCGAGAGCGTCACCGGCAAGGTCTTGTTCGCGGCCTTCACCGGCAAGGCGGCCCTGGTGATGCGCAACAAGGGGTGCCGCGGCGCTTCCACCATCCACAGCCTGATCTACAGGGCGCTGGAAAGCGGCGAGGAAACGCCGAACTTCGAGCTTTGGGACGACGCGCCGGCTGCCAAGGCCAAGCTCATCGTCATCGACGAATGCTCCATGGTCGATGCCGAATTGGGGCGCGACCTGATGTCGTTCGGCGTGCCGCTCCTGGTGCTCGGCGACCCGGCGCAACTGCCGCCGGTCCAAGGCGGCGGCTTCTTCACGGAGGCCGAGCCCGACGCCATGCTGACCGAGGTGCACCGCCAGGCGCAGGACGATCCGATCGTGCGCCTGTCGATGCAGGTGCGCGAAGGCCGTCGCCTCACGCCCGGCGAATATGGCGAGACGCAAGTGGTGCGGCGCCAGGCGCTCGACCCGAGCCGCGTGCTCGGCGCCGATCAGATACTGGTCGGCCGCAACGCCACGCGGCGCGCCTATAACGGGCGCATGCGCGAGCGGCGAGGCTTCGCTGAGGCGCTGCCGCTCGCCGGCGACAAGCTCGTCTGCCTGCGCAACAACCGCAGGAAGGGCCTGTTCAATGGCGGGCTCTGGACGGTCAAGGAGCGCAGCGAGCGCAGATCCGGCGTGCTCGGCATGCGCCTCGTGCCGGACGAGGAGATGGGCGGGCGGATCGTCAAGGTGTCGGTGCGGCAGGAATGCTTCACGGGCAATATCGAGGCCTTCGAATGGCCGCAGCGCAAGTTCCATGATGAATTCGACTACGGCTATGTCCTCACCGTGCATAAGGCTCAAGGGTCGCAATGGAACGATGTCGCGTTGTTCGACGAGAGCTTCGCCTTCTCGGACAGCCGCGAACGCTGGCTCTATACCGGCATCACGCGGGCCGCCAAGCGCTTGACGCTCGTGGTGTGAGAGCCTCACTCGAGATTCGAAGATTTCGGATTGCCACCCGAGACACAAAGCCCGTGGCGCGTCGAGCTCGCCAGCACCGCCCGGAATGTCGCGGTAGGGACGCCCATTACTGGGCGCCCCCCGCACAGAACCGTACGGGCCCAATTAAGGCATACGGCTCCCACCTCGGGTGAGTGACGGCGAACCTGAAGCTGGGCCAGGGATGGAGGATATGCGGTTTGGCGA
>JBIOEJ010000250.1:0-3880 GCA_044445965.1 Hyphomicrobiales bacterium
ATTCGGGAATCCCCTTTCGATTCCGGCTAAACACATCCCGCTCTAGTCCTGCGACGTCAGTTGCGCAAGTGGGCCACGACCTTGCCTCGGATGGCACCCGCCTGAAGCTGCGCCAGGGCATCGGGAATTCTTTCGAAGGCGACGGTTTCGACCAGCAAGGGCCGAACGTTGCCGTTGACGACCAGCTTCGCGAGCTCCTCGCCCATGGCTCTCAATCGGCCGCGCCCGGCGGGACCGGAGAGGCGATGCAGCCCGCCCAGCGCGATCTCATGAACCGAAGGAGCGGTGGTAAAGGGCCTCAGCCGTCCGAGATCGGGCAAGCCTGCGACGCAGGCTATGGCGCCTTCGAAAGCGAGCAGCTCCAAATCCGCGGTTGCCCGCTCGCTGCCGACCACGTTGAGAATGGCATCGACCCCGCGTCCCGACGTGAGGGCGGCGATCATGCTCTTGGGATCGTCGTTGCGCCAGTCGATGGCCTCGTCCGCTCCGAGGGCGAGTACGTAGTCCCGGTCATGACCCGAATAGGCGGCGATCACCCGGAGGCCTGCGATGCGCGCCAATTGAACGGCAAAACCTCCGACGCCCCCGCTCGCGCCCCAGACGAGGATGGTCTGGCCTTTTGCTCCGCGTAGCCGATCATGCAACGCGTGGTAGGCGGTCATGCCGGCACAGGGCAGCGCCGCCGCCGCCTCGAAGGTGAGGCGTTCGGGAATTCGCGCCACAGTCTCGGCGGCGAGAGTGACGAAATCGGCGAAGCTGCCGGGGCGAGCCATATCGGCGAAGAACGAAACCCGGTCTCCGATCTTCAGGTCCTCGACCCCGGTCCCGAGACCCTCGATCGTCCCGGCGCCGTCGACGCCGGGAATCTGGGGGTAGTGCCAAGCCTCGTGGCCGGCGGTGATGAGCTCCCAGTCGATCGGGTTGAGCCCGGCGGCGTGGACGCAGACCCTGACCTCGCCGGGCCCGGGCTCGGGCAACGGCGCGCTCGCCGGGCGGAGCGAACGGAGCGCGCCGGGTTTCTCGACCAGCATGGCTCTCATTTGGGATGAACCGAGCATGGAACCTCCGGGGACACTTCACGGCATTGGTCGCCCTGCCGGTCGCTTCGGGCCGTCCTTCGGGCGCGATGGTCGCCAGCCTGCCGCCTGCCGCCGCCTGCCACATTGATCCAGGTCAGTGGCACGTGAGGCTGCAATACGGGTGCGCTTCCCGAGGTTTGCCAGGATGGCCAATGGCCAGGACCGGCGACCACATCAAGCGAATTGACCGAGATCAATCTGCCCGAACGGCGGCTGGGGTAGGTTTCCCCGGGATTTGCCGGCCTCGCCAGGCAACCCCGATCGGCACCGCATCTCGAAGGATAGCCATATGGCGTACAAGCAAGTTCTGTTCCGATCCGCCGCGAGGGAGAAGATCCTCCGCGGCGCCATGCAGCTGGTCGATGCGATACGGGTGACGCTCGGGCCCAAATCGAAATCGGTGCTGATTCAGCGGAGCTATGGCCCGCCGCTCGCCTGCAACGACGGCGTGACGATCGCCAAGGAGTTCGAACTCAAGGATCCGGAGGAGAACCTGGGCGCCAGAATGCTGCGGCAAGCAGCGGAAAAGACCGGCGAAGTCGTCGGCGACGGCACCAGCACGGCGACCGTCCTCGCCTATGCGATCTTTGCCGACGGGCTGCGCAATGTGGCCGCCGGCGCCAGCGCCGTCGACTTGAAACGGGGGCTCGACCGCGGCGCCAAGGTGGTGATCGGCGCGTTGCGCAGCCTGTCGCGCCCCGTCACGACCCGCAAGGAGAGGGCCCAGGTAGCGGCGATCTCGGCGCACAACGACGCCGAGATTGGCGAACTCGTGGCACAGGCGATGGAGAAGGTCGGCGGCGAAGGCGTGATCACCGTCGAAGAGTCGAAGACGACGGAAACCGTCCTCGACGTGGTCGAAGGCATGCAGTTCGATCGCGGGTTCCTCTCGCCCTACTTCGTCACCGACCCGGAGAAGATGGAAGCCGTGCTGGAAGACCCCCTCATCCTGATCAGCGATCGCAAGGTCAGCTTTCTCAAGGATCTGATCCCTCTGCTCGAGCAGGTGGCGAAGGCAGCCCGCCCGCTGCTCGTCGTGGCCGAAGACATCGAAGGGGAGGCCCTGGCGACCTTGATCGTCAACCAATTGCGCGGCGCGCTCAAGAGCTGCGCCGTCAAGGCACCGGGCTTCGGCGACAGGCGCAAGGCGATGCTGGCAGACATCGCTGTGCTAACGGGCGGTCAGACCATCGCCGAGGAGCTCGGCCTCAAGCTCGAAGCGGTCAACCTCGCCGAGCTCGGGCGCGCCAAGCGCGTCGTCGTCGACAAGGAGAGCACGACGATCATCGGCGGCGCCGGCGAACGCGCCCAGATCGATGGCCGTATCCAGCAAATCAAGCGGGAGATCGAGAAATCGACGAGCGACTACGACAAGGAGAAGCTGCAGGAACGCCTGGCCAAGCTCGCCGGAGGCGTCGCCGTGATCCGCGTTGGCGCCCCTTCAGAGGGGGAAATGAAATCCAAGAAGGAGGCGCTGGACGATGCCATCAGCGCCACCAAGGCGGCGGTCGCGGAGGGTATCGTGCCCGGCGGCGGCCTCGCCCTGCTGCGCTGCGTCGACGCGGCGACGCTCGAGGAGGCCAAATGCGAGGGCGATGAACGGACCGGCGTCCAGATCCTGAAGCGGGCGCTGGAAACGCCGGCGCGTCAGATTGCCGAAAATTCCTCGGTGGATGGCGGCGTGGTGGTCGCGCGCATGCTGGCGGAAGTGGGAAACCTGGGATTCGATGCCGCGCGCAAGGAGTATGTCGATCTGGTGCAGGCGGGAATCATCGATCCGACGAAAGTCGTGCGCATTGCACTTGAGAACGCCGTATCGGTCGCGAGCATACTCCTGCTCACGGAAGCGACGATGACCGAAATCCCCGAGGAGAAGAAGCGGGGTCCGGTAGAGTCGGAGATGGGGATTTAGGGCAATGGCTGCCGAGACCATGCCGTCCGGCGGGGTCTCGGCAGCCTCGAATTGGCCGGAAAAAGCCTATAGACGCGAGGAGCGCAGCATGGAACTTCCAACCCAGATCACCTTCCGCAACATAGGGCCTTCCCCCGCGATCGAGGCGGCGATCCGCGAGCGGGCCGAGCGGCTCGATCGCTTCTACCCCCGCATCATGAGTTGCCGAGTCGTGGTCGAGGCGCCGCATCAGCATCAGCACAAGGGCAAGCTTTACGGCATTCGCATCGAAGTGGTCGTCCCGGGCGGGGAAATCGACGTCACCCATGAAGGCCGCCAGAATCACGCCCATGAAGACGTCTACGTGGCGATCCGCGATGCCTTCGAGGCCGCTGGACGCCTTCTGGAAGACAAGGCGCGAAAGCAGCGCGGCGACGTCAAGAGCCACGGCGTTCCCCTCCACGGCAAGGTTGTGCGTCTGTTTCCCGAGGAAGGCTACGGCTTCATCGAGACCTCGGACGGCGATGAGATCTATTTCCACCGCAACGCCGTCACCAAGCCCGGCTTCGAAAAGCTCCAGGCCGGCAGCGAAGTACGGCTGGTCGTGGCCGAGAACGAGAGCGCCGAGGGGCTGCAGGCGAGCACCGTCACCGCGGTCGGCAAGCATCACATCACGGGGTGACGAGCGGCCTCAGCCTGGCTTCCGGCGCTGGGCCAAGTAGGCGACCGCCGCATTGAGCGAGGATATGCGGGCATAATCGGCCTCGGGGATGTCGATGCCCAGGCGCTTGTGCAGCGCGATGATCAGGTTGAGGAAGTCCATCGAATCCAGATCGAAGGACTCGCGCAGATCGGCGTCGGGATCCGCCCCCGCGACGTCCGCCTCGGGCGCGATGTTGACGATTTCCTC
>JBIOEJ010000251.1:0-3869 GCA_044445965.1 Hyphomicrobiales bacterium
CCCCTCCACCATGCTTCGCATGGTCCCCCTCCCCCGCTTCGCGGGGGAGGATCACAGCACGGTCGCTCTCCCGTGGGATCAGCTCCATCGGCCAGACTTCGCGAAGGACGCGCACGCCCTCCGCTCCGGCGTAGCCGGGCATCGACGCGAGCAGCATCTCCGCGAGCCGGCGGCCGAGGGATTCGAGCGGTGGCCGGAAGCTCGTCAGCGCGGGTGAGAAGTAGCGGCAGAGCGGCGTGTCGACGATGACGATCACGGCGACGTCGCGGCCCGGCATGATGCCCATCTCGATCAACGCCGTGCAGCCGCCGAGCGCCATCGCGTCATTGCTGAAGATGATCGCCGTCGGCGGGTGCTCGCCGCGCATGACTCGCGGCGTGACTTCGTAGCCGCCCGCCTCGTTGAGATTGCCGGCGGCGGTGAGTTGCGGCTCCGGCGCGATGCCGTGCTTGCGCAAACCCCGCCGATAGCCGGCAAGAAAGAGGTAACCGAAGTTCAGCCCAAGCGATTGACCGATCGCCGCGATGCGGCGATGGCCGGCGACCACCAGCCGATCGACCGCCGCCTCGCCGGCGCGCTCGAAGTCGAGGTCGAGCGAGGGATAGCTGGCACCGCCCGATCGGCTGCGGCCGAGCGTTGCGAAGGGAAAGCCGACCTCGGTCAGGTAATCGATGCGCTCGTCCTTGCGCCGCGTCCAGGCGAGCACCACCGCATCCGCCCAGCGCGCCTCGACGACCCGGCGGAGGCGCTCCTGCTGGTAATCGCCCGGGGCGCCCATGAGCACGATCAGCTCGAGCCCGCGCTCCGCCAGGCTCGCCTGCAGGCCCTTGAGGAAGGGAATGAAGAACGGCTCACCATATTGCTGGTCGCCGGGATGCGGCTGCAACATGAACGCGACGGCATGGGTGGCGCCGCGCCTGAGATTCCGTCCCGACAGGTTGGGCGCGTAGCTGAGCTTGGCCGCCGCGGCGAGCACCCGCTGGCGCGTCTTGGCATTGACGTCGGCACGGCCGTTGAGGGCGCGCGAGACCGTGCCGATCGAGATATTCAGATGACGGGCGAGATCGCGGATGCTCGACACGACTTCGTCAGGCCCTCTCTGCAGCAGCGCCGCCACACTTAGCACGTCGCCCGTCAAGTTCGACGTGCCTCCGTCGCCGCGGCGGGATTGACAAAGGGTTCCGTTGGGAGTTTCATCGTAAACGTTTACGGAATGCCGCGCATCAGGGCCCCGGTGCCGGCAGGGAACGAGAGCGGGCCGGAGGAACGCTTCCCGCGGTGCAGGCCGTTCTAATCGGTACGGCGCCATGAGCAGGGCTGTGCTCCCGCTCCGTCTGCTTGATTGCGCCGAGATATCTCCGAACCGCCACTTCACGCGCCCATGGAGCGGGTGCCGCGTGCTCGTGGCCTCCAGCGGTGAACGGCCATGACGAACGCCCTGCAGGGCATCCGTATCGGCACCATGATCAAAGGTAACCTCCCCGACCCGGCCGGCTATGTCCGCCAGATCCTGCCGCTCGGCTTCGAGAGCGTTCAGCCCTTCTTCTGGCAGACCCTCGGCGGCAAGGACGTCAAAGCGCTCGCCGGACAGATCCGCGACGCGATCGGCAATGCCGACGCGGTCGTGAGCTCGGTCGCCATGTTCGGCAATCCTCTCGAAGAGCGTGACCTCGATCGGGAAACCCTCGCCGGTTGGAAGGCTCTCATCGATAATGCGCACCTCTTCGGCACCGACCTGGTCACCGGCTTCACCGGCCGTCTCCGCGACAAGCCGCTCCCCGACAGCCTCCCCCGCTTCCGCGAAGTATGGGGTGAACTCGCTCGGCGCGCCGCCGACAAGGGCGTTCGCATCGCCTTCGAGAACTGCGCCATGGACGGCAACTGGGCGAGCGGCGACTGGAACATCGCCCACAACCCGGACGCCTGGGAGCTGATGTTCGACGCGCTTCCCAACGACAATATCGGCCTCGAATGGGAGCCGTGCCACCAGCTCGTCTATCTGATCGACCCGATCCCGCAGATCCGGCAATGGGCGCCGAAGATCTTTCACGTCCACGGCAAGGACGCGACCGTGCGCTGGGACGTGATCCGCGCGCACGGGATTTTCGGCAAGGTGCCGTTCGTGCAGATGCGCACGCCCGGCTTCGGCGACAGCGACTGGGTGCGCGTCATCAGCGAGCTGAGGCTCGCCGGCTATCGCGGCGCCATCGACATTGAAGGCTGGCACGACCCGGTCTACCGCAATGCGCTCGAGATGACCGGCCAGGTGCGAGCGCTGAATTTTCTCAAGGACTGTCGGGGCGGGGCGGAACTCGTCCCCAATCCGAGCTGAATCTCCGGGCCGGTTTCGACCCGGACACCGACAACACCGGCGGCAAGCCGGGATCATCAACAGCCACCCTCGTTTCTCGAGGGGAAGGGAGGAAAGCATGGGTCTCAGAATTTCCCCGTCCAGTCTCCGGCTCGCGGGCGCAATTGCGGCAGCAATGCTCGTGGCCACGACCAGCGTCGCCGGCGCCGATGCGCTCCGTGACAAGTGGTGCAGCAAGGTGCACCTGCGCTTCTTCGTCGGCGGCGCGGAAGGCGATGCCTTCGGCACCATCGTCTATAACGGCGCCAAGCAGGCGGAACACGACCTCGGCCCGACGGTGGACTACATCTTCTCCGGCTGGGAACCGGAGAAGATGGTGCAACAGCTCCGCGAGGCAGTGGCCGCCAAGCCGGATGGCATCGCCATGATGGGCCACCCGGGTGAGGCCGCGGTCATGCCGCTCGCCGAAGAGGCGGCAAAGGCGGGCATCAAGATGATGTACCAAAACGTGCCGCTGCCCAATGTCGTTGCCAAGTTCGGCGGCGGCTACGTCGGCGCCCAGCAGCACCCGCAGGGCTACGCGCTCGGCCAGGAGGCAATCCGCCGCTTCGGGCTCAGGAAGGGCGACAAGGTGATCGTCTTCGGGCCATGGGACCAACAGCCCGAGCGCTATGTGCGCGAAGGCGGGACGGTCGATGCGTTCAACGAGGCCGGCATCGTGGTGACCAAGCTCGTCGCCGGCGCCGCGGTGGCCGCCGATCCCAATCTGCTGATTCCGATCGTCACTGCCGCGCTCGTCAACCAGCCTGACACCAAGCTGATCGCATATCCCGGCGGCCAGCAACTCGGCAATGTGCCGGCCTACATGCAGGCGGCCGGCAAGAAGGCGGGCGACATCATCCAGATCGGCTTCGACACCAGCCCGCAGATCGTCGAAGGCTTCAAGGGCGGCTGGGTGCAGCTCACGGCCGACCAGCAGCCGTTCCTGCAGGGCTACATGCCGATCCTCAGCCTCTGCCAGCAGGTGGTCTATGGACTGGCGCCGATGAACGTCGACACCGGTGCCGGCTTCGTGACGCCCGAGAACTACAAGGCGGTCGCCGACCTCGCCACGGAAGGCCTCCGCTGATAGCCTTTTCCGTGCCGCCGGCCCTGGATGCGGACCGGCGGCACGTCACTGCGAGAACAGGCCGTGGGTGAGCGTCTCATCGAGCTCCGCGAGATCACGAAGTCGTTCGGCCGGGTCTACGCCCTGGGCGGCGTCAGCCTTTCCATCGACAAGGGCGAGGTCGTCGGCTTGATTGGCGACAACGGCGCCGGCAAGTCGACCCTGATTATGATTCTCGCCGGCGTGCTCAAGCCGACCAGCGGTGAGATCATCGTCCGTGGCAAGCCAGTCGCCGGCTGGAACGCCGCCCGCTCACGCGAAGCCGGCATCGAGACGGTGTTTCAAGACCGCGCGCTGGCCGTCCAGCAGTCGATCGTCCGCAACGTCTTCATGGGCCGAGAGCTGGCGGGCCGTTTGGGCTGGCTGCACGTCGGCAAGGAAATCCACGAA
>JBIOEJ010000252.1:0-3740 GCA_044445965.1 Hyphomicrobiales bacterium
GCGCCACCAAGCCGGCGGCACGCTCTCGGGCGGCGAGCAGCAGATGCTCGCCATCGCCCGCGCGATGATGCTCGAGCCCAAGATCATCCTCATGGACGAGCCCACGGAAGGCCTGATGCCGCGCATGGTGTCCCAGATCCGCGAGGTCATCGACGTGCTGCGCCGGGAGGACGTGGCGGTGCTGCTGGTGGAGCAGAACGTCCCGCTGACGCTCGAGGCCAGCCGGCGCATCTACCTGATGGAGAACGGCGCCATCCGGCACCACGCCGCGGCCTCCGAGCTGCGCGTGAACGACGCGGTCATCCACCAATATCTGGGGGTGTAGCGTGGCCATTCCCTTCGAGCAATTCCTCGTCCAGACGGTCAACGGCGTGGTCACCGGCTTGATCCTGTCGCTGGTCGCCTCCGGATTGACGCTGATCTTCGGCATCATGGACGTGGTGAACTTCGCCCATGGCGAGCTCTTCATGCTGGGCGCCTACGTGGGCGTGCTCACCTTGGCCGCCACCGGGAACTTCTGGCTGGCCCTCGTGGTCGCCACCCTGACCATCGCAGCGCTCGGTGCTGTCATTTACGTGACGACTTTGCGCCCGCTGCTCGGCCGCGATCCCCTCTACACCATTCTCGTCACCTTCGGGATCTCGCTTGTGCTGCAGAACTACGCGCTCTGGCAGTTCGGGCCCGTGGCGCGCAAGATCCAGGAGCCCTTCCCCGGGCACTTCGCCCTCTTCTATCTCGACTATCCGTGGTATCGCATCGTGATAGCGCTGCTCGCGGCCGCCATCATCGGCGCGTTCTGGCTCTTCCTCAAATTCAGCACCTACGGCGTCTGGATTCGCGCCACCACCCAGGACCGGGTCATGGCGCAAGCCATGGGCATCCCCGTGCCGCGCGTGCTGACCGTCGTCTTCGCCATCGGCTCCGGCATGGCGGCTGCGAGCGGAGTGCTGTTCGGCCCGCTCGTCGGCGTCGACCACGCCATGGGGCTCGATTGGGTCCTCAAGGCCTTCATCGTCGTCGTGGTCGGCGGCATGGGCAACCTCGCGGGCTCCGTCGCCGCCGCCATCTTCATCAGCCTCTTGGAATCCTACGCCGCCCTCGTCGTCAGCCCCGCCCAGGCGGTGATCTTCTCCTTCGCAGTGCTGATCCTGACCTTGCTGTTCCGGCCCACGGGCCTCTTCGCGTCGACGCCGAAATGATGCGGCGCCACGACATCGTTTATTGGACGGGGTTTTCCGTGGTACTGGCACTTTTGATCGCAGTCCCGCTCGTGCTCCCCGAGTTCTGGCGCCGCTTCGTGACCGAGATCCTGATCTGGGGCCTTTTGGCCATGTCCTCCGACATCCTGATCGGCTACACGGGCATGGTGTCCTTCGGCCACTCGGCGTTCTTCGGGCTTGGAATGTACGGCGCGGCGGCAGCACTCCTCGCGGTCAAGCCGCCCAACCTGTGGCTCGCGATCCCCTGCGGGCTTCTCGCCTCGGCCGCGGTCGCGGCCTTCGTCGCCTACTTCTCGACGCGCCTGCGCGACATCTACTTCGCGATCACGACCTTGATCTTCTCGCAGATCTTCTACGTCATCATCTTCACCTGGACCGCCGTGACGGGCGGGGAGAACGGGCTCACTTTCAGCCGGCCCAAGCTCGGCATCCCGGGTCTCTTCGCGGTCCCCTTCACCACCAGCACGCTCCACTGGTTCGTGCTCGCGGCGGTGACCGCGTCCTATCTCGTCTTGAGGCGCATCACCCGCTCACCCTTCGGCATGGTGCTGCAGTCCATCCGCGAGAACGAGGCGCGGACCAGGGCCATCGGCTATCCCATCGAGCGCTACAAGATCGTGGCGGTGATGCTCTCGGGGCTCTTCGCGGGGCTGGCGGGCGTGCTCTACGCCATCCAGAACGAGTTCGCAGCCCCCGACTTCGTCTTCTTCCTGGTCTCCGGCGAGACGGTCATCTACAACGTCATGGGCGGCGTCGGCACGCTCGTGGGCCCCATCGCGGGCGCTGCGTTCTTTCTCCTTCTGCGCGAGGCCTGCTCGCGTTTCTTCACGGAATATTACCTGATCCCGGTCGGGCTCATCTTCATCGCCATGGTGATTTTCATGCCCCAGGGCCTGCTCGGCTTCGCGCGGCGCTGGCTCAACCGGTAGGCCTGTGGACATTCAAGCTTGGCGTCATTCCGGAAGCTTAGGCGAGCCCGGGAAAAGCGGAGCTTTTCCCGGTGGCGAGCCTTGCTATCCGGAATCCATGGTTGGGCCCGCGCTGTCCCGGGCATGGATTCCGGATCGCGCAAATCATCGTTGGCACGATGATTTGCTTGTCCGGAATGACGAGACCAAATGAATGTCGGCGACAGCAAGGAGTTCGGAAATGCAAGCTCGTCAACTTGGTGCGAGGGGGCCTAGAGTCTCGGCCCTCGGTCTCGGCTGCATGGGCATGTCGGGCATGTACGGACCCGCCGACCGGGCGGAGAGCATCGCCACCATCCACGCCGCACTCGAGGCCGGAATTACGCTCCTCGACAGCGGCGACTTCTACGGCATGGGCCACAACGAGATGCTGATCGGCGAGGCGCTGAAGGGTGCCAAGCGCGACGGTGCGCTCGTCAGCGTCAAGTTCGGGGCCTTGCGCGATCCTGCGGGCGGCTGGACCGGCTACGACGCGAGGCCCGCTGCGGTGAAGAGCTTCCTCGCCTATTCGCTCCAGCGCCTCGGGCTCGATCACATCGACATCTATCGCCCGTCCCGCCTCGATCCAGACGTGCCGATCGAGGAGACGGTCGGTGCTGTCGCCGAGATGGTTCAGGCGGGCTATGTGCGCTACATCGGCCTCTCCGAAGTCGGTGCTGCGACCATCCGCCGGGCTGCCGCCGCGCATCCGATCAGCGACCTCCAGATTGAATATTCCCTCATCTCGCGCGGCATCGAGGATGGCATTCTCGCGGCCTGCAGGGAGCTCGGCATCGGCATCTCCGCCTACGGCGTGCTCTCGCGCGGCTTGATCAGCGGGCACTGGCGGAAAGACGCCCCCGGTCCCGGCGACTTCCGCACTTATATGCCCCGCTTCCAGGGCGGGAACGTCGAGAGGAACCTGGCCCTCGTCGAGGCGCTGCGGAAGGCCGCGGAGGCCAAGGGTGCGACCGTCGCCCAGATCGCCATCGCCTGGGTGGCGGCCCAGGGCGAGGACATCGTGCCGCTCATCGGCGCCCGCCGGCGCGACCGCCTCAAGGAAGCGCTCGGCGCGCTCGACGTAGCCCTGACGCCCAAGGACCTGGCGGCGATCGAAAAGGCCGTGCCCAAGGGTGCGGCGGCCGGCGAGCGCTACGCTCCTGCCCAGATGGCGCATCTCGACAGCGAGCGCACGCGTCACGGCTGAGAGGGACGCCGTTGGCGCCGGCGGATCGCGACCCTGAGGCTCGCCGCGAACGGTCTGCTGTCGTCGTGAACTATCGCAAGCGGGCGGATGCGGCCGAAGCAGCCGTTCCGCCTCCTGATTTGCCGCCGATCCTGACCCGGTCGACGTCAGCGACGAACGTCTGCAGCTAAGGCCAAGACAGACCGGATGCGGACATAGCCTCGGGGCCGTTCATGACCCAATGCAGAGTGCGCCGGGAGACCGGCGAGGAGTAGGTGGTGCAAGTCCACTACGATGAAGGCGTAGCAAACCACATCGGCCCTGAGCCGTGCGTCGATGCCCGCGAGGGTACTGGCGAAGCGTCGGCAGGGGATTGCATAGGCCAGC
>JBIOEJ010000253.1:0-3595 GCA_044445965.1 Hyphomicrobiales bacterium
GCCGTCACCAAGGTGGCGATCGATCCGGTCTGGCATTTGCCCGGCATCGCCTTGCGCTTCGGCGTCGCCGAATCGAAGCTGCGGCGCACCTTGTTCGAGCAGACGGGCGGCATGTTTCCCGAGCTCGTGACGCGGCCGGACCTCTCGGTCTTCCTGCCCCCGATCGGCGGGGCGACCTGCTACATCTTCGGCGAAGTCGAAGCGCTCACCGACAGAAAGTCGAGCCTCACCTGCCGCGTGCATGACGAGTGCAACGGCTCGGACGTGTTCGGCTCCGATATCTGCACCTGCAGGCCCTATCTCGTGCATGGCGTCGAGGAATGCGTGCGGGAGGCGCAACGCGGCGGAGCCGGCCTCATCGTCTATAACCGCAAGGAAGGACGGGCGCTGGGCGAGGTGACGAAGTTCCTGGTCTACAATGCCAGGAAGCGCCAGAAGGGCGGCGACACGGCCGCCACCTATTTCGAGCGCACCGAATGCGTCGCTGGCGTGCAGGATGCGCGCTTCCAGGAGCTGATGCCCGATGTCATCCACTGGCTCGGCATCACCCGCATCGACCGTTTCGTGTCGATGTCGAACATGAAATACGACGCGCTCGTGAAGTCTGGCGTCGAGATCGTCGAGCGCGTGCCGATCCCGGACGGCCTCGTGCCGCAGGACGCCTCGGTCGAGATCGAGGCCAAGAAGGCCGCGGGCTATTACGCGCCCGCGGGCGTGCCCGCCAAGGGCAAGCTCGCCCTGACCACCGGCCGCCCGCTGGAGCGGTTCTAAGGCCCTTCCCTCAATAGCTCGACGGATAGAAGAAGCACTTCGACTGCCCGCCCCAGCGCGACACCCAGATGGCGTTGTCAGGCGAGGGCTGGACGCGCGCGAAGGGTATGAACTCGTTGGTGTCGGTGAGCCTGAAGCCGCCGGGCTCCGCCTTCACCAAGGAGGGGTCGAGCTCCTTGGTGTCGGCGCCCGAGCAGCACAGATTCTTGGTCAGCGGATCGACACGGCGCCCATCCGACCAGAAGTCATGCGCGCTCGCCGGACCGGTGAGCGCGGCAATTGCCGCAATCGCAAGTTTTCGCATGGTGAACCTCGCATCAATTGGTCGCCCCTTACGCAGACGAATCAACGCGACACGAGGTGATGATAGCGCACCGCAACCGTTCGCAAGTGCGACGCTTCGCCACAACCTTGGATTGTCGACGCATATCAGGGTGGCAGCGAAACTGCTGCGCCAGCGCCTACCGTGCTCGCCAGCAAGAAACAGGCCATGAGCGGCACGCGACTTCAGTTCGCCGCCGCGCGCCTCGTATCCTTGTATTGGGAAGAGCTCCCCTTCCCTCGCCCGGATCAAGTCTCGAGGCTTGATCCGGGGCTCGCCGCGGATGACGCCTAATTCCGCAAAGATCCCCTCTGGGAGAGGTGGAGGGCGTCCTGGTCCGGGCGCGGACTCGACAGCATCCGTCGCTGCGGCATGCCTAAGCGGATGAGCCTACAGCCCCGGGCAGAGCGCCGTGTCCTTGTATTGCCAGGAAATCGTTTCCTGTGCCGAGCCGATCTTGTCGATGATGACATGGATCTGATCGCTATTGCTCCGCCATTTGGCGGCTATCTGCGAGAAGCTCTTTCCCGTGCCCATGATCTCCTGATGGAGTGTGTAGGTCGGAACACCGAAGATCGAGGCTCGCTGGTTCACCAATTCGACGAATCGATGCACGTCGCCGGCATCGAAATGACCCAGCGAGCACAGCTTGCCCTGCGTGAAGCCAAGGCCCGGCCCGCCATTGGTCGAGCCATAACTCATGAAGCTGATCCCCTTCGCCGCATCCTTGTAGGCGAAGCCGCGCTGCCGGGCGAGCTTCAGCGCGTCCTCGATCGGCATGCCCGAGACGAAGCCGTCGACCTCGAAGGCAAGGGCGCCGTCGACGAGCCCCAGGCTCAGTATCGCGGCCAGGATTATTCGCGCGCGCATGGCGGGCCTCCGAGAAAACCATGTCCGGCTCACGGCCGTGCCAGGCAATGAGGACGAAAGTTAGGTGCCGAACGGATCGCCGCCGTCAATGGAATCCCGATCAGGCCTCGGCGCTTGCGGTGCCGACCGCAACCAGCTCCTCTACCGAGCGCATCTCGACGAGACGCGAATTGCGATATCTCGCATCCGTCGTTACTTCGACGCCGAGCCAGGCAGGGCGGATGAAGGTTTCGTCCTCCGCCTCGAGCTCGATCTCCGCCAGGATCAAGCCCGCATGGCGGCCTTCGAACACGTCCACCTCCCACAGATGCCCGCCATGGTCGATCTCGTAGCGGCGCTTCTCGATGGGCGGGTAGGGACAGAGCTGCAACAGCGCCTCGGCGTCGCCTTTCGGGATCTCGTATTCGAACTCCTCGCGAACGACCCCTTCGCGTTCCCCCTTCACCGTCAGCGAGCCTCGTTCGTCTCTCAGGCGTACGCGGACCGACACGTCCTTGATGGTCGACAGGTAATTTTGCTGGATCGAAGTAAAGTCGGGCGTCGGCCCCCAAAGCTCGCTCTTCACCAGGAATTTGCGTTCGATCTCGAGTGCCATCGCCCGTCTTTCTCGCCTTGCCGCCGCCACTGCCGTTCAACGATGAACTGGGGCAGTTCGCGCTCCCTGTCCAGCGTCAATGCCGTCGCAGCCTTTCGGTGCGCGCTTCGAGCACGAAGCGCCATTGCGAGACCTCCTCGAGCATGAGCGAGGCGGCGCGGCGCGCCACCGTCCGGTCGAGCGCCGGCATCGTCTCCGCCGCCGCCCCCTCCTCGGCGGCTTCCTCGATCTCGGCGCGCTCGCTCGCCGCGCGCTCCAGCCGCCAGAGGCCGCGCGCCAGGCGCGTCGAGCGCTCGGTCAACCGCACCAGGTCGAACTCGGCGCGAAAGGCGTTGAGCCCGGTGACGACGGCCGGCGCGGCCGAGAGCCCGAGGCTCGCCACGCCCGACCAGGAAAGGAGACTGAGATTGTTGATCGACAATACGAATATGGCAGCGCCGATGGCGACGGTGAGACCGAGCATCACCCGCGCCATGATCCTGGTGCGCGCATCGATCGCGGTGAAGCGACGGATGGCCCCACGGTGATAATCGATCTGCTCGCCGATCTCGGCCTGCAGCAGATGGTCGAGCACGGCTCGCGCCTGCGAGGGGGCTGGCGCCGCGCAAGGACCCAGCATGCGCGCGAGCCGCGTCGCGTACCAGACGGGCCAGCTGGCGGCGAGGCGCAGCGCGTCCTCGGCATCGGCGACGCCCGCGAGCCGCAGATAGCGCAGACAGCGCAGCCGCTCGGCGAGTTGACGATATTCGAGCCAGCGCCGCTGCCAGTCGCCCTGCACGGCGCGCAGCCGATCCACGAAGATGAAGCCCACGATCAGCACCTGCAACGGAATGGTGACGAGGCCGAGATCCTCGTTGAGCATGCCGATCAGGCCGAGCACGACGATCGAGATCAGCAACAGGAAGGAACGCGTGACCAGCGTGCTGCGCCATCTCTCGCCGTAGTAGAGGGCATGGCCGTCCGCGATCTCGTAATAATGCTTCAGCAGCGATAGCCAGGCGGCTCCTTCGCCGACGATGGCGCGGATGCTTCCCCAA
>JBIOEJ010000254.1:0-3549 GCA_044445965.1 Hyphomicrobiales bacterium
TCTTCGGTCAGGCCGACGTTGCGCTCCCAGAGCCGCAGCGCATCGGCGAGATCAGTGGTGGCGATGATGACGTGATCGATCTTCTTGACCTGCGCCATCATCCGCGTCCCTTGTAGATGTCCATCGGCGTCGCCAGCTCCACCAGCACGCCCCGGCTCGCCTTTGGGTGTAGAAAGCAGATCATTCCGGCGAGCCCCGGCCGCGACTTCTGGTCGACCAACTCGACGCCTTTCGCCTTCAGGGTCTCCAGGTCGCCGTCGACGTCTTCGGTCTGGAAGCAGATGTGATGCAGCCCTTCGCCCTTGCGCTCGAGGAATCTGGCGACGCCGGCGTCCGGGCGGGTCGGCTCCAGCAGCTCGATCTCGCTCTGGCCGATCGTCAGCAGCGCCGCGCGCACGCCCTGATCTTCGATCGTGTCCTGCGCGTGCACATGCAGCCCGAGAGTGTCGCGATAGAACTTGAGCGCATCCTCAAGGCTGTGCACAGCGATGCCCACGTGGTGGATTTTGTCGATCACAGGCCTTCCGTCTTTCGCCAGCCGGCGATGTGGTCGGCATGCTCGGTTTCATGGTCGACCCCGCCGGCAGGGCTGGCTTCAAGGTAGTGTTTCGAGTCCAGCCGGTCTTCCGGACACTCGGCAACGGCCCGCTGCACCATCTCTCGCGCGAAGGCGAGGTCAGCGAGAGCCTGTTCCAGCGAGAGGCCGCGGCGCATTGAGCCGAGCGTTTCGTTGAATGCGTTGACGTCTCCAAACGTCGGCGTCAGGCTCCGGCCGCCGCGACCGACGCGACTGATTTCGAAGAAGCGCATCTCGTGCCAGACAGTGAGGTGCGTGAGGTGATCCTTGACGGACCAGCCATCGATGGCCGGGCTCGACGCCTGCTCTTCGCTGAGCCCGCCAATCGCGGCGTCGACCCTGGCGGCAGCATGCCGCAGATCCTGGGCGACCTTCTCGCGCGAGGCCATGGTCAAATGTTTTCGCGCTCGCGCCAGGCGCGAATCTGCGGGGCGTGCTCGCGGTAGTGGTTCGTGCCGGTAGTCGTCAGGATGCGGTAAGCAGCGCGCCCCTCTTCGAACTTCTCTTCCGGCACCTGCCGCGCCGCTTCGACGAAGAGGTCTTTGCTTACGCGCAGCTCTTCGAGTACCGCCTCGCCGCTGGACTGCCGCCATGTCTCGACGAAGCGCGCGTTCCAGGAATCGGCGTCGCTGTAGTCGACGCCCTCGGGCGTCGGCCGCTCGCCCCGCGCTATGCGTTCGAGGGCGTCGTCCATTTCGTGATGCCAGCCGATGATGTGGCCGCAAATGTCATAGACGCACCAGTCGCCGTACCACTTGACGAGCAGCTGTTCGTGCGAGAGTCCGTCGATTGAGCGCTCGAGCTCATCGAAGGAGCGGTCCAGTTCGGCGAGTAGTTCTGTACGGGACATCGTCAGAACACCATGAACTCGCGCTGCTCGCCGAAGACGCCGCGCAGCACCTGGCAGATCTCACCGATTGTGAGGTAGTTCTCCACGCATTCGATCAGCACAGGCATCAGGTTGGCCTCTGACTTCGCCGCGTCCTCCAGCAAGCGCAGCACCTGCTCCGCCTTCGCGGCGTCGCGCTCGGCGCGGACTCGGTTCAAGCGCTCGACCTGGCGGCGAACCACTTCCTCACGCACGCGCAGGATCTCCGGGCGCTTCTCCTCCTCGGACGTGAACTCGTTGACGCCGACGACTAAACGGTAATGCTCGTCCACCGAGCGCTGATAGCGGTAGGAGGCCTCCTGGATCTCGCGCTGCTGATAGCCGGATTCGATCGCGCGGAGGGAGCCGCCCATGTCCTCGATGCGGTCGATATACTTCATCGCGTCCGCCTCGATGCGATCGGTCAACTGCTCGACGTAGTAGGAGCCGCCTAGCGGGTCAATTACGTCCGCGACGCCGCTTTCGTAAGCGATCACCTGCTGAGTCCTCAGCGCGATCTGCACCGCCTTCTCGGTGGGGAGCGCTAGCGCCTCGTCCATCGAGTTGGTGTGGAGCGACTGCGTGCCGCCGAGGACCGCTGCGAGCGCCTGGATCGCCGTGCGGACGATGTTGTTCTCCGGCTGCTGCGCCGTGAGCGTCGAGCCGCCGGTCTGCGTGTGGAAGCGCAGCATCTGGCTCCGCGTGTCCTTCGACCCGAAGCGTTCCTTCGAGAGGTGCGCCCAGAGCCGGCGCGCGGCGCGGAACTTGGCGACTTCCTCCGTCAGGTTGGTAAACGAGGCGAAGAAGAACGACAGGCGCGGCGCGAACTCGTCGAACTCCAGGCCGGCGCGCAGGGCAGCCTCGCAGTACGCGATGGCGTTGGCGAACGTAAAGGCGACCTCCTGGACCGCTGTGCAGCCGGCCTCCCGCATGTGGTAGCCGCTGATGCTGATCGTATTCCAGGCCGGCACGTTGTCCTTACACCAGGCGAAGACGTCGGTGATCAGACGCATCGACCCTTCCGGCGGGAAGATGTAGGTGCCGCGCGCAATGTACTCCTTGAGAATGTCGTTCTGCGTTGTGCCGCCGAGTTTCGTGAGGTCGGCGCCCTGCTTCTTCGCCAGCGCGACGTAGAAGGCGAGCAGAATTGCCGCCGTCGCGTTGATGGTCATCGAGGTCGTCACCTTCTCCAACGAGATCTCCTTCATCAGGAGCTCCATATCGGCCAGCGAGGCGATGGCGACGCCCACTTTGCCCACCTCACCAGCCGCCATCGCGTGGTCGGAGTCGTAGCCGATCTGCGTCGGCAAGTCGAAGGCGACGGAGAGGCCGGTCTGGCCCTGGCTCAACAAGTAGCGGTAGCGCTGGTTCGACTCCTCAGCGTCACCGAAGCCGGCGTATTGGCGCATCGTCCACAGGCGGCCTCGGTACATCGTCGGTTGAACGCCACGCGTGAAGGGGAACTGGCCGGGGAAAGCGAGCTTTTCATCGTAGTCCCATCCGTTCATGTCTTCCGGCGTGAAGAGCGGATCGATCTTCTTCCCATCGGAAGTCTCGAACGGGTACTCGCGCTCAGCAGCCTTCTCCACGCTCCGGGCGTAGGCGCCCGCCAGCCACTCGCTCTTGTTCTTGCTTCCGTCAGGCTGGGCCACGGTTCGTCCTCCTGTTCCGCTTGAGGCGGGTGCGTTCAACTCTATTATCGCCCCGCTCAGGGTGTCAACGAACGCGATTCCCCCCGAATCTGCGCGCCGATATACTCGCCTCGTATGGCACGTGACCGCGATGCGTCGGCTCCCACCGGTCTCGGCCGCGAGCTGACGCTGCTCATCGCCGCCACACTTATCGCGATTCCCGGGCCCGTCCTCCGCATCCTCGATGTGACCGGCGTTTACAACTACGACCTCCCGCACCCCATCGAAGCGGCCATCTTCGCGCTCAGCATCTTCGCGGCGGCCACGCTGCTAACATGGGCGTCCGAGGTCGCAGAGACCGAAGTGTCGGCCGGCCTGGCGCTCGTCGTCCTGGCTCTGATCGCTGTCATGCCGGAGTACGCCGTCGATCTCTATTTCGCGATCACGGCGCACGCCCAGCCCGAGCACGCGCA
>JBIOEJ010000255.1:0-3525 GCA_044445965.1 Hyphomicrobiales bacterium
ATCCAGTGCCGATCGAGGATCTCGTCGTGCCGATCAGTCTCAATGTTTCGCTCGTGGCGCTGAACGACCAGATGTGCAAATGGCCGATCGGTGACCCCGGCGTCGAGGGCTTCCACTTCTGCGGCCACCGCAACTTCAACGGCCTCCCCTATTGCGAATATCACGCCCGCCTCGCCTACCAGCCGGTCAGCGACCGGCGTCGCGAGCGGGAGGGGCGGTACTGAGTCATAGTGTCGCGGCACCCGCATCGTCAGACTTCTCCAGACGCTCGCGTAACGCACGCAGCGTCGTCAGCGCCGACGCCAGCATGCGCGGCGAGAGACCCTCGGCGAGCGCCCTAGCCCAGGGCACGCGACGCGTCTCGACGGCCTGGTAGAGTCTGGCCCCCTTGTCGGTCAGCACGACGAGCTTGGCGCGGCGGTGATGCGGATTCGGCGCCAAGGCCAGGGTGCCATCCGCGGTGAGCTCGTTGACGATGCGCTGCACGGCCTGGCGGGTCAGGCCCATGGTGCGCGCGATCCAGGCGACCGGCATGGGCGCTGCCGCCAGCGCCACGGCGCCGAGAACCTGCCAGCGCGCGCTGGTTAGGCCGAGGTCGGCGACCAGGCGGTCGCCGGCGGCGAGCACGCGCCCATTGAGCCGGAACAGCTCCAGGATCAGCTCCGTCACCAGCTCTTCCATCCGTTCATCGATCATGGCGATTCCCGCTTGACTTCGTCCGATTACGACAACATATTGTCATGTGGACCGAGATAGTCAATATGTCAACAGAATGACAGGAGACGTCAAATGGTGCAGTTTGTCGAAATGGATAGCGCCGTTTCGCTTGCCGACCAGATGCGGACGGACGGCGGCTCAGTGGTGCTGATCAACAAGTTCACAGTAGCCGAAGCCGATGCACCGCGCCTCCTCGATGCGTGGCGGACAGACGCTGGCCATTTCAAGGCGCAACCGGGCTTCATCTCGACCCAGCTTCATCGCGGCATCGCCGGCAGCAACGTCTTTCTCAACTATGCCGTCTGGGAATCGGTCGAGGATTTCCGCCGCGCCTTCGCGCAGCGGGCGATCCGTGAAGCCATCGGGCAGTACCCGGAAAGCGCCGTCGCCTCGCCGCATTTGTTCCGCAAGCTCGCCGTTCCCGGCTTCTGCGTGGCGTGAGCAGCATCGCCATGCTCCGCCGCTTCCATCTCGCTGCCGCCGTCACGGCGACCGTCACCATCCTCGCCTTCTGGGCAACGACGATGGTCGTCGAGCTTCTTGGAACGACCGCAACGATTGCCGGCGCCAAGCTGGCGATCCTCTGGGGCATGCTCGTGCTTGTCCCGGCGATGGCGGCCACTGGCGCGAGCGGTTTCCGGCTCGGCAGCAAACGGCGGAACCCAATCGTTGCCACGAAGAAGCGCCGCATGGCGTTGGTTGCCGGAAACGGTCTCCTCGTCCTGGTGCCGAGCGCGATCTTCCTGGCCGGCCGTTCGGCGACCGGCACCTTCGACGGCTGGTTCTACGCCGTGCAAACGATCGAGCTTGTCGCCGGCGCGACGAACCTTGCGCTGATGAGCCTCAACCTTCGCGATGGGCTGAGGCTGAGCGGTGGCGTTCGGCTTGGAGGCGCGGCAGCGCAGTAGTCGCGCCGCGCCGCGCGCCTGCCGTACACGAAGGGGCAATTTTGGGGAGTGCCCCACCTCGTCGGCGAAAGCACCTCGGACCGTCAACCAAGACGCCGTCCGAGCAACCTCGCGACCGCATTGTGTGCGACGGCGGAGTCGCCGACGCCAGGTCCAATTCAAATCGAGCTGAACGGGTTCAGCACCGGCACTCCGCTCGGCTCGAAATGTCCTACGTTGCGCGTGACGACGGTGAGACCGTGCTCCAGGGCCGTCGCGGCAATCGCCAGATCAAGTCCCTTGTGCCCGATTCGGGCGGAGAGCCTGCCCCAGCGCAAAGCGCTCCCGACGTCGAGCGGCAAAATACAGTCGTGATAGGTACGCAACGTCACCTCAAGCCAACGTTCAAGTTCGCTTGCGAACGCGGCGTTTACGGCTCTCTGTCTCTCGATGCCCCGTTCGATCTCACTGACCGTGATGGTGCTCAGAAAGAGATCCGTTGGCGGGACCGAGTTGATCCAGAAAATGACGCCTGAATCAGCTTGCCGTTTCCGTGTTTCGGATAAGACTACAGTGTCGAGCAGAAACACTAGAAGTCCGTATCGCGAAGTTCGGCATCGATCCGGTCAAAGCTGCCGTCGTCTTTGGGCATCGCAAGCAGATGGTCGACAAAGGACTTGGCCTCTTGCTTTTGCAGATGCTGGAGCCTTGCAAATTCCTCTGCAGCTACGACAACCACCGTAGGCTTGCCGTGTTTGGTCACAGTCTGCGGCTCGCGCCGGGCCGCTTCGACCACGCTGCTGAAGCGATTCTTCGCGTCCTGAACGGACCAGGTAGAATGTGACATGGTGCCACCCACGGCAGGCTAGAAATTCTGGCTAGAATATGCGATCGGACGTTCCATCGGTCAAGCCGATGCGACACGCTACCGAATCCAGCAATTGCGCCCGGCGCCGGCTTACGCCGTGCCGGCGAAGCCCTCGTCGAACGAGTAGCCCGAGCCGCGGACCGTGCGGATGGGGTCGCGGCCGCGGCCGAGCGCCTTGCGCAGGCGGCCGACATGAACGTCGACCGTGCGCTCGTCGACATAGACGTCACGGCCCCAGACGCCGTCGAGCATCTGGGCGCGGGTAAAGACGCGGCCGGGCGACTGCATCAGGAATTCGAGGAGCCTGAACTCGGTCGGCCCGAGATGGAGCTCGCGCCCGGAGCGGCGGACGCGATGGGTCTCGCGGTCGAGCTCGAGGTCGCCCGCCCGCAGGACCGAGGCGATCAGCTCCGGCTTGGAGCGGCGGAGGATGGCGCGCACCCGCGCCATCAGCTCGGGCACCGAGAACGGTTTCACGACATAGTCGTCGGCACCGGTGGCGAGCCCGCGCACACGCTCCTGCTCCTCGCCGCGGGCGGTGAGCATGATGATCGGCAGCGAGCGCGTCGCCTCGCGCGAGCGCAGCCGCCGGCAGAGCTCGATGCCGGAGATGCCGGGCAGCATCCAGTCGAGGAGGACGAGGTCGGGGACGTTCTCGCGCAGCCGCGTCTCCGCCTCGTCGCCGCGCTCGACGGTGTCGACGGAATACCCCTCCGCCTCGAGGTTGTAGCGGAGCATCAGCGAGAGCGGTTCCTCGTCCTCGACGATCATCACGCGCGGCGTCATCCCGGTCAGGCCCGCTTGTACTCGACCGAGGTCATCGACGAGGTGTCCTTCTTCGGGCGCTCGTCGGTCAGCGGCGAGCCGCTGATCAGGTAATGCACGGTCTCGGCGATGTTGGTGGCGTGGTCGCCGATGCGCTCGAGATTCTTGGCGCAGAAAAGGAGGTGGGTGCAGAAGGTGATGTTGCGCGGATCCTCCATCATGTAAGTGAGGAGCTCGCGGAACAGCGAGGTGTACATCGCGTCGATCTCGTCGTCGCGTTCCCAGACG
>JBIOEJ010000256.1:0-3315 GCA_044445965.1 Hyphomicrobiales bacterium
CACACCAACGCTTGGCGCGACTGCGGTGATCAAGTGGCCGCCGTACCCGGGCTGCCGGTGTCCCAGAGGCCCGAGCAGCACGACAGCGCGCCTGGCGCTCGGCATCGGTCATCGGTCGCTCGCCGATCGATTTGCGTGGCATGGTCCACTCCGAAGCGTGACGTCACGAAACCCCGGTCATGAGACAACGCTCAGGCGCGGTTCTTGAAGCGCCAGCTCTCGTTGCCGGTTTCGACGATGTCGCAGTGGTGGGTCAGGCGGTCGAGCAGCGCGGTCGTCATCTTTGGATCGCCGAACACGCTCGGCCATTCGCCGAAGGCGAGATTGGTGGTGACGACGATCGAGGTTCGTTCGTAGAGCCGGCTGACGAGATGGAACAGCAACTGCCCGCCGGCCTGGGCGAAGGGCAGATAGCCGAGTTCGTCGAGGATGACGAAGTCTAGGCGGGTGAGGTAATCGGCGAGCCGTCCCTGGCGACCGGCGCGGGATTCGGCCTCGAGCTGGTTGACGAGATCGACAGTGGTGAAGAAGCGCCCGCGCAATCCGGCGCGGATGCAGCTTCGCGCAATGGCGATGGCCAGGTGTGTCTTGCCCGTTCCGGTCGAGACAGCGACATGGCGCCGGGATTCTGGCGAGCGAAGAGACAATCTACTATGCCTTTCATCCACTCGCTGGCAGGGCGGTGGCCACGAGCGGTCGGCGCGTCGTTTTCGGGGGCGATGTGCATCTCACGATTCGTCTTGCCGACGGCACGCTGACGTTGACGCCAGAGTGGATGTTGCGGCCTGCGGCTGCAGCCTGCGAGATTCGTACGGCTCCGCGGCTTTGCCTGGCGCGTTTGCGTGATCTGCGCGCTTATCTCGATGCGGTTCTAGGCTCCGACCGTGGGGATTCGCCCCTGACCGACGGAGCTGATCATGCGCCTGGAACGCCGACAACCGGACCTGTTCGAAGAGCCGCCGCGCCTGCGACCGATCCCGAACGAACGCCGCCGGGCGATGGTGGAGAGTTTGCGAGCGCTTCTGGCGGAGGCGCTTTCGCAGAAGGTCTCGGCTTCGATCCGGAAGGAGGCGCGCCATGAGCCGGATCGAGGCTGACCATCTCGCCAGGGAGGCGATCGTCTACGTCCGCCAGTCGACGGTCGATCAGGTGAACAACAACGTCGAGAGCCGTCGACGCCAATATGGGCTGGTCGAGCGAGCCCGGCAGCTCGGCTGGGCGGAGGTCAGCGTCATCGACGACGATCTCGGCCGCTCCGGCTCGGGCGTCAGCCGCCCCGGGTTCGAGAAGCTGCTGGCTGCGATCTGCGAAGGCCGGGTCGGCGCGGTGGTGTCGATCGAGGCCTCGCGCCTGGCCCGCAACGGGCGTGACTGGCACACGCTGCTCGAGTTCTGCGGGCTCGTCGGGACGCTGATCGCGGATGAGGACGGCGTCTACGATCCCCGTCTTCCCAACGACAGGCTCCTGCTCGGCATGAAAGGCACAATGAGCGAAATGGAGCTGACGATCCTGCGCCAGCGCGCCCATGAAGCGCTCAAGCAGAAGGCGCGCCGCGGCGAGCTCTTCACCTCGGTCGCCATCGGCTACGTGCGCAACCACCACGATCGGATCGAGAAGGACCCGGACCTTCGCGTGCGCGAAGCGCTTGCGCTCGTCTTTCGGAAGTTCGAAGAACTGCAGAGCGTGCGGCAGGTCCATCTCTGGTTTCGGCAGGAGAGGATCTTGCTCCCCGCCGTCTGCTACGGCGCGGAAGGCCGGGGCCTGGAGTGGAAGCCGCCGGTCTACAATACGATCCATCACATCCTCACCAACCCGATTTACGCCGGCGCCTATGCGTACGGCCGGTCGATCAGCAAGACGAGAATCGAGAATGGCCGAAAACGCGTCACGCGCGGTGTTCGGGTCGAGCGGCCCGAGTGGGACGTTTTGATCCGCGACCACCATGAAGGTTATATCGGCTGGGATGCCTTCGAGAGGAATCAGCGCCTGATCAGCGACAACGCCAACGGCAAGAGCTGGGCGAGCCGGGGCGCCGTGCGGCGAGGGGAAGCCTTGCTCGCCGGCTTGTTCCGCTGCGGCCATTGCGGGCGCAAGCTGCATGTCGCTTACGGCGGAACGAAGGGCGACGTCGCGCGCTATCACTGCCAGGGCGCATTCCTCAACCACGGGACGAAGCGCTGCATCTCCTTCGGCAGTCTTCGCGTCGACGCCGCGGTCGCCGCCGAAGTCATCGAGCGCATTCAGCCTCTGGGCGTCGAAGCGGCGCTGGCGGCTCTTCAGGAACGTGGACGCGAGGACGCCGAGAAGCGCCGACAGGTCGAGCTGGCGCTCAAGCAGGCGCGTTTCGAGGCTGCGCACGCTCGACGGCAATATGACGCCGTCGATCCCGACAACCGGCTGGTCGCGGGCGAACTCGAGCGGCGTTGGAACGAACGCCTGAAGGAGGAGCGACGGCTTCAGGACGAACTCGATGCGTTCAGCGCCACGCCTTCGAACGGCGTAACTCCAGATGAGCGGGAAGCGCTCATGAGGCTCGGCGCCGACGTCGAGCGCGCCTGGCATGCGGAAGGGGCGACCATCGCCACACGCAAGCGGATCGTGCGCACGCTGATCGAGGAGATCGTCGTACGCGTGGAGGATGATGGTCTCGATCTCGTCATCCGCTGGGCGGGCGAGGATCATACGCCACTTCGCGTGCGCAAGAACCGCACGGGGGAGCACCGCTGGCGTGTCGACGCCGATGTCGTCAATCTGGTACGGGCGATGGCCCGACAGATGCCGGACATGGCGATCGCGGCCGCTCTCAATCGGACCGGGAAGACGACGGCCAAGGGGCATTCGTGGACGCGAACGCGGGTGGCCACTCTGCGCAACATTCACGGCATCGCCGTCTACCGAGAGGGCGAACGCGCCGAGCGCGGCGAGGCGACGCTGGAGGAGGCGGCCGAGACCCTCGCCGTCAGTCCCGCGACCGTTCGCCGCCTGATTGTCGAAGGCGCTCTTCCCGCAAATCAGATCTGCAAAGGGGCGCCTTGGGTCATCCGCACCGCCGATATCCAGAGCGCCGAGGTCGCTTCCGCTGCCGAGCGGCGAAGGAAGCATGCGCCCAGAACTCCGCCGTCTGAAGATCAGCCGGCGCTACCCCTGAACTTTCAATGAGATGGCGAGGTGAGCACTATGAATCGGGCTCGTTGGGGCCGACCACCACGGCGTTGCCGGCGTCCTTGAGGAAGTCGAGAGCCATCAGCGCGTCGATGGCGGCGCGGTCGCAGCGGGTTGGCCATGACCAGTCGAAGTCGGCGAGCGGCTTGAAGC
>JBIOEJ010000257.1:0-3181 GCA_044445965.1 Hyphomicrobiales bacterium
CCCCCCCCCGATAACAGGAGCCGCCTCATGCCGGTGATCCTCGCTGCCGATCAGGTGACCAAAGTATTCACGGCCAACCGCGGCAACGCCGTCATCGCCATCAAGAACCTCTCGCTTGACGTCGAAGAGGGCGAGTTTCTTTGCCTTCTCGGTGCCTCGGGCTGCGGCAAGTCGACCATGATCAATATGTTCGCGGGCTTCACGCAGCCGACGTCGGGGCAAGTCCTGCTCCGCGGGCAGCCTATCACCGGCATCGAGCCGCGCTGCGGCATGGTTTTCCAGTCCTATGCGCTGTTCCCATGGAAGACGGTGCGGGGCAACGTCGAGTTTGCCCTTAAGATGAAGCGCGTGCCTGCGGCAGAGCGCCGCCGCGTCGCCGAGCGGTTCATTCACATGGTGAAGCTGAACGGCTTCGAGGACAATTATCCCACCGAACTGTCCGGCGGCATGCAGCAGCGCGTCACCTTGGCTCGCATCCTGGTTGCCAATCCCGAGGTTCTACTGATGGATGAGCCGTTCGCGGCGCTCGATGCGATGACGCGCCAGGTCATGCAGGAGGAGCTGCTCGCAATCCAAGAGCAGAGTCGCAAGACCGTCGTCTTCATCACCCACAACATCGATGAGGCCCTGACCCTGGCCGACCGCATCGTCGTGCTGTCGGCCCGTCCGGGCCGGGTGAAGGCGATCGTCGAGAACGATCTGCCGCGCCCGCGGCATGTGGCTACCCAGCTGACGCCGCAATATTCCGTGCTCAAGGCCAAGGTGTGGCAGTACGTCGAGGAGGAAGTCCGCAAGCATGTCGAGGCGGACCGCCCGTCGGCGGCCTGACGGCCTTGCGCCCTGCGCGAGGCAGGGCTGGTGAACCGTTTCATCTTGACACGCGCCGAGCCCGGTCCTAGGCTTCATTGACGAAGAGATTTGCGCGCGATCCGAAGGTCAGTGGTGACCGCGGAGAGACGCGGCGATCATGAGGAGCGACATGGATCCAAAGATCAATGCTGGCTTGGCACCGCGGTGGCAGGATGAGCTGTACGACGAGCTGCGGCGAAACAACGTCACCCAATTCGCGTATGTTCCCGACGCCGGACATTCTATTCTCATCGACCGCTCGCTGGCGGATCCCGAGGTTCACTCCGTGGGATTGACCAGCGAGGAGGAAGGCGTTGCCATGCTCGCAGGCGCCGATCTTGGCGGGGCTCGGGGCGTGCTGCTGATGCAGAGCAGCGGCACCGGCAACTGCATCAACATGCTGTCCTTGATCAAAGGCTCGCGCTTTCCCTTTTTGACTCTGATCACCATGCGGGGTGAATTTGGCGAAGGGAATCCCTGGCAGTACGCCATGGGGCAAGCGGTCGAGCCCGTGTTGAAAGCCATGGGCGTGATCTGCCTGCGCATCGAGCGGCCGGAGGATGTCGTTCCGTCGATCAAGGCCGCGATAACGATGGCATTCCAATCCGGGCGGGCCGTCGCCGTGCTTCTGGCACAGAAGCTCGTTGGTGCGAAGAAGTTCTGAGGAGACACAGATGGACTCCAAGCGCAATGCGACAGACATCGCCAAGGCCGCCGCGCCGCGTTTCGTGCTCGATCGCTGTCAGGCGGTGCCGGCGCTGATCGGGCGCCACGAGGATTTCCTGCATATCAGCGGCCTTGCCGGTGCGGTCTACGACCTGACGGCCCTGACCAACCAAGGCGACCACTTCTACGGCTTGGGCGGGGCAATGGGAGCCGCGTGCATGATGGGCCTTGGCCTGGCCCTCGCTCGTCCGGACAAACGCGTCCTGGTGACCACGGGCGATGGCGAGCTTCTCATGAGCCTTGGCGCGCTCACGACGATCGCCGTCATCAACCCGCCGAACCTGTCGATCCTCTGCGTCGACAACGGTCATTATGGCGAGACCGGCTATCAAGTGTCCCACACCGGCCATGGCGTCGACCTGGAGCAGATCGCGCAAGGGGCGGGCATCAAGCAGACCCGCACAGTGGCATCCGAGGCAGACATCGCCGACGGCGCGCGCGTCCTCCGCCAAGGAAACGGCACCGCCTTCGTGCTGCTTTCGGTGAAACCGACCGACGCGCCGAGGGTCAAGCTGAACCTCGACGGTGCCGTGTGCCGTGAAACCTTCCGCAAAGCGCTGTTGCATAAACCGTGATCGGGGCGCGCTCGGGCCGTCGGGCATAACGAGCGGGCGATGGCATGGCTCTCCGCGCGCTCCCCGTTGGGCGGGACGCCTCCGCAATACCTAGCGCCCAGCAGGCATGGAGATCGTTCGTCAGCGCGCTGTCCTCGGCGAGACCGTCACACGGCGTCTCTGGTCATTGACTGCGGGCCGCGCCCATAGCGGGCCAGCGCGATTGCGTCGCGCAGCCGGTAACTTGTCGCGAGCGCATGGACCCCCGCCCGGGCCAGGGCGGGAAACGGGATATGATGCGGTGCGGAGGGTGCCGAGGCCGGTATCAAGAGATCCCTGACCGGGGTCCCGAGGGCGCCCCTTGCGAGTTCCCGTCCCATGATGGTGGCCAGCGCGATGCCGCGCCCGCTGTAGCCCAGCCCCGCCAGCACCCCGGGGGCGAGCGCGTGCAGATGGGGGATCCCGTCGCCGGTCATCGCCAGCCAGCCACTCCAGTGGAATGCCCAGTCGATCTGGCCGAGCTGCGGAAACAGGGTCAAGAGGCGGCGGGTCGAAACGCTATAGTCGGGTCGCCGCTCGGGTCCGAAGAGCGGGCCGGCGCCGCTGACATGGATGTGCCCGTTCGGGTGGAGGCGAACGCCGGAGATCAGGCGCCGGGTGTCGGTGAGAGCGCGGCCTCCCGAAAGAATCCGGCGCCGGAGATCCTCCGGCACGGGCTGCGTGGCGAGCTGGTAGGCACGTAGCGGGATCAGGCTCCGGCTAAGCCCCGGCCACAGATCGTCGGTGTAGGCGTTTGTGCAGATCAATATCTGATCGGCTCGAACCATGCCACGAGGGGTGCGCAGCCGCCACGCCGTCCCCTCCCGCGCCATGGACGACACCCTGCTGCCGGCGCGGATCGCCGCCCCCATGCCACAGGCCGCGCTCGCCAGTCCACGGGCATAGGCGAGGGCGTTCATGGTACCGCCGCGCGGCTCGATGAGGGCGCCCCAGTAGGCTCCGCCGCCGATTGCCTGTGCTGCGGCCGCCGGGCCGAGGATCGGCAGCTCGAC
>JBIOEJ010000258.1:0-2961 GCA_044445965.1 Hyphomicrobiales bacterium
AGCGGCACGCAGCGCTATCTGGCCGAGCGCGGGATCGCTTGCGCCAAGGTCAACAAGGTGCTTGAAGGCCGGCCGCACATCGTCGATGCTATCAAGAACGGCGAGGTTCAGCTCGTTTTCAACACCACCGAAGGCGCGCAGGCCCTTTCCGACAGCCGGTCTTTGCGGCGGGCGGCCCTGTTGCACAAGGTCCCCTACTACACCACGATTGCCGGTGCGGTCGCGGTGTCGCTCGGGATCGAGGCGTACCGGGCCGGCAGCCTTGAAGTCCGGCCGCTGCAATCCTATTTCGCATCGGCGGCCTGACCGGCTTCAGCCGGGAGATTGGCGTTTTCGGAGCCCTGCCAGGCCGATCGGGGCGATATCGAGAAGCGAGCCGCGGGATTCCGGCGAAACGGAATTCCCGTTGATATGGTATTATCGAACTTGGATTTCGGTCCGGTTCAAAGATGGAACGAAGGATAGACGGGCGATGGAAAAGGTTCCGATGACGGCAGCCGGACATCAGGCGCTGGAATCCGAGCTGAAGCGGCTGGTGGCCGTCGAGCGCCCGCGCATCATCGAGCTGATCGCGGAGGCGCGCGGCCATGGCGATCTGTCGGAGAACGCCGAATACCACGCCGCCAAGGAGGCGCATGGGCTGAATGAAGGCCGCATCGCCGAGCTGGAGGACAAGCTGTCGCGCGCCGAGGTGATCGACGTCTCGAAGCTGATCGGCTCCAAGACGATCAAGTTCGGCGCGAGTGTGACGCTGGTCGATGAGGACACCGAGGAGAAGAAGACCTACCAGATCGTCGGCGATCTCGAGGCCGACGTGAAGGACGGCAGGATCTCCATCTCCTCGCCGATTGCGCGCGCGCTCATCGGAAAGTCGGTCGGCGACACCGTCGAGGTCGCCGCGCCCGGCGGCGCCCGCTCCTACGAGATCACCCGCGTCAAATACTCCTGAGGCTGCCCGGCATTGCGCGGGCAATCCAGCCAAGCCTGCGCGCGCGGAGCGCGAACGGAGGAGGAGTTCGGACTGCGGCCGAAACCGATTGGTCGAGGCTCTCCCAGCGATGCCATCGGCTCGGCAAAGCAGTCCGTGAATTGAAGAGCTCTTTTCGGTAGCCTAGCGCTGGTGGGCCTCGCGTTGGGAGGAGTTCGTGCACATCAGGCGCCGAAGGGGCTGGGAGATCCCGGAGCGTCTGGCAACGCCGGAATCCGTCTGGCTCAATCGGAGGCAAATCCTCGCCGCCGCCGGCGCGATGGCCTTTGCCGGGGCCACGTGCGCCCGCGCCGACATCGACCCGACCGCCTCGCTCTATCCGGCGCCGCGCAACAGCCGCTATTCCGTCGACCGGGCGATCACGCCCGAGGCGGTCAACACCAGCCACAACAACTTCTTCGAGTTCGGCCTCTATAAGCAGATCGCCCGGGCCGCCGAGGCGCTGGCGATCCGGCCGTGGGACGTCGCCATCGCGGGTCTCGTCGACAGGGAATTCACGATCGCCTTCGACGACCTCATCCGCAGGATGCAGATCGAGGAGAGGCTCTATCGGCACCGCTGCGTCGAGGGCTGGTCCATGACCGTACCCTGGACGGGATTCCCGCTTGCCGCGCTCGTGGCGCTGGCCAAGCCCGCCGGCAATGCGAAGTATGTCCGGTTCGAATCCTTCTACGATCCGCACATCGCGACCGCGCAGAACTCCTTCTATCCATGGCCCTATTTCGACGGCATCACCCTCGCCGAGGCGAGGAACGAGCTCGCCTTCGTCGTGACCGGCGCCTACGGCAAGCCGGTGGCCAAGGCGATGGGCGCCCCGCTCCGCATCCATTTGCCTTGGAAATACGGCTTCAAGTCGGTGAAATCGATTGTGAAATGCACGTTCACCGACGAGCGGCCGATCGGCTTCTATCAACAGATCGCGCCGGAAGCTTACGGTTTTTGGGCGAACGTCAATCCGGACGCGCCGCACCCCCGCTGGAGCCAGGCGACCGAGCGCGACATCGCCACCGGCGAGCGGATCCGGACCCGCCTCTTCAACGGCTACACCGAATTCGTGGCGAGCCTCTATGCCGGACAGGAGGGGGAAGCGCTGTACCTTTAGTCGGGTCAGGCCGCGTCGGCTGCCTGGTCGGAAACCACGAGGCTTCGGCCGAGGGCGCGAAGGCCTTCACCCAACCGATCGAGCTTGGTCCTGTGATCCGGATCGAGCATGCGGCGGATTTCGGTTTCTCGGAGCCCCAGACGCCGCGCGAGAGCGACCCGGGTCATTCCAGATTCGCTGAAGGCGCGCACAAAAGCGACCTTCGCGGCGACACTCGGTGAAGCCGGAACGAGTACCTCTCCTGGCTCCGGCCGGGAAGGGAGCGGAATCGTGCTGCTCTCCTTCAGACGAAAAAGCAGCGCCACGTCAAGGCAATCCGTTGCCTCGACGAGAGCCTCACTCCGCGTCCGCCCCTCCGTAACCGCCTCGGGAAGATCACGGAAGGAGACGATGATGGTTTCAGCGCGATCATCGAGATATGCCGGATAGATATAGTGCATCAGCGCCTTCCCCTGAACGCATCCTTGGGAATGCCGAGTTGCTTCAACACGACTTCCACATAGATGCGCGACAGCTCGCCATCCTTCACGATCGTGGCAGCCGCATCACGCGGACTTTAACGTGCGAGCCCTTGCCGGCGACCGTGTCAACCCGAAAGGAACGACCATTCCTTCGGCACCATGCTCGAAGGGCTGACAGGAAAGGACCGCGCTTCACGATCCACTCTCACACAAAAATGTGCGAGGCTCAATCCGCGCGACGCGCGCTGGTGCAGGGGGTTCCACAGAACAAAGCCGGGCCGCGAGGGCCCGGCAAGTTCTTGCCGCGTGAGCTACGCCAGCGGCAGTTGTTCCAGAGGGGAACAGCCGATGTGATCATTCCCGCGCAGGGAGGAAGTGACGCGCGAATCACCACGTCGACGATGTCAATG
>JBIOEJ010000259.1:0-2926 GCA_044445965.1 Hyphomicrobiales bacterium
CGAGCTCGATGCGGAGGATGAAGCCGAGGCCAAGCGCAAGGCGGATGCCGCACTCCGCGCCCGCTACACCCATGAAGCCGTCATCGCCTCGCTGTTGTGGGAACGCCAAACCCTCGACGACCGGCTTGCGCAAAGGGATGCGGCGGATAAACGGGCGCTTCTGGCGACGAAATGGTCATGAGCACTTGCTGTAATTCAGCTGTATTTTCAGCGGGGGCATGCGTGGCAATGAAGGAGCGCTCGGCCCTTTCGACGACGCTGGGCACGCCCACCTCTCCCCGCGCGGGCTATCGGATTCACACGGTCTTCAACGAGGGTAAGACGGGCGCGGCGCCGGCGCTCTTCGACTTGCGCAAGGTCCTGCAAGCGGGAGAAGGGCAAACCATATCATCGCCTCGCCTTGCTGCGGTGTAGCCGAATGGGGAGCGCCGCCCTGATGCACTCCAGCCCGCCGCCGCTGTATTTCCACTGTATTTACAGCGGCGTTTGCGGTGCGGCAGGCGGGCGCGGCAATCGGTTATCGCCGATCGGCGGCCTTTAGATGACGAGCCCCTTCATCGGCGAGAGCTTGTCCGAGCCGGGGAACACGTCGCGAGCGAGCAGCGCCGGCGAGGCTCCGATGAGATCGACCGCGATGCCTTTGGCGATGGCGCGCAGATCCGTCGTCGCCGCGAGGTCGCGCCCGTCGCGGAGCTGCGTGTCCTTGAGGCCCGGCCAATCTGCGATCACGCGCCCGCCCTTGACCGCGCCCCCCGCCAGGAAGGCCGTGGTGCCGGTGCCGTGATCGGTGCCGTCCGTGCCGTTGACGCGGGCGGTCCGCCCGAATTCGGTCGCGACCAGGATGACGGTATCCTGCCAGGCAGGGCCGAGCTCCTGCTCGAAGGCCGCAAGCGCGCCGTCGAGCCCGGTGAGCAGGCGCGCCAGCCGGCCGATCTCCTGGGCATGCGTGTCCCAGCCCTCGAAGGCGAGAGCGGCGACGCGCGGACCATCAGCCTGGGCCAGGAGCTTCGCGGCCCCGGAAGCGAGCTGCTTCATGCCTTCCGGATCGCCAGGCCCGCCGCGGGCCTTGATGTCGACGCCGGAGGCGATCTTGCCGGTCGCTATGCCCTCGCCGAGGGCACGCGCCAGCAGCGGATCGCGATGGCTGTAGAGGTCCATCAGGCGCGCCGCGAGATCGTCATCGGCGGCCGGCAAGGTGGCGGGCGCCCAGCCGAGCACCGTCGCGCGTCCCCTGATGACGAGCGGCGCATTGGCGCCGACCGCGAGCCCCACCGCCCTCGCGGCGGCGCCGGGCGCGACCTTCTCGCCCTTCGGCAGTCCGGCGAGCATCCGGTTGAGCCAGCCGGAATCGACGCGCCCGGGCATGTCGTAGCCCGATTCCAGCACGTCCTGCCCGTCGAAATGCGACCGGTCGCGATAGGCGGTGGCGCTCGCATGGATGATTGCCGCCTGGCCTGCCCGGAACAGCCTCGCGAAATTGGGGAGCGATGGATGCAGCCCGAAGAAGCCGTCGAGCGGCAACACCGCGTTGGCGCCATCCTTGTGCAGCGCGATGCTCTGCCGTAGCGCCTCGTAATTCGGATCGCCCACCGGGGGCACGGCGGTCAGCCCATCGAGCGCGCCCCGCAGGATGATCGTGACGAAGCGCGCGTCGCGTCCCTGCGCCGCATGCGCGAATCTCGGCATGAAAGCCCAGGCGAACAAGGCGCCGGAAGCGCCGAGGATGGCGCGGCGGGAGGGTGTGACGGTTTCGCACAACATGGTCAGCGCCTCTGGAATTCGGGAGACATGAAGGCGATCGCCAGCGCCTGCGCCCGGCTTTCGGCCCGGGCGACGGCCCTGCGCGTATCGTCGGAGAGGAGCGGGCCGAGCCTCGCATCGATGAAGTCGGGCGGGTCGAAATAGTCGGCGCCCCTGATGGCCGCCGCATTGGCTACGTCCATGCGCACCTTCAACCCTTCGGGCGAAGCCCAAGCATCGGCCATGTCGGAGAAGCCGTTGGGGCCGGCAGGTTGCCAGAAGGGCTGGCCCATCGCGTAGAGGCCACCGAGCACCGGCTGCGGCTCCGGCTTGGCGCTCGTGGCGCGCAACAGCGCGATGCTGAACTCCAAGGGCGAGCGAACTTTAGCGAGATCCGGCGTCCAGGCCTCGTTCGCCTCGACCAGCGCCGTCGACACGGCGGCGAGATCGCCGTCGCTCGAGCGGAAGGTCTTGGCGAGTTTGTCGACGAGCGAGGCGGGCGGGGTATCCGCGACGAAATGGCGGGCGAGCTTCTCCGCGATATGGGCAGCGGTCGAGGGGTGGCGCGCCAGATCGAGGAGGGCGGCCTTGCCCTGCTGGAACCCGGCATCGACATAGGTCTTGCCGAGCACGAGCTGCGCGCCGGGCTCATGAGCATTGGGGAAGAAGACGAAGCTGCCCGGCTCCCCGAGGCGGCCCTCGCGCCCGACCACCGTCCAGCCGGTGATGACGCGGGCGAGCGCCGTGACATCGGCCTGGGTGTAGCCGCCATTCACGCCGAGCGTATGCAGCTCGAGCGTCTCGCGCGCCAGATTCTCGTTGAGGCCGCGCTTGGCGTTCTGGCCGAACTTGGAGTTCGGGCCGAACGATTGCTGATTATCGAGAAAGAACAGCATGGCGGGATGCGTTTCGACGGCGAGCAGCATGTCGGAGAAGCGGCCGAATACATGCGGCCGGATCGCTTCGCGCTCGAAGGCGCCCGCGATGATGCGCACATTATTGCCCTTCAAGGCCGAGATCGCGAAATGGTTCGCCCAGAACATCGTCAGACGTTCGCCGAAGCCGATACGAGGAGCATGGATGGTGCCGGAGAAACGCGCCTTGGCCTCGGCGAGGAAGACGCGTTGCGGCAGGGGAGGCGGGGGGCGCGGCGCCGGCGCTCTTCGACTTGCGCAAGGTCCTGCAA
>JBIOEJ010000260.1:0-2472 GCA_044445965.1 Hyphomicrobiales bacterium
CACGCGGCAGAGCGGGCTCCCCGACTTTCGCCTCGCCCAGCCGGCAGAGCATGCCGACCTGATCGCGCTTGCCCATGAGGACGCAAGGCTTGTACTGGCCCGGGATCCGTCCCTCGACACGCCGCGCGGCAAGGCGTTGCGCGTGCTGCTGTACTTGTTCGAGCGCGACGCCGCCGTGAAGACCCTGCGCGCGGCTTGAGGGATTATCCGGCCCGCGGCAGGACCCTGGGTGGGACCTCAGCCTGCGGGCGCGCCGGCGGCGTGACGAGCCCGCCGGAAATGACCAGCTTGACCGCCTCCTCCACCGTCATCGGCAGGCGATGGACATCCTGGTCCGGCAGGAACAACAGGAAGCCCGAGGTCGGGTTGGGAGTCGTGGGGACGAAAACATTGACCAGCGGCTCGCCGCCGATCTCGGCGATTTCGTCCATGCTGCGCCCGGTGATGAACCCGATGGTCCAGATGTCGCGGCGCGGATATTCCACCAGGACAACCTCGCGAAAAGCCGAGGTCTTGTTATTCATCACCGTTTCGACGATCTGCTTGGCCGTTCCGTAAATGTTCCGCACCACGGGCATACGGTTCAGCAGGCGCTCGCTGAGGCGAAGCACCAGCTTGCCCAAATAGCCGGCGGTTAGAGCGCCTACCAGGGTCAGTACGAGCACCATCAGGATCAGCCCGATCCCCGGCACGGAAAATGGCAGGTAGGTTTCCGGGTTGTAGACCGGGGGAATCACGGAGAAGACTCGCTCGTCGACGAAGGAAATCAGCAGCCAGGCGATGTAGACGGTGATCGCCAGCGGTGCCGTCACCAGGACGCCGGCAAAGAAATATCCCCGCAGACGGGCTCCCATGCTTATTCTAATGGGTCCGTTCGAAGCATCCGGTTCTTCGAGCTTGTCGCTCATGGGGCGATGATACGGGATCGGAGGCCTTCTTGGACATATGCCGCGTGCGAAGGGCACTCGTTGGGCGAAAGCCGATGGAGCCCAAGACGAGTTGCGGATCGGGCGATTTCCGCCGATCGGCACAAAGTCGTGATGCAGGCGGCGTTTTCAGTGAATTCCGGCATATCAAGACTAAGGTATAAGGCAGGCTTCATGAACGAACCCCGGCTTCTTTCCCTGGCGACGGCCACGCCGCCTCACCGCATCGCGCAGCAGGTGGTCCGCGCGTCGGCCGACCGGCTCTTCAATGCCAAACAGGCCGACCTTACGCGGCTGATGCCGATCTACGACAATGCGGGCATTGACCATCGCCATTCCTGCGTGCCGCTGGAGTGGTACATGGAGCCGCATAGCTGGGTCGAGCGCAGCAAGCTCTTCGTAGAACATGCCGTGATCCTGCTGTGCGAGGCGGCGCAGAAATGCCTCGATCAGGCGGGGATCGGCCCCGAAGACGTCGACACCGTAGTCGCAGTCTCGACGACTGGCATCGCCACGCCCAGTCTCGACGCCCTGGTCATCGAGAAGCTGGGCCTCCGGCGCGACGTGCGGCGCCTGCCAATCTTTGGCCTGGGCTGCGCCGGCGGCGTCATCGGCCTCGCTCGAGCTGTCGATCTCGCCCGGGTCACGCCGGGCACGCGCGTGCTCTATCTTGTCGTGGAGCTTTGCGCCCTCACCTTCCGCTATGGCGACAACCGGCGCAGCAACGTCGTAGCCTCGGCTCTGTTCGGCGACGGTGCCGCGGCAGGCTTGATCTCGACCGAGGGCGAAGGTCCCGTCTTCGGACCCTCGGGCGAACATACCTGGGCCAATACCCTCGACATCATGGGCTGGCAGGTGGAGGAGGATGGGCTCGGCGTCCTGTTCTCCCGCGATATCCCCGCCCTGGTGCGAAGCGAGCTTGGTCCCGTGCTCGGCGCTTTCCTCAAGCGCCAGGGCATCGCGCTGACCGATCTTGCCGGCGCCATCTGTCATCCCGGCGGCGCCAAGGTCATTGACGCCCTCGAGATTGCGTTCGAACAGGCGCCGGGCGCCATGGTCGCGGCGCGTTCGGTCCTGCGCGACTTCGGCAATATGTCGGCGGCGACGGTGCTCTTCGTCCTCGAGCGTACCCTCGCCATGGCCAATCGCGGCCGCTACCTGATGTCCGCTCTTGGCCCGGGCTTCACCGCAGGATTCCAGCTTCTCGAGGTGGCGTGACCTGGGCGAGCCTGATCGTGCTGCTGGTCGCGCTCGCGCGCGGCCTCGAGCTTCTCCACGCCCGTCGCAACGAACGCCGGCTCTTGGCCGAGGGCGCGACCGAGGTGGGCCGGGCCCACTATCCCCTCATCGTTGGGCTTCACCTCGCTTGGCTCCTCGTGCTGGCGGTCGCCGCGCCCGGCGTCGTCGCGTTGCACTGGCCGTGGCTCGCGCTGTTCCTACTGCTCCAGCCCGCGCGGCTCTGGGTATTCGCCAGCCTCGGACGGTATTGGACCTCGCGCATCATCACGCTTCCCGCCCGGCCGCTGATCCGCCGCGGGCCCTATCG
>JBIOEJ010000261.1:0-2446 GCA_044445965.1 Hyphomicrobiales bacterium
CGCCTCGACTGCGTCGAGGCACCCTCTCCCGCGAGGGGAGAGGGTGGGCGCTGGCGCCCAAGAAATGTGTGCATGCGGTACTAGGAGAAACTTTCGACGTGCTCGACGAAGCTCCGCCGCCATCGGGAATCCACGCCCTCATCGGCATCCTCGTCGCCCGCGCCCGCGCGGCGCAGTCTATCGCCGACGATTACGGCCAGCATGAGACCGATCTCCTGGTCGCGGCCGCCGGCTGGGCGATCATGGAGCCCGCCCGCAACCGCAGCCTCGCCGAGCTCGCGGTCGCCGAGACCGGCCTCGGCAATGTGGCGGACAAGATCCAGAAGAACCACCGCAAGACGCTCGGCCTGTTGCGCGACCTCAAGGGCGCGAAATCGGTCGGCGTCATCTCGGAGCGCGAGGAGAGCGGCATCGTCGAGATCGCGCGGCCGGTCGGCGTGGTGGCGGCGATCACGCCCTCGACCAACCCCGGCGCGACACCCGCCAACAAGATCATCAACGCGCTCAAGGGGCGCAACGCCGTGATCCTCGCGCCCTCCCCCAAGGGCTGGAGCATCGCGGCCAGGCTGGTCGATTTCATCCACGCCGAGTTCGACCGGATCGGCGCGCCGCACGACCTCGTGCAGCTCCTGCCGGCACCGGTCACCAAACAGGCGACGCAGGAATTGATGCGCCAGGCCGATCTCGTCGTCGCCACCGGCTCGCAAGCGAATATCCGCGCCGCCTATGCCAGCGGCACGCCGGCCTTCGGGGTCGGGGCGGGCAATGTGGCGAGCATCGTCGACCGCAGCGCCGATCTCGAACGGGCCGCCGAGCTGATCGCGATATCCAAGACCTTCGACAATGCCACGAGCTGCTCCTCCGAGAACAGCCTCGTCCTCGATGCGGCGATCCACGACGATATGCTCGCGGCGCTCGCGCGCCGGGGCGGGGTTCTGCTCGACGCCGATGAGCGCCGGCGCCTGCAGGGCGCGCTGTTCCCGGACGGCAAGCTTTCGCCGGACCTCATCGCCAAGGATGCGCCGAGCATCGCCGCCAAGGCCGGCCTCGCCGATCCGCGCTTCAGGGCGGCTCGCTTCCTGATGGTCGAGGAGGAGGGCTTCGGCAAAGCCCATCCCTTCTCCGGCGAGAAATTGTCGCCGGTGCTCGCGCTCTATCGCGCCGAGGGCTTCGCGGAGGCGGTCGGCATCGTGGCGCGCATCTATGCCTATCAGGGCGCGGGCCATTCGGTCGGCCTGCATACGCGCGACGAGGCGCAGGCGATGAGGCTCGGCCTCGAGCTGCCGGTGTCGCGCGTCATCGTCAACCAGGCCCATTGCATCGCGACCGGCGGCAGCTTCGACAACGGTCTGCCGTTCTCGCTGTCGATGGGCTGCGGAACCTGGGGCCGCAACAGCTTTTCCGACAATCTCAACTACCGGCATTTCCTCAACATCACCCGTATCGCCAAGGTGATCCCGGAGCGCATTCCGGATGAGGGAGAGCTTTTCGAGGCTTATTTCGCGCGTGTCGGTCGATGACGCTTGAAGGCTTTCGCACGCTGCGGGACGTGGCGGTCGCGCATGCGGCGCGCGATCCTTCGGCGCCCTTCCTGATCGCGCCCGACAATGCGCATGAGGCCGGGCGCGTCCTGACCTATGGCGAGCTCCTGCGTCAGGCCAAGGCGCTCGCGGGCCATCTCGGCGTGCAGGGCCTTCGCGCCGGCGACAAGGTCGGCCTGCTGCTATCGAACGGCTATCAGACGGCGGCCCTGTTCCTCGGCGCCATGATCGCAGGCTTCGTGATCGCCCCAATGAACCTGCGCGGCTCGCGCAGCGGGCTCGCCTATGCGCTCGATCATTGCGACTGCAAGATACTGTTCACCGCCAAGGAGCAGTCGGCCCAGCTCGCCGACGCCATGGCGCTCGTCTCGCGCAAATTCGCGATCGAGACCATCGATATCGATGCGGCGCGGCTCTTCCCCGATGCGCAGGATGCTGCCGTGCTCGAGCCGCTCGACGCCGACGATCCGGCGCTGCTCATGTATACCTCGGGGACGACGGGCACGCCCAAGGGCGTCCTGCTCACGCATCGCAACCTGATCGCCGCCGCGGCGAGCGTCGCGCAATGGCATGAGCTTCGTCCGGCCGATCGGGTGTTGAGCTCGCTGCCGCTCTACCACATCAACGGCCAGGTGATCGGCACACTGACGCCGTTCCTGTCCGGCGGAAGCATCGTCGCGCCGCACGGTTTCTCGGTGACGAATTGGTGGCGCGATGTCGAGACCTATCGCTGCACCTGGATCAACATGGTGCCGACCATCATTGCCTATCTGTTGAACGCGGCCGAAGCCGGCGCGCGGCGCCGCTTCCCGCGGCTGCGCTTCGGCCGCTCGGCCTCAGCGCCCCTGCCCCCCGAGCAGCACCGCGCCTTCGAGGAGCGTTTCGGCGTTCCCGTGATCGAGGCC
>JBIOEJ010000262.1:0-2005 GCA_044445965.1 Hyphomicrobiales bacterium
GCCCCCGACAATGTTGCCGATGACCATCCCCAACAGCGGCCAGGACGATAATGAGCGCGCCTCGTTGGCGGTGAAGTGCCGGCCGTCGGCCAGATACGACACGAGCCACGTCAGGAATATCGTCAGGGTATAAACATAAGTTACATAGGCCGCCATGATCGCCCACATATTGGGCGACGGAAGCAGGGTGCTCCATGGCACCTTTGGGCGATCTTTTACCGAAGCCGCCGGATTCAACCTGCCCTGTGCGTCGACACCTCGAATGTAATGCAATTCCCCGGGGCCGACGAGGCTGTGCTCTTCCGGCAGATTGCGATAGCTCAAATACCACCATACCGACCAAAGGAGCCCGACGGCACCGCAAAGATACCACACCCACCGCCAGCCGAGCGCCGGCATGGAGAGCGAAATCGCGCCGACATCAACGTGCCCGGAAATGATGAGGATGATGATGGTCGGCGCAATGAAGGCGCCGAACCGGCTGGCACTATGTGTAAACCCCTGGGCAAAGCCTCGTTCGCGCCGCGGATACCACATCTGCATGGCGCGAGTCGCGCCCGGGAATGCTCCGGCTTCGCCGGCGCCAAGAAGAAAGAGAAAGACCGCAAAGGAAAATGCGCTGCTTGCGAGGCCGGCCGCAGCCGTCACCAGTGACCAGAAGGCGACGAGACCCGCGAGCGCCGCGCGCGGACCGAAGCGCTCGCTGAGCCAGCCGCCCGGCATCTGAAACAGCGCATAGCCCCAGAAGAAAAAGCCAAGAATTGCTCCCTTGGTGGCGTTGTCGATGCCGAACTCCTTTTGGATTTCTGGCGCGGTGTTGTTCATGATGACCCGATCGAGATAGGTGATGAGGTACATGAGGCAGATCAGCCCCAGGATGTACCAGCGGCCATAGGTTCGTCGTTCGGTTGCCATGATGACGCTCCCTCCGGGCCCCCTCCGTCTCCTCCCACGCATGCGGCGGAGCGGAAGTAGCCACTATCCCTTCCGATTGGACCTTGTGACAATTCCGTCGTTCTTGCGCCGCCATTTTGCCGGTTTGTATCCGCGCCGCAAGCCGAATTGCAGAAAGCCGCCGCACCGGCGGCGCGCCCTTACGATCGCGCGGCGAGGTTCATGGCGAGCACGCGGGCAACGTGGATCGCGGCCCTGCCGGTGCCGTCCTTGATCTGATGCCGGCATGACGTGCCGTCGGCGACGATGATCGCGTCCGGCTCCGCCTTGCGGATCGCCGGCAAGAGCGACAGCTCGCCCATGGCGAGCGATATGTCGATGGTGTCGGTATCGTAGCCGAAACTCCCCGCCATGCCGCAGCAGCTTGATTCGATGGTTTCGACCTTGAGGCCGGGCACGAGCTTGAGCGCCGCTTCGACGGCGCCCATCGCCCCGAAGGCTTTTTGGTGACAGTGGCCATGGAGCAGCGCGCGGGCGTTGCGCGGCGACAGCGGCAGGGCGAGGCGGCCGGCCTTCGCTTCCCGGGCGAGAAATTCCTCGAACAGCATCGCGTTTTCGGCAAGCCGCGCCGCTCGCCCGTCCTTGAACAGAGCGGGGATTTCGTCCCGGAACGAGAACAAGCAACTCGGCTCGAGTCCCACGACCGGCATGCCGCGCGCCACCAAAGGTTCAAGCGCCGCAAGCGAGCGCTCGGCCTCGCGCCGCGCCTCCTCGACGAGGCCGACCGCAAGAAAAGTACGGCCGCAACACAATGGCCGCGACGATCCGTCCGCAGGCGCCGCGACATGAACCCCATAGCCGCCGGCGGCGAGCACGTCGACGGCAGCGCGAAGGTTCTCGGGCTCGAAATAACGGTTGAACGTGTCGGCGAACAGGACGACGTCGCGGGTTTCTTTACCTCCCCCTGGAGGGGGGAGGTCGGCCGCGAATCGGCCCGGGGGGGGGGACGGCGCCGCAATATAAAAAGCGCCCCGTCACCACGCCCCCGACCCCCATCGGTTGGAAGGGGTGGCTCTTTTGCCGCCCCCACCATGGGAGGGTGTGGAAGGAA
>JBIOEJ010000263.1:0-2001 GCA_044445965.1 Hyphomicrobiales bacterium
TCCACGGATTCCTCATCAACCTGCTGGGCATCAAGCAGGTCGCCGTGGTCGTCAACAAGATGGACCTGGTGGATTTCTCCGCCGGCCACTACGAGGACATCCGCGCAAGCTATGCGCGCTACCTCGCCGGCCTGGGTGCGAAGGCCGACTATGTCGTGCCCGTATCAGCCCGGGACGGCGACAATCTGGTGCAACGGTCCCACCGGATGCCCTGGTACGAAGGGCCGACCCTCATGGAGGCGCTCGACAGCTTCCGCGCTCCGCCCCGGCCCGTCGACCTGCCGCTCCGGATGCCCGTGCAGGATATCTACAAGTTCGACCAGCGCCGGATCGTCGTCGGGCGGATCGAGAGCGGCAAGCTCGCCGTCGGCGACCGGATTCTGTTCTCGCCCAGCAACAAGATCGCGCGGGTCGCCTCCATCGAAGGCTGGAACAGGCCGGCGCCGGCGCTCCAGGCGCTGGCAGGGGAATCCGTGGGCCTCACCCTGGATGAGCAGATCTTCATCGAGCGGGGCGAGATCGCCAGCCAGCCGGAAAATCCGCCGGTGCTCACCAGCGTCTTTCGCGGCCGCATCATCTGGCTCGGCCGCGGCAATCTGCAGCGCGACGCGGAATATCGCCTCAAGCTTTGCACCCTCGACGTGCCGGTGACGGTCCAGGCGGTGGAACGCGTGTTCGATACCGAGGATCTGAGCATCCACGAGGCGAGCGAGGTGGGCCGTCACGGCGTGGCCGACGTGATCCTGCGCAGCCGGGCGATGATGGCCCTCGACGAGGCGGAGGCCATCGCCCGGACCGGGCGCTTCGTCCTGACCGACGGCCACAACATCGTGGCCGGCGGCCTCGTCGACATGAAGGGCTATCCAGACCAGCGCCAGAGCGTGACGATCCGCTCGAGCAACCTCTCCCGGGTCGAGCATCGCGTGACCGCCGAATCCCGGATGCTGCGGAACGGCCACAAGGGCGGCGTTCTCTGGTTCACCGGGCTCTCGGGTGCCGGCAAGTCGACCATCGCCATGGAAGTCGAGCGGCGCCTGTTCCAGAAGGGCTATCTGGTCTACGTGCTCGACGGCGACAATGTCCGCAACGGGCTCAGCGCCAACCTCGGCTTCTCGCCCGAGGACCGGGCGGAGAACATCCGCCGCATCGGCGAGGTGGCGGCCCTCTTCGCCGATTCCGGAGTGATCGCCATCACCGCCTTTATCTCCCCCTACCGGGCGGACCGCCAGCGGGCGCGCAGCGCCGCCAAGTCGAGCTTCCACGAGATCTATGTGAAAGCCGACGTGGCCACCTGCGAGAAGCGCGACCCCAAGGGCCTGTACAAGCGGGCCAGGCGCGGCGAGATCGCCGAGTTCACCGGGGTCTCGGCGCCCTACGAGGAGCCCGAGGCCGCGGAGTTCGTGGTCGACACCGGTGAACTCTCGGTCGAGGACAGCGTGCGCAGCGTCGTCGACTATGTCGCGCGTAACTTTGCCTTAACAGACTCTGCGCCAAGAGACTGAAATCGCTGGGCAAGAATGCGCTTGCATGTCCGGGGGGCAGTCAGTAGCTTTCGATGGCTGTCGGCCCGCCGGGACAAGGCGGAAGCCGAGTTGAATCCGTAGCCAAAAAACAAAAGCCAAATAGAAGTGAACGGCAACGGGGGGCAGGGCCGCAGTTCGCTCGCGGCGGGCATGGAGATCTGACAGGGGACGTGGGCACGGACCCACGGATTGTGGCCTATCGGTCGTGGGAGCGTTGAGGGGGTCTGCGCGGGATGAAAGAGTCGAGGTTTCGTCTGCAGACGACCGAGGCAGCTGCGATGCGGCCCAGCTTGTCGCGGCGCGTCCGGGGAAGACTCGATCGCTGGTTCCCTCCGCGGGAACTGATACTTCGAACCGACGGCCGCGTCGCCTATCTCGCCATATCCTCGCGCCAACAGAAGGTCACCGCGGCGATCCTGCTGGGCTTCGCCATCTGGGGCGCGTTTGCCACCACGAACATGGTCCTCAACAGCCGCCA
>JBIOEJ010000264.1:0-1657 GCA_044445965.1 Hyphomicrobiales bacterium
GGAGCGAGCCCGCTGCGATTGCACAGGCGGAAGATATGCGTGTCGACGGCAAGCGTCGGCTGGCCGAAGGCGACGTTGAGGACCACATTGGCCGTCTTGCGCCCGACGCCGGGCAAGGCCTCCAGGGCCTCGCGCTCGGACGGAACCTTGCCGGCGTGGCGCTCCAACAGGATCCGGCTGAGGGCGATGACGTTCTTGGCCTTGGTGTTGAACAGGCCGATGGTGCGGATGTAGTGGCGCAGGCGCTCCTCGCCCAAGGCCAGCATCTTTTCCGGCGTGTCGGCGACCTTGAACAGAGGTTCCGTCGCCTTGTTGACTCCGGCATCCGTCGCCTGGGCGGAGAGCAGTACGGCGACCAGAAGGGTATAAGGATTGATGAAGTCGAGCTCGCCCCGTGGATTGGGGTTGGCCGCAGCCAGGCGGTCGAAGAAGAGAACGGCATCGGCGGGCTTGAATGCGCGCGCAGGCTTCGGTGCGGGAACGGGCTTTGGTTTGGCCTTGGCGCGGACGGGCTTCGGGGCGGGGCGCTTCATGGGCTCCCACTCTAGCGAGACAAGCCGTCGGGCTCTATAGTTTCGCCCATGAGCGAGGCCGCCCCGGACGACGTTCTGTTCGACGCCCTGCTGACGCCGCATCGCAGCCTTTCGCCCCGGGGCTTCGCCATCCTGATGGCACTCGCCGGCGGCATCGGCTTCGTTTTCGGCGGCGCCTTCATCCTGCTCGGCGCCTGGCCGATCTTCGGTTTCTGCGGCGCCGAATGGCTGCTGTTCTATTTCTGCTTCCGCCACAACTTCCGCGCCCAGCGCATGAGCGAGCGCGTTCGCCTCACCCACGACCGGCTGACGGTCGAGCGGCGCGACCGGCGCGGACGCCTCCAGTCCTGGAGCTTCCAGCCCTATTGGCTCCGGGTGGAGATCGAGGAACACCATGATTCCTCGAGCGTGCTGGCGCTTGCCTCCCACGGCCGGAGGCTCGCCATCGCCGGTTTCCTCTCGCCGCCCGAGCGACTGGATTTCGCCCGCGCCCTCAAATCCGCGCTTGCCGGCATGAAAAGCGCGCCAGTCGCCGGCTAAATCCCAAGCACGTCCTTCATGGTGTAAAGCCCGGGCTTTCGCCCCATGGCCCAAGCCGCCGCCCGCAGCGCGCCGCGGGCGAAGATTTCGCGGCTGGCTGCCTTGTGGGTGAGCTCGATCCTTTCGCCGTCGGTGGCGAAGATGACGCTATGGTCGCCCACCACATCGCCGCCGCGCAGGGAGGCAAAACCGACAGCCCCTTTGGTCCGGGCCCCCGTCTCGCCGTCGCGCCCGCGAGCGGCGACCTTGTCGAGGTCGACGCCCCGACCTTCGGCCGCGGCACGGCCGAGGAGAAGTGCGGTGCCCGAAGGCGCGTCGATCTTGTGGCGGTGATGCATCTCGAGGATTTCGATGTCCCAGGCGGGGTCGAGGGCCTTGGCCGCCTGGCGCACCAACTCGGCCAGCAGGTTCACGCCGAGGCTCATGTTGCCGGTGAAGACGATGGGCGCGCGCTTGGCCGCTTCGCCGATCGCGGCGCGTCCGGCGGCGTCGATGCCGGTGGTGCCGATGACATGCGCCTTGCCCGTCGCTGCGGCGACTTTCACATGGGCGAGCGCCGCGGCGGGTATCGTGAAGTCCAGCAC
>JBIOEJ010000265.1:0-1617 GCA_044445965.1 Hyphomicrobiales bacterium
ATCCCACGACCTTGCGGCCGGGAACCGCGGCCTTCCATTCCCGCGCATAGGTGAAATGGAGGTCGTCGAAGAGGCCCTGGCAGCGGGCGACGATGTCGGCAGTTGCGCTCACGGCTAGCGGTGCTCCCAAATGGGCGGCCGTTTGGCGAGGAAAGCCTCGAGGCCTTCCACGGCATCGCGGGTCGCCATGACATCTTCCAGATAAAGCGTCTCGACGGCCACGAGCTTGGCGCGCACGCGCTCGACGAGATCGAGCCGTGCCGCGCGCATGGCATGGCGCAAGGCTGCGGCGCTTTTGCCGGCGAGGTGACGCTTGAACCAGGCCACTGCCGCCTCGGCCGGATCCGCGGCCACGGCCGTGACCAGGCCGAGCGTCTCGGCCTCGGCGGCGTCGAGGCTGCGTCCGGAGAGCAGCAGCTCATCGGCCGCGGCGCGGGCGATGCGTTCCGGCAGCAGGCATGACGCCGCCGGCGCGATGACGCCAAGTTTGATTTCGGGCTGGCCAAGCTTGGCGTCCGGCGCTACGAAGAGGAGCGTGCCGGCGAGTGCGAGCTCGAGGCCGCCGCCGAGGCATTGCCCGCGCGCGCCCACCAGAACCGGCACCGGACTGGCGATCAGGCGCAAGAGAACGGCGTGGAAGCTCTTCAGCATGACGGCGCAATGAGCGGGGAGATGCTCCTCGACGCTGGCGCCAAAGCTGAAATTCGGCCCCTCCGCGTCGATCAGCACGCCGAGCAGGTCGCGTCCGCCGAGATGCTCCTCCAGCGCGCTAGCGAGTGCTGCGATCATGGCGGCATCGATTACATTGGCCTTCGGCCGCGCCAGGCGAAGTCGCAGCAGCGTGCCGCCTTCGTCGAGCCAGACGCGCAATGGCGAAGGTGCCGTGGAGCTCACCGCGCGCCTCCGGCCTTCGGCACGAGGCTTTCGATGAGGTCTTCGCTCCATGGCGCGCCGTTGGCGAGCGATTGGCGCAAAGCGACGAAATCGATCTCTCGGTGATCCTTCGGCCCTTCGTTGAAGGCGCGGAAGCCGGTGCGCGCTTCGGCCAACATGTTGAGAGCGAGCCAGGCGCGCGAATTTTCCTTGTTGCGGTTCCACGTGTCCAACTTGGGCTTGCGCAACTCCTCGAAGCTCTTGGTCAAGCATTCCGGGAAGGTCATCAGGAGCTTGGCGCAGAGCTGCTCGACTTTCGCGTCGAGCAGCGAGAGATCGACCACGCCGCGCGCCAGCAGGCTCTTGCCTTCGGCCAGCGCCGCGCCGGTCTTGGGCTCGCCATGCACGATGCGGCCATACTCGTCGAGATAGCGGTCGGTCGTCACCAGCGGGTTGGCGATGAACCGGCCGTCTACTTTGAGCGCGGGTGCTAAGTCGGAGATGATGCCCAGGCGGTAGGCCTTGTGCGCCGACCACTGCTCGCACAGAGTGCCTGATTCCATCGCTCGCTCCACGCCGATCAGCAGCGGCAGGAAATCCGTCGAGCCGCCGATGGCGGCGGAGCCGTGCTTGGGCCCGGCTTGTCCGAAGCGGGCCAAGTCTTGCGCGATCGAGAAGTCGCAGGCCATGCCGATCTCCTGGCCGCCGCCGATGCGCATGCCGTTGACGCGGCACACCACGGGC
>JBIOEJ010000266.1:0-1528 GCA_044445965.1 Hyphomicrobiales bacterium
ACGGCGGCGGCGCAGCTGCATAAAGCCATGCGCGGCGTCTCCTGCGTCGGCGGCTCGACGCAGATCGCCCGCGTGCTGACCCATGCGCGTAAGGAAGCACGTGCCAACAAGGTCAATGCGCTCGTCTTCGTCGGCGACGCCATGGAAGAAAAGGTCGACGAGCTGTGCCGGCTGGCCGGCGAGCTCGGTTTGCTCGGCGCTCCGGTCTTCGTCTTCCACGAAGGCGGCGACGAAATCGCCGGCCGCGCCTTCCGCCAGATCGCCAAGCTGAGCGGGGGCGCCTATTGCCCTTTCGATACCGGCAGCGCGCAGCAGTTGCGCGAGCTCCTGGGCGCGGTCGCGGCCTATGCGGCCGGGGGCCGGCCGGCGCTGCTCGATTACGGCAAGCGCAAAGGCGGCGCAGCGCTGCTGCTGTCGGGCAGCGTCGGCAACAGGAAGTAGCGGAGCGCCGTGCTCGTCTATCTTGGTCTCGGCGTGCTGGTGTTCTTGCTGGGGCTCCTGTTGCTGCGCGCCTTCGTCGAGGCCAACCCGGCCAAGCTCGCGCGCGGCGTGCGGATATTTCTCGTCACGCTCGCCGGCGCCCTTGGGCTGCTCGCCCTGATCTTGCTCTTCGCCACCGAGCGCCTCGGTCCGGCCCTTGCCGTGCTCCTTGGCCTTGCGCCGCTGGCGTTGCGCAGCTGGGCGCGATGGCGCGGCCGCCAAGCGGCCGGCCAGCCGCCGCCGGGGCAGGCCTCGGAAGTGGAGACGGATACTCTGCGCATGCATCTCGACCATGACACCGGCACGATGTCCGGCAGCGTCCGCCGCGGGCGCTTCGCGGGCCGCGATCTCGGCGAGCTCAGGCGCGATGAGCTGATCGAGCTGTGGCACGAATGCCGCGCCGAGGATGCGCCAGCCGCGAAGCTCCTCGAAGCCTATCTCGATCGCCTGGCGCCGGACTGGCGCGAGGCGAGCCGGGCCGGGGGTAATGCCGCAGGCGGCGCCGGCGACGCCATGACCCGCGAGGAAGCCTATGCGATCCTCGGCCTCGGGGTCGGCGCCGGCGAGGCGGAGATCCGCGAGGCCCATCATCGCCTCATGATGAATATGCACCCGGACCGCGGCGGTTCGACCTATCTCGCCGCCAAGATCAATCGGGCGCGTGAGGTGTTGCTGGGGTGATGCGGCTCGAGCTTTCCCGGGTTCGATTGGACATCTTCGATGGCGGCAAGAATAGGGAGCGGCGATGGCGCGCCCACCCTCTCCCCTCGCGGGCTACGAGATTCACACATCGCACCTTGCCGAAGCGACAGGGAAATCGTTATCCGCTCATCCCCGCGAAAGCGGGGATCCAGGCCTTCCGTGGTCTTCTGCACCCCCGCTTTCGCGGGGATGAGCGGAAATGCACGGTTCAAATCCCGGCCACGTCTCAACATCGGGGTGGGCCTTCACGGCCGAAAAAGATGTGTGCATACCGTAGCCCGCAAGGGGAGAGGGCAAGCGCACCATCGCCTCTCCATCCCCTCCAGCCGAAGAAGATGTGTGCACC